>MGBV01000223.1:12665-26636 GCA_001788415.1 Candidatus Rokubacteria bacterium GWC2_70_16 | reverse complement strand
ATGTACTCGCCCGGCGTGTCCGGCGTGAGCACGAGCCGGTTGACCCGACCCGGAATCACGTCGCGCTTGCCGCCCAGCTGGGGGATCCAGAAGGAGTGGATGACGTCCGGCCCGTTGAGGTGGAAGGCGATCGTCTGCCCGACGGGGATGTGGGCCTCGTTCGCCGTGGCGACATTGAGCGCCGGGTACCTGAACTCCCACCACCACTGCCGGCCGGTGACCTCCACGCGGAGGGCCGTGGCGGCCGGGGCCTCCTGGGTCTTGAAGATGACACGGATCGTCGGGATGCCGATGATGAGGAGGATCACGGCGAAGGCCACCGTCCACGAGATCTCGAGCGCCGTGTGCCCGTGAATCTGCTTCGGGATCGGCGCCCCGGCGCGCTCGCGGAAGCGCCACACGGCGAAGAGCAGCGCGGCCTCCACGAGGATGAAGATCCAGAAGGTCCACCACCCGATCAGCATGAAGACGCCGTGGGTCATCTTCCCGAAATCCGACTTGGGGATGACGGTGGTCATCTTCGTGTCCCAGCCGCTCCAGCCGCAGGCGGCTGTCAGCGTCAGGACGGCCAGGAGCAGGACCGCGGTCTCGAATCGGAACGGGCTCCGGGGGCGCTCGCTCATGGGGGTCCTTACCGTTGAGGGGTCGAGGAGTCGGAGGCCGGGCGCTCCGCGTGGACGGTGGGCGAGGCCAGCGCCGGGCGCCCCACATCGAAAACCGCCACCCAGCTCCGGGCCGCCAGGAAGAGGACGACCATCACGGGAATCAGGGTCCAGAGCAGCTCGGTGCGCCGCGCGGCCCGTCCGGCCGCGCGGGCCTGTCTCGAGCGAAGGACGAAGACCAGCGCGCCCGCCTGAAACCCGAGGAACAGAGTCAGCGCGAGCGCCAGCAGCAGATGCAGTATCGTCGACACGCAATCCTCTTCGAGCTCTCCCGTGGTGTTCCGACGGAGTCTACTTGATTGGTGAAAAAAAACCAAGTGGAATGATTCACATGGCCCAGTCCTGGCTCCTGGCATCCCCTCTCCCTCAAAAGGCCCATTCCATATGCTCCGGGGGCGCTCAGCCCGCCAGGCGCAGGAGCGCGCCGAGGAGGACGTTGGTGCCTCGCTCGATGGCCCTCCAGTCGCTCCTCTCGTCCGGCCGGTGGCTCCGCCCGCCCCGCGAGGGGATGAAGAGCATGCCCGAGTCCGTGACGGCCGCCAGCATCTGGGCGTCGTGTCCCGCCCCCGAGGGCATGCGGCGGTACTTCAGGCGGAGCTCGGCCGCCGCCTGCTCCACGGCCTCCATCACGCGCGGCGCGCACCGGACGGGCTCGCTCCGCGAGAGGGGCTCGATCTTGACCCGGAGCCCTCGGCGCCTCGCCACCTGACGGGCGAAGGCAGCGCACCCGCGCTCGAGGCGGGCCAGCACCGTCGGGTCCAGCTCGCGCATCTCGTGCAGGAGCCGCGCCCGCGCCGGGACGATGTTGGCGACGCCCGGGGCCAGCTCGACCCGCCCGAAGTTGGTCACGCTCTTGCCGCTGCCCCGGGTCACGACGAGCTCCCGCGCCCCGAGCGCGTACTCGGCGGCGCCGAGGAAGGCGTCGCGGCGCCGCTCCATGGGTGTCGTCCCGGCGTGGTCCGGCTGCCCCGTGAACGCGACCCAGCTCCGCCTGATCCCGACGATGCCCTCGACCACGCCGATGGGGATGCGCTGGGCTTCGAGATGCGGCCCCTGCTCGATGTGCAGCTCCAGGTACGCGTGGAGCCTCCGGGGATCGCAGCGGGCCTTCGGGGCCTCCATGGGGTCGAAGCCCGCCCGCGTCATGGCGTCCACGAGTCGGTCGCCGTCCGCCGACTGCACGAGGGGGATCTTCCGCGGGTCCAGCCGGCCCGCGAAGGCTCGCGAGCCGAAGAGGCCCAGGTATCGCCCCTCCTCGTCGCTCCAGGCGGCGAGCGTCAGCGGACGCCGCGTCCGGATGCCGGCCTCGTGGATCGTCTGCAGGCACTCCAGCGCGGCCAGGACCCCCAGCGCGCCGTCCAGCGGGCCACCCTGGGGGACCGTGTCGATGTGCGAGCCGGTCATCACCGTCGGCCCACCCTCGCCCCGCCGCCCGAAGGTGTTGCCGGCCTCGTCGATCCACGTGGTGAGGCCGGCGTCCTTCATCCGCGCGATGAGCCAGGATCGAGCCTCTTCGTGGGCGGGGCTCCAGCAGGAGCGGGTGATGCCCTGGCCCGGGGCGCCGCGCCCGAAGGCCGACAGCGCCTCGAGGTGGCTCTGCAGGCGGGGCAAGGAGATCGGAGGCGGCATACAGTGGCACGGAGTATACCCCGACTGGTCACGCCTCGGCACCCGCCCCGTTGACCGGGCTTGCCTCTGACTTGACACTGTCTCGGGGCGGCCCGTATGATGGCGCTGAACCGTCGTTCAGTCGCATCCTCATGGCTCCGAGTCATCTCGCCGAGCAGGAGGGCACATGGATCTCGCGCTGACCCCCGAGCAAATGTCCTTCCGGGACGAGGTCCGGTCCTGGCTCCAGGTGAACCTTCCCGGGGACTGGGTCGAGAAGGTCCGGGCAGGCTCCGACATCCCCCGCGCGGAGGGCTACGACTTCCTCAGGACGTGGCAGCGGAAGCTCTACGACGCGGGCTTCATGGGGCTCACGTGGCCGAAGGAGTACGGGGGCCGCGGGCTCACCTTCATGGAGGAGCTGATCCTCCACGAGCAGATGGCCCTCGTGAAGGCCCCGCCGGTGCTCAACATCCTGGCCATCGGCATGGCCGGGCCCACGATCTTCGCCTACGGGACCGAGGAGCAGAAGAAGCGGTATCCGGCCAAGATGCTCTCCTGCGAGGAGATCTGGTGCCAGGGCTACTCCGAGCCCAATGCCGGCAGCGACCTGGCGGCGCTCCAGACGCGCGCGGTCAAGGACGGCGAGCACTGGGTGGTCACCGGCCAGAAGGTCTGGACCTCGGTCGCGCACGTGGCCGACTGGATGATGCTCTTGGCGCGCACGGACCCCGACGCGCCCAGGCACAAGGGGATCACCTACTTCCTGCTGGACATGAAGCTGCCCGGGATCACCGTCAGGCCCCTCAAGCAGATCACGGGGGACCCCGAGTTCAACGAGGTCTACTTCGACAACGTGCGCGTGCACGAGTCGCACATCCTCGGCGGCCTCAACAACGGCTGGGCCGTGGGCCTCGCCACGCTCATGTACGAGCGGCTGGCGCTGGGCTTCGGGCTCCAGGTGCGCCTGCGCATCGCGCTGGACGGGCTGATCGAGCTGGCCCGCCGGACGCGCAAGGCTGGCCGGCCGGCGACGGAGGACCCGATCCTCCGCCAGAAGATCGCGGACCTCTGGATCCACACGGAGGCGCTCAAGTACACGGGGGCGCGCGCCATCACCCGGCTCCTCAAGGGGGAAGTGCCGGGCCCCGAGGCCTCCACGGGGAAGCTGATGTGGGTGGACACCCACCAGCGCCTCCAGGCGGTGGCCATGGACATCCAGGGCCCCTACTCCCAGCTGACCCGGGGGAGCCGCTGGACCGTCGAGAGCGGGCTGTGGCAGTACAGCTTCCTGCGCTCGCTGGCCAATTCCATCGAGGGCGGCACCACCGAGATCCAGAAGAACATCACGGGCGAGCGCGTGCTCGGCCTCCCGAAAGGGTAATCCCATGAACTTCGGCTTCAGCGAGGAGCAGGACCTGCTGCGCAGCACGGCCCGCAAGTTCTTCGAGAACGAGTGCCCGTCGGAGAAGGTGCGCCGGCTCATGGAGGCCCCCGAGGGCATGGAGCCCGCCCTGTGGGCCAGGCTGGCCGAGCAGGGGTGGCTGGGCCTGATCTCTCCCGAGGAGTTCGGCGGGATGGGGCTCGGCTTCGTGGACCTGGTGGTCCTCATGGAGGAGATGGGGCGGGCCGTGGT
Source organism: Candidatus Rokubacteria bacterium GWC2_70_16 (assembly GCA_001788415.1). Lineage (GTDB taxonomy): Bacteria > Methylomirabilota > Methylomirabilia > Rokubacteriales > CSP1-6 > UBA12499. The sequence continues at coordinate 22,730 of MGBV01000223.1, read as the reverse complement.
GCCCGGTCCCTACTTCTCCACCGTCGTCCTCGGCGGCCTGGCCATCCTGGAGGCGGGCGCCGCGGCGCAGAAGAAGGAGTGGCTCCCGAAGATCGCCGAGGGCGAGAGGCGGGCGACGCTCGCCTGGATGGAGCCCAGCGCCATGCTCGGGCCCGAGGGCGTGACGCTGGCCGCCTCCCGGGACGGCGACCGATTCCTGCTCTCCGGCACCAAGCTCTTCGTGCACGACGCCCACACCGCCGATGCGATCGTGGTGGCCGCGCGCACCTCGTCGGGGAAGACGGCCGAGGAGGGCATCACCCTCTTCCTGCTGCCCAAGGGGACGGCGGGCCTTGCGGTCACGCTCCTGCCGACCATGGACCAGACGCGCAAGCTCTGCGAGGTCACGCTCACCGGCGTCAGCGTCGGTGCCGAGGCCGTCATGGGCGAGGTGGGAGGCGGCTGGCCACCGCTCGCTCGCGTGCTGGACCGGGCCACGGTGGCCCTCTGCGCCGAGATGTGCGGCGGCGCCCAGAAGGTGCTCGAGATGACCGTGGAGTACGCCAAGATCCGGCAGACCTTCGGCCGGCCCATCGGCTCCTATCAGGGCGTCAAGCACAAGGCCGCCGACATGCTGGTGGACGTGGAGAACAGCAAGTCCATCACCTACTACGCCGCCTGGGCCATGGACGAGGGCGTGCCCGAGGGGCCGCTGGCGGTGAGCATGGCGAAGGCGTATGTCTCGGACGCCTACCGGCGGGTGGCGGCGGCGGGCATCCAGCTCCACGGCGGCATCGGCTTCACCTGGGAGCATGACCTGCACCTCTACTTCAAGCGAGCGAAGGGGTCGGAGCTCACCTTCGGAGATGCGACCCACCATCGCGAGCGGGTGGCCCAGCTCGTGAACCTCTGAGATCCGGGGGCATGCTCGAGGAGCTGCGGCGGAAGGTCTCGCAATGGGTCGCTCGGGATGCTCCCGAGACGCCTGCGTACCCGCTCCTCTTCGCCGACCATGAGGAGATCCGGGACATCGCCCGACAGATGTCCCGCACCAAGGTCGAGCTGGACCGCTCGGTCCTGGCGCTCCGGAGCTGGGCGCGCGAGCTGAACCGGCGCCTCGACGAATCCCCGGCGCCCCTCGGCCGCACCATCGACCTGCGCACTCTGGGGGAGACCGTCGGCGGCCTCGCCCACAACTTCAACAACTCGCTGGCGGCCATCCTCGCCTACACGGAGCTCCTCCTCAAGGAGGTGCAGAGCGACACCGCGATCCGGCGGCTCAAGGTGATCCGGGACGTGGCCGTAGAGGCCTCGGTGTCGGTGCGGCGCTTCCAGGAGTTCGTCTCGCGCGAGCCGCAGGTGGCCTTCGGCCCCGTCGGGCTGCCTGGCGTGGTGGCCGAGGCCCTGGAGATGACGGCCCCGCGGTGGCGCGACGAGGCCGAGCGGCGGGGGGTCCTCATCGCGGTCACCCAGGAGCTGGCGGCCATCCCCCCGGTGGAGGGCAACGGCTTCGAGCTGCGCGACGCGCTGGTGCAGCTCATCCTCAACGCCGTCACCGCCATGCCCTATGGGGGCACGCTGGGGATCCGGGCTGCCAGCGAGGAGTCGGGCTGGGTGGTGCTGGAGGTGAGCGACACGGGCGTCGGGATGCCCGAGGAGATCCGGCGCCGGGTGGCCGACCGCTCGCTGGGCAGGCTGCCGGGCGGCCATCCCGGCCGGGGCCTGGCGGATGTGGCTGACATCGTCGAGCGTCACGGCGGCAGCCTCATCATCGAGAGCGCGGAGGGCAAGGGCACGACGGTGCGGCTCAGGCTGCACGCGAGCCGCTTCCAGATCATCCCGCCCTCCGAGGCCGTGGTGGCGCCGGTGGAGGCGGCGCAGGCCGCGCGCGTCCTGCTGGTGGACGACGACCAGCGCCTGCTCACCGTGCTGTCCGACATGATGCGCGCCGGGGGGCATGCGGTGACCACGGCGTCCAGCGGCGAGGAGGCGCTGGCGCTGTTCGATCCCGCCGCTCACGACCTGGTCATCACCGACCTCGGCATGCCGCGCACCAACGGCTGGCAGGTGGCGGCGGGCGTGAAGACGCGCTCGCCCGAGACGCCCGTCTTCCTCCTCACGGGGTGGGGCGAGGGCGTCACCGCCAGCGAGGCGAGCCGCTTCGTGGACCAGGTGATCGCCAAGCCCATCTCGGCCGACGCGCTCCTGGACCAGCTGGCCCGGCTGCGCCGCGCGGACGCCCCCTCCTCGTGAGGCGGGCGTGACCCGCCGCGCGGCCCCGGTCGATCCCAGGCCCGCCTCCTCCGTGCTGCTGGTGCGTCCGGGCGAGGCGCGCCCGCTGGAGGTGTACCTGATCCGCCGCCAGAAGAGCATGCGCTTCCTCGGCGGCTACTACGCCTTCCCCGGGGGCAAGGTGGATGCCTCCGATGCGACAGGCTCTGCCTTCGCGCGCTGCCGCGGCCTGGAGCCGGCCGCGGCGGCCCGGTGCTTCCCCGAGCGCGACGGCGTTCCGCCGCTGGCCTTCTGGGTCACCGCCGCGCGGGAGCTCCTGGAGGAGACGGGCATCCTCGCGGCCAGCGACGGCGAGGGGCGGCCCATCCCCGTCACGGATCCGGGCGTGCGCTCGCGGGTGGAGGAGATGCGGCGGAGGCTCATGGCCGACGAGACGTCCTTCCCGGCGCTGCTCGAGGGGGAGGACTGGTACCTCGACCTTGCCCCGTTCCACTACCTCTCGCACTTCATCACGCCTCCCTCGAGCCCCATCCGGTTCACGGCGCGCTTCTTCCTCGCTCCGCTCCCCGAGGGGCAGGCGCCCCGGCTCTTCACCGAGGAGACCTCCGAGGGCTTCTGGATCGATCCCGCGGAAGGCGTGAAGCGCTACGAGAGCGGTGACATGCCCATGGCCGAGCCGGCGGAGTCGGCGCTGCGCTACCTGTCCGGATTCGAGAGCCTGGCAGCGGTGTGGCGGGCCCATGGAGACCGCCGTCACAAGTTCCACGGCGTCGTCGACGACTACGACCCGCCCGGCGCCTGGGATTCCCCCGAGCGGCGCCACCCCATGACCTCCTGAGGGCAGCCATGACCGCGACCCGGATCGAGTACCACGCCCCGACCACCTTGGCCCAGGCGGTGGCCTTGCTGGGCGAGCACGGCCCCGCGGCGGCCCCTCTGGCTGGCGGCACCGACCTCGTCCCCGCGCTGAAGTACGGCGTCCTGCGGGCGCGCCACCTGGTGAGCCTCGCACGCATCCCCGGCCACCGGGACATCGCGACGACAGCCGAGGGGGGCCTCTCCATCGGCGCCTTCGCGACGCTCGCGGCTGTCGCCCGCTCTCCGCTGGTCAGCGCGGTGTGCCCGGCGCTGGCCGAGGCGGCCGCTCAGGCCGGCTCGCCGCTGCTCAGGAATCGCGGCACCCTCGGCGGCAATGTCTGCCTCGACACGCGGTGCTGGTACTACAACCAGACTGAGGCCTGGCGGGCCAGCCGGGCGCTGTGCCAGAAGGCGGGCGGCGAGCAATGCTACGTGAACCAGAAGCAGAACGTGTGCGTCGCCCTGTTCTCCGCCGACACGCCGGCGGCGCTGATCGCCGTGGGCGCGCGCGCCACCCTCGCGGGCCCCGCCGGCGAGCGCATCGTGCCGGTGGAGGCGCTGTACTCGGGGGAGGGGCTCCGGCCCCTGGCCAAGGGCGAGGCGGAGATCGTGACGGACATCGCGGTGCCCGCGCCTCCCGCGCGCTCGGGGACGGCCTATCTCAAGCACAGCCAGCGCGAGTCCATCGACTTCCCGCTGCTCGGCGCCGCCGCCGCGGTGGCGCTGTCGCCGGGCGGGACGATCGCCTCCGCTCGCATCGCGCTCACCGGCGCCAGGTCGGCGCCGTGCCGCCTGCCCGAGCTCGAGGCGGCGCTCGCCGGAGGCCCGGTCCCCGCCGAGGGCGACCGGGAGCTGGCGCGCCTGGCCACGGGCTCCCTCGGGGCGCTCTTCCTCACGGAGGCCGTGCCGCACAAGCGGCGCCTCGCGGGGCTCATGGCGGTGGACGCGGTCGCCCGCGCCGCCGCGGCGGCGCAGGGACGGAGGACCCCATGAAGCAGCTGGTCCAGCTCAGCGTGAACGGCCAGACCCACGACCTCGTGGTCCGCCCGGAGCGGACCCTGCTGGACGTGCTGCGCGAGGATCTCGGGCTGACGGGCTCCAAGCGCGGCTGCGACCTGGGCGCCTGCGGCGCCTGCGCGGTGCTCCTGGACGGCCGGCCCGTCAGCTCCTGCCTCACGCTGGCCGTGGAGGCCTCGGGGCGCGAGATCGTGACCGTCGAGGGCCTTGCCCGGGGGGGCGCCCTGCACCCGGTGCAGGAGGCCTTCGTCGAGCACGGGGCCGTGCAATGCGGCTTCTGCACGCCCGGGATGCTGATCACCGTCACGGCGCTCCTCGACGAGCATCCCGAGCCCGGGGAGGCCGAGATCCTGGAGGCGCTGTCGGGCAACCTCTGCCGCTGCACGGGGTACGTGAAGATCCTCGACGCCGTCCGCGCGGCGATCCGCCGCCTCCACGGAGCCGCCCCGCGCCTGTCTCAGGCCACCACGGATCGCACCGGCCCCGCGGCCCCCGCGGCAACAACGCGCGCATGAGCGACTACGCAGTCGTCGGCAAGCCGCTGCCTCGCGTCGATGCCCGGGACAAGGTGACCGGCGCGGCCAGCTTCACGGCCGATGTGCGGCTGCCCGGCATGCTGCGGGGCAAGATCCTCAGGAGTCCGTGGCCGCATGCCCGCATCCTCAACGTGGATACGAGCCGGGCGGAGCGCCTCAAGGGCGTCCACGCCGTCGTCACGGGGCGCGACACGGCCGGGCTCAGGGTGGCCTTCGTGGACACCCCCCGCTACCCGGCCGACGAGCCGCCCCTGGCGCTGGACCGCGTGCGCTACATCGGCGACGAGATCGCCGCCGTCGCCGCGGTGGACGCCGAGACCGCCGAGGAGGCCCTCCGGCTCATCCGCGTGGACTGGGAGGCGCTTCCCGCGGTCTTCACGGCTCCCGGCGCCCTCGCCCCCGGCGCCCCCCTGGTGCACGAATTCGACTACCCCGGCAAAACCATCTGGGAGGACTGGGGGGCGCGGGGGCGTCCCCAGTCCGATCCCGTCCCGCGCCAGGACAATGTCGCCGCGCGCACCTACGTCGAGTTCGGCGACCTGAGCGGGGGCTTCGCCGGCGCGCACCACGTCCGGGAAGACCGCTTCGAGGTCGCGCCGGTGGCGCATGCGCCGCTGGAGCCCCATGCCGCGGTGGCCTTCTGGGACCAGGGCGGCAAGCTCAACATGCACGTGTCCAGCATGGGGATCTTCTACAAGCGCTTCGTGCTCTCCAAGGCGCTGGGACTGCCCATCAGCCACGTGCGCATCCACAAGAGCTATGTGGGCGGGGCCTTCGGCGGGAAGATCGACGTCTTCCCCTACGAGATCGCCGCCGCGCTCCTGAGCCGCAAGGCGGGGCGCCCCGTGCTGATCGAGCTCTCCCGCGAGGAGTCGCTCACAACGACCCGGATGGACTTCCAGGCCTCGGTGCGGGTCAAGACCGGGGTGAGCAAGGACGGCATCATCGCGGCCCAGGACATCCAGGTGGTGGTGGACACCGGCGCCTACCGCGGCACGGGCCCCGTGGTCATCTTTCTCTGCTACTCGTACAACATCCCCGTCTACCGCGTCCCGGCCCTGCGCTACGAGGGTCTGGCGGTCTACACCAACAACCCCGTGAAGGGCCCCAAGCGGGGCCACGGGGCGCCCTTCATCCGCTTCGCCGTGGACTCGCACATGGACATGCTGGCCGAGGACCTCGGCATCGACATGGTGGAGCTGATGCGGCGGAACGCGCGGACCCAGGGCGAGGTCATGCCGACCAGCGGCGATGTTCTGCGCTCCTGCGGCCTCAAGGACTCCATCGAGGCGGCCGCCCGCGACGGCGGCTGGGAGGCTAAGCGCCGGCGGAGCGTCTGGACCGGGACGGAGCGGTTCAAGCGGGGGGTCGGGCTATCGGCCTGCTCCATGTTCAGCGGGTCGCCGTACTACCCCTTCGCCTCCGCCGCGGTGCTGAAGCTCGCGGACGACGGAGGGGCCACGCTCTTCGCGGGCACGGTGGAGATGGGGCAGGGGTCCGAGACGACGCTGTCGCAGATCGCCGCCGAGGAGCTGGGGGTGCCGCTCTCGGACATCCGCATCGTCTCCGGGGACACGGAGCTGACCCCCATCGAGTTCGGCTCCTTCCTCTCTGGCGGCGCCTTCGTCACCGGCAAGGCCGTGCGGCTGGCCGCCGAGGACGCCAGGCGGCAGCTCCTGGAGATGGCCGCGCGGCTGCTGGAGGCCGATGTCCGCGACCTCGAGGCGCGCGACAAGGTCGTCTCGGTGAAGGGGGCCTCCCACCGACGGCTCTCCTACGGCGAGATCATCGCCGCCAGCGTGAAGCAGGCCAATGGCGACCCCATCATCGGCAAGGGGTACCACAAGAGCGTCCCCGACGCGGGGCTGCATCCGAGCCTCAGCACGGCCAAGGGGCGGTGGACCGAGGCCTACGGCTTCGCCTCCCAGCTCGCGGAGGTCGAGGTGGACACCTGGACCGGCCGGGTGCGCGTCCTCCGCGTCGTCACCTATCACGACTGCGGCTTCCCGCTGAACCCCCAGATCGTGGAAGGCCAGATCGAGGGCTGCGTCTCCATGGCGCTGGGTCAGACGCTCCAGGAGCGGGTGGATCTCCGCGAGGGGCAGGTCTTCAACCCGGACTTCCTCAACTACCGGCTGCCCATCACCCACGACACCCCCGCCATGGTGAGCGGCATGATCCACAGCAACGAGCCCCATGGCCCCTTCGGCGCCAAGGAGGTCGGCGAGGGCGCCGTCTCGGGGGTCATGGCCGCGGTGGCCAATGCCGTGTACGATGCGGCCGGCGTCCGCATCACGAGCCTTCCCATCACGCCGGCCAAGGTCCTGGCGGCGCTGGCCGCGGCCGGGCGTGGGGGGCGCCAGGAGGGGGAGTGACGAGTTACCACCGCCGCCTGGCCGACCTCGCCCGGGCCGGGGAGCCCGTGGTCACGGCGACGGTGATCGCCGCCCGCGGCTCCACGCCGAGGGAGGTGGGCGCCAGCATGATCGTCAGGAAGGACGGCAGTATCGTGGGCAGTGTGGGCGGCGGCTGCGGCGAGGCGCAGGTGTTCTGGGAGGCCGTCCGGGTGCTGGAAGAGGGGAGGCCCCGGATCTGCGAGGTGGATCTCAGCGGGGAGATGAACGACCTGAGCCCCACCAACTGCGGCGGCGTCATGGAGGTCTTCGTGGACCGCTGGCGCTGGGACCATCGCGGGACCGCCGGGCTTCCGGATCTCGACGTGGTGCGCCGCCTGCGCGAGGCGGACGCGGCGCGCCGGCCTGTCGCCTGGCTGGTGACGGTGGCGGACCCGGGAGGCGACGCCGCGGTGCCGGTGGGGACCAAGTGGCTGGTGGAGCCGGACGGGGCGCTCCAGGGAGCTGCGCCCGCCGGCCTCGCCCCTGTGCTCCGCGGGCTCGCCGCCGCGGCCCTGGCCTCGGGCGAGAGCCGCCTCACCTGGCTGCGTCCCGCGGGCGCCACATGGGAGCGCGGCGAGGAGGGCGAGGGGCTCGGCGTCTTCGTGGAAGCCCTCGCGCCTGCCCCGGAGCTCGTCATCGTGGGGGCGGGGCATATCGCCCTGCCACTGGCGCAGCTGGGCACGCTCCTCGACTTCGAGGTCACGGTGCTGGACGACCGGAGCGCCTTCGCCAGCCGCGAGCGCTTCCCGGAGGCCGAGACCGTCCTGGTGGGGCCCGTGGAGGTCGTGCTGGCGGCGCGGCCCATCGGGCCGTCCACATATCTGGTCCTGGTCACCCGCGGCCACCAGCACGACGAGGCCGCGCTCAGGGCGGTGATCGCCTCGGACGCGGCCTACATCGGGATGATCGGCAGCCGCCGCCGCGTGAAGGAGGTCTTCCGCCATCTCGAGGCCGCGGGGGTGCCCGCCGACCTGATCTCGCGGGTGCATGCCCCAATCGGTCTCCGCATCGGCGCCGAGACGCCCTCGGAGATCGCCGTGGCCATCGCGGCGGAGCTGGTCCAGGTGCGGCGCACCACCGGCGCCGCCGCCGCGCGGAGCGGCGCCGCGCGATGACCCGCCGGGCGCTCGTTCTCGTCAAGGGTGCGGGCGATCTGGCCACCGGCTGCGCCGTCAGGCTCGCGAGATGCGGCTTCGCCGTCGTCATGACGGAGCTCGGCGCTCCGACTGCGGTGAGGCGGACGGTGGCATTCTCGGAGGCGGTCCACGAGGGGACGGTGTCGGTGGAGGGCATCCGCGCCCGGCTGGCGCAGAGTCCCGCCGCGGCCCGGCGCATCGCCCGCTCGGGGGATGTGGCCGTGCTCGTGGATCCAGAGGACCGGGCCCGGGCCCGTCTCGCCCCCGTCGCGGTCGTGGACGCGCGCATGGCGAAGCGGAACCTGGGTACGGAGCGGGGCGAGGCGGCGGCGGTCATCGGGCTCGGGCCCGGCTTCACGGCCGGCCTCGATGTGGACGCCGTGATCGAGACCAATCGAGGGCATGCGCTGGGGTCGGTGATCCTCGACGGGCAGGCCGAGCCCAACACCGGCGTGCCCGGGGAGATCGGGGGGTATGCCACCGAGCGGCTCCTGCGGGCGCCCGCCGCGGGAAGGCTTCGGGCGCTTCGGACAATCGGCGACAGCGTGGAGGCCGGGGCGGAGGTGGGCGACGTCGAGGGGCAGCCCGTGACGGCGCCGATCGCGGGCGTCCTGCGCGGGCTCATCCGCGACGGCAGCCAGGTGCGCGCCGGGCAGAAGATCGGGGATGTGGATCCCCGGGCGCGGCCCGAGCATTGCTTCACGGTGTCCGACAAGGCCCGCTCCGTGGCGGGAGGCGTCCTCGAGGCCATCCTTCACCTCCGCTCCCGGGTCCCCGACCCGGCCCCGCGCTCCTGAGACAGCCACGCCGCCCCCGCGAGCCCGGGGCCGCGTCCGCCGGGCGCCGCATCCCCCACCGCGAACAGAAAGGAGAACCCGGATGCCGACGGTGATCTACGAGAAGCGCGGCCATCTCGCGCATGTCACGCTGAACCGTCCCGAGGTCCACAACTGCATCGACGTCGAGACGTCCGGGGCGTTGCTGGCCGTCTGGGAGGAGGTCAAGCGCGACCGGGACGTGCGCGTGGCCATTCTCACCGGCGCCGGGGACAAGGCCTTCTGCAGCGGCGCGGATCTGAAGACGCTCATCCCCCACATCCGCGACACCTCCGAGGAGGAGAACCGGCGGCGCGCCTTCCAGGGACCCGGCTGGGCGGGGATCTCGGGCGGCTACGAGATCCACACGCCCATCATCGCCGCCATCAACGGCTACTGCATCGCGGGCGGCCACGAGCTGGCGGAGTTCTGCGACATCCGCATCGCCGCCCAGCACGCCACCTTCGGGCATCAGGAGATCCGGTGGGGGCTCATGCCCGGCGACGGGGGCTGCTCCCGGCTCCAGCGCATCGTCGGCCTCGGGCGCGCCATGGAGATCATCCTCACGGGCAAGATCTACGACGCCCAGGAGGCCTACCGCATCGGCTTCGTCAACCACGTGGTCCCGCTGGCCCGCCTGATGGACAAGGCCACCGAGATCGCCCGGCAGATCGCCGCCAACGGCCCGCTGGCCACGCGCGCCGCCAAGCAGGCCGTCCTCCACGGCATCGGCCGGCCGCTCCGGGAGGGCATCGCCTTCGAGACCGACACCTTCAGCTACCTCTGCCGCTCCGAGGACTGGCTGGCCGGCCAGCAGGCGTTCCTCACCCGCTCCACGGCCACCTTCAAGGGCAAGTGATGGCGCGCGCCCGGGCGGGAAGGGGCAGGACGCAGTACCGGAACATCCTGTACGAGAAGACGGGCCACGTGGTGACCATCACCCTCAACCGTCCGAAGGTGCACAACTGCATCAGCCAGAAGACGTCCGAGGAGCTGCAGACCGCCTGGAAGACCTTCCGGGACGACGACGCCGCCTTCGTGGCCATCATCACGGGGGCCGGGGACCGGGCCTTCTCCGCGGGCTGGGACCTCGAGG
>MGBV01000223.1:0-12625 GCA_001788415.1 Candidatus Rokubacteria bacterium GWC2_70_16 | reverse complement strand
GCGGCGGGCCGACATCTTCAAGCCGATCATCGCCGCCGTGAACGGCTTCTGCTTCGCCGCGGGGCTGGAGACGGCGCTCCTGGCCGACATCCGCATCGCGGCCGAGCGCGCCGAGTTCGGCTGCCTCGAGCGGCGCTGGAACATCGTGGCGGGGGACGGGCTCACCGCGCGGCTGCCGCTCGTGGTCGGCTTCGCGCGCGCCATGGAGCTCATCATCACGGGGCGCCGCATCGACGCCGGAGAGGCGCTCAGGATCGGGCTCGTCAACGAGGTGGTGCCCGACGGCCAGGCCCTCGAGCGCGCCCGGGCGCTGGCCCGGGAGATCTCCGCGCTGCCGCAGGGGGCCATCCGCTCGGACAAGGAGTGCGTGCTTCGCGGGGTAGGGCGCACGCTGGAGGAGCGGCTGCGGATCGAGGGCGAGATGATCCTGTCCATGTTCCTGCGCAAGGACCGGCACACCCTCGGCGCCGGCTCCTTCGTGGGCAAGAAGCGCCCGCCGTGGAAGCATCACGGGTTGTGAGGGGGTGAGGGGCATGCGGCTCGAGCACAGGGTGGCCGTGGTCACGGGGGCCGCGCGAGGCATCGGCCGGGCCACCGCGCTCCTGCTGGCGCGGGAGGGCGCCCGGGTGGGCGTGGTGGACGTGGTGCCCGAGGTGGCGGGGACTGCCGAGGCCATCGAACAGGAGGGCGGCCGGGCCGCCTCCCTGGTCTTCGATATCGCCGATCCCGTTCGGGTCAGCGAGGGCGTCGAGGCGCTCAGGCAGGCGCTGGGGCCCATCGACATCCTCGTGAACAACGCGGGCATCGTGGGCAACGTCGCCCCCGTCGCGCGGATGACGCCCGAGGCGTGGGAGCGCGAGATCGCCGTGAATCTCTCGGGCGCCTTCCACATGATCCAGGCGGTGATCGGCTCCATGGCGGAGCGGCGCTGGGGGCGGATCGTCAACGTCTCCTCGGTGGCGGCGCTGGGGGGGCTGCACAACCAGGTGGGCTACGCGGCGAGCAAGGCGGGACTCCTCGGCTTGACGAAGACCGTGACCCTCGAGCATGCCCGGGACGGCATCACCTGCAATGCCGTGCTCCCGGGACTCATCGCCACGCCCCTGGTCACCGCCATGCCCGCCGAGATCCGCGAGGGCGCCGTGGCGGTGACGCCCGCTCGCCGGCTGGGCGAGATCGAGGAGGTGGCCACCCTCATCGCCTTCCTGGTCTCGGACAGCGCCGCGTTCATCAACGGGGCCGAGATCCCGGTGGACGGCGGGCTCAGGCTCAATGCGGCGTCGCTGGGGAGCCGCAAGGAGGCCTCCGCCGTGAGGAGGACGCCATGACCGAACGCGCGACACGCTCGGGGATCCCGCTCGAGCCCGTGTACGGTCCCGGGGACGTGGCGGGGCTTCGCTACGACGAGGCCCTCGGCGACCCCGGCACCTTCCCCTACACGCGCGGCCGGCGCCCGCCGGAGCAGGCGGCGTCGGCCTGGATCCAGCGCCAGCTGTCGGGAGAGGGCACGCCGATCCGCTCCAATGCCCAGCTCAAGTACCTCATCGGGAAGGGGGCGACCGGGATCGACGTCATCGGCGACACTCCCACGATGGCCTATCTCGACCCGGACCATCCGGCCGCCGCGCATGCGGTGGGGACACAGGGGGTCTCGCTCTGCTGTCTCGAGGATTACCGGGAGCTGTACGCCGGCCTCCCGCTCGACGGCCTCACGGTGTCGCATTCGCTGCCCCCCCTCTTCGGCATCGCGGGCTTCTATCTCGCGGCCCGGGAGCGGGGGATCGATCCGGCGCGGCTCCGGGGCTCCGTCGTCCAGCCGCCCTTCTACTGCGAGGACTGCGGCTACGCCACGCACATGCCCTTCCCGCTCAGGCTCCGGATGACGGTGGACTCCATCGAGTTCGCGAGCCGGGAGATGCCGCGCTTCCACGCCTTCCTCGAGGACACCTACTACATCAGCGACGGCGGGCTCGACGCCGTCGAGGAGATGGCGCTGGGCTTCGTCGAGATCCGCTACGTGGTGCGGGAGCTGCTGCGGCGGGGCGTCCCCGTGGATGCCTTCGCGCCGCGCATCGCCATCCTCGTCAACTGCGGGATGGACTTCTTCGAGGAGGTCGCCAAGATCCGCGCCACCCGGCGGCTCTACGCGCGGATGATGCGGGAGGAGTTCGGCGCGCGGGACCCCCGCTCGCTGGCGGTGAACATCGCCTCGCACACCTCGGGGCTCTCGCTCACCGCCCAGCAGCCGGTGAACAACATCGTCCGCGGCACGACCCAGGCGCTGGCGCTGGCGCTGGCCGGGGTGCAGGGCATCGAGATCTCCGGCTTCGACGAGGCCTTCCGCACGCCCAGTCCCGAGTCCCACCTGGTGGGGCTCCGCACCCAGCAGGTGATCCAGCTCGAGACGCACGTCACCCGGGTCGCGGACCCCCTCGGGGGTTCGTACTACGTGGAGGCGCTCACCGGCGCGATGGAGCGACGGATCCAGGAGATGGTGGCGCGCATCGAGGGGCTCGGGGACCCGGCCGGCCTCTGCGAGCGGGGCTGGTTCAGGGCGCTGTTCCAGGACGCCATGGAGCGGCACGCCCGCGAGATCCGGGACGGGGTGCGGCCGCAGGTGGGCGTCAATGTCCACCGCATGGCCGAGGGCGAGGACACCCTGCTGCGGGACGTGGCCGAGCGGAAGATCGAGCCCTCGCGGGAGCGGGCGGAGCGCATCCGGGGCTTCAAGCGGTCGCGGGACTCCCGCCGGCTCCGCGCCGCGCTGGAAGACGTCCGCGAGGCGGCGCGGGACACGGCGCAGAACCTGATGCCCCCGACCATCGCCGCCACCGCGGCCGGCGCCACCCTGGGAGAGGTGGCCTGGGTGCTGCGCGCGGCCTACAGCGCTCCCGGCGATCCCTTCGGGATGATGGAGCCGCCGCTCTGAGGACGATCCGCGTGCTCATCGGCCTGCTGGGCCTCGATCAGCACGAGGTCGGCGCGGTGGCCGTGGCCCGCCTCCTCCGCGATGCGGGCATGGAGGTGATCTACCTCGGCCGCTTCAACTTCCCTCCCGGCATCGTCAAGACCGCGGCGGACGAGAACGCCGACGTCATCGGGCTGTCCTGCCACTCCTGGGAGTACCTGCACTACATCGACGAGCTGCTGGCGCTGCTCGCGGCCCAGGGACTGCAAGTGCCGGTGGTGGTGGGCGGCTCGGTCCTCACCGCGAGCGACGAGCGCCTGCTCCGCGAGAAGGGCGTGGCCGCCACCTTCGGCCCGACCTCGTCGGTGGAGGACATCCCCGCGGCCATCCGGAGCCTGGTCACGAGCGCTCGCAGACCGTGACGCCCGGCTCCCCTCCCCGAGGCTACCGCTTCCGCACGACGCCGTCAAACACGTAGTCGATCTCGAAGCCCAGGTGAGCGCTGGACTCTACGGCAACGCGTTCGCGGCGCTCCAGCAGGCCTGAAGCCAGCCCGTCACGCAAGAGTCAATAGGCCTTTTTCGCCCGGCTGCTTACGCGCTGGACGATGTGGCGGACGATCTCCTCCATGGGAGTCCCCATGCCGTAGTTCCCGGTGACCCCCATGGCCTCGAGGGCGGGCTTTTCCTCCTCCGGGATGATGCCCCCGGCCACGACGCAGATGTCCGGCGCCCCTTGCCTCTCCAGTTCCGCCATGACGTCCCGGGCGATGAGCCGCATGACACCGCAATGGTCGCTCAGGGCGATGACGTCGGCGCCCTCCTGGATGGCGGCGGAGACGACCTCCTCCGCTGTCATGAACTTGCCGAGAAAGATCACCTCCATGCCGGCGTTCCGGAGCCCCCGAGACAGGACGAGGATGCCCCGATCGTGGGGATCGAACCCGACCTTGCCGATCAGCACGCGGATCGTGGCTTCGCTCTGGACCATGGGCGTCGCCCTCCCTACACGAGCGCCAGGTAGTCAGGAGCCGTGATCCGCTCGTAGGGGTCGAAGCACAGGCCGTGGGCCATGCGGATCGTCCCCACCATCTCGCCCAGGGTCGCATACGCCTTGGTCGCCTCGATCGCCGCCCGCACCACGTTGCGCTGCTCCCGCACGGCGTCCGCCAGCTCTCGCAGGCGCCCCCTCACGGCGTCGCCGTCGCGTGTCTCGCGGAGCGTCCGGACCCGGTCGATGGCGCCGAAGCGCTTGTCGTCCGACGGGACCTTGTACGCCCCGTCGACGATGGCGCGGCTGATGGCTCCGTCCGGCCCGCGGAACGAGTTCGCCCCGACGATCAGGCGCTTGCCCTCGTTGATCTCGCCCTGGACCTCCGTCGTCGTCCGGTCGAACTGCTGGCGCAGCCACCCGGACTCCAGGCACTTCCACATCCCGCCGAGGCGATCGATCTCCTCCAGCAACCGGGTCGCCTCGGTCTCGAGCCTGGTGGTGAGCCACTCGACGTAGTAGGAGCCGCCCAGTGGATCGGCGGCGAGGGGGACGTTGCCCTCGTGGGCGATGATGTGCTGGAGATCGAGCTCGAAGATGCGGGATTCCTCCGACGGCAGGCCGAAGGTCTCGTCGATCCCCGACGGGTCGATCGCCTGGACGCCGCCCAGCACGGCCGCCAGGACCTGCAGCGTGATGCGGGCGGTGTTGTTGAGCGGCTTCTGCGGGTAGATGGAGTTGCCCGCGGTGCGGATGCCGATCCGGCACGACATGCTGCGCGGAGTCGACGCCCCCAGCCTCTCCCGGGCCACCCGGGCCCACAGCCGCCGCGTGGCCCGGAACTTCGCGATGGTCTCGAAGAAGTCCGACTCCGAGCTCATGGAGAACACCATGGGCCTGAACCCGTCGAACGGAAGTCCTCGCTCCCTGGCCGCGTCCCCGTAGTACTGCAGCGCGTTGGCGATCACGAAGGCCATCTCCTGCGGGGACGTGAGTCCGGCATCCCGCATGTCGTAGCCGCAGGGCGTGCAGGGGTGCCACCGGGGCGTGTGGCGGATCCCGAACTCGATGAGGTCCAGATTCACTCGTCGCGAGAGCGCGGGCGGGAACTCCGGTGTCCCGTACACGATGAAGGCGTGGATGGGATCGTTGATGTTCGTGCCCCGGAGCTTCGCGATGTCCGCGCCGCGCTTCTCCATCAGCGCCACCAGGAACACGTAGGTGAAGAAGCTGCCGGACGGCGTCGAGTTCGCCGACTCGAGGTCCACGTCCTCCAGGGCGATGCCGTCGAGCATGGTCTCGTACTCGCTCAGCGCGAACGTGGGACTGCCGTTGCACATGATGTCGTAGCGGGCGAGCGGATGGTCGGGATCGACCCCGGAGAGGGTCGAGGTGTCCGTCAGGACGCGCAGCCCCGTCTGGCCCGCGGCGATGTACTTCTTGAAAGCGCGGTTGGTCTCCTCCGGCGTGGCGTAGCAGACGATCAGGGACTTGAGCCAGAGGTTCCGGCGGTACATCTCGGGGTACAGGCCGCGGGTGAAGGGGGGCTCGCCCGGGTTGCCCAGGTCCCGAGGGTAGTCGAGCCCGTCGACGTCCGCCGGGCCGTACACGGCCTTGACGGGGATGTTGCTCTGGGTTTTGTCTCTCACGAGGCGGCCGAAGTGGCGGTCGTAGGGAACGGTATCGGGCTCCATGGCGGTCACCTCTCTCTGTCCAGCTCCGTCGGCACTTCGCTCGGGCGACCCCGGCCGGGACGGGGAGGCCGGGTGCCCTCGGGGGCGTCCTCGCCTGGCCGGCCCGGTTCCGGCGCGTCGCCGGGACGGGCGTCGGCGAATGCGGTATCGTGAGCGGCGACGGTGGCGCGCGAGCTGGCCATGGCGGACCCCCACTGGGGTTACGTCTGAGTTAACTTATTGAACCGACGCGTTCAGGCTAGTCCGGAGGAGGGGCGGATGTCAAGACCGCGTGACGGAGGGCGCCGGACCGGGCGCAAGGCGGTCGCCCGGCTCGTCGAGGAGGAGATCGTCCGGGCGGCCGCCGTCTGCTTCGGCGGGGTGGGGTACCACGCGACGACGCTCGAGACCATCGCGGCCAGGGTGGGCGTGTCGAAGGTCACGCTCTACCGGTACGTGTCGAGCAAGGAGGAGCTCCTCTGGCGGGTCTTCGAGCGCACCATCGAGGCGTTCCACGGGGGGCTGGAGGCCATCGTCCGGCAGGGCCTGCCTCCCGACGAGACGTTGCGGCGGATTGTCCATCATCAGGTGCGCATGCTGGCCACCCACCTGCCGTTCCTCGCCGTCTTCTTCAGCGAGGAGAGCGGGCTCCCCGCACAGCTCGCGCAGCGCGTGGCCCGGACCAAGCGCCAGTACGACCGGACCATCGAGGGGGTCGTGCGGCGAGGGATCCGCCAGGGGATCGTCCGCGACGTCCATCCGATCCTCCTGGTGTTCGCGATCCTCGGCGCGTGCAACTGGCTCTACAAATGGTACCGCCCCGACGGGCCGCTCACCCCGGACCGGATCGCCGACGCGTTCGTCGCTCTACTGGAGCGGGGCTATCTCAGCCAGCCGCACGGCGGGGACGCCGTGGCTCCCGTCCTCCGCGCCATCGAGCGGCGCCTGGCGACGCTGGAGCGCCTGGCCCGTCCGCCGGCGACAGGCCAGGCCCGCGTCGGCCGGGAGGCTCGCCGCTCGGTCCGGCGAGAACAGCAGCCTGGAGAGGGATGAGCCCGCGCACGTCCCCCGGCGCTGGCAGGGCGCGGGGCCGCCGGGCGGTGGATCTGGGGGCTTTTATGAAGCGGCTGGCCGTGTCAAGTCGTCGTGTCCCTCCATGTCTCGCTCCCCGCGTCGCTCCCGACGCCCGCCACCCCGCTGGCGCCGGAGGAGAGATCCATGGAGCTCTACGACGTGATGCGCACCACCTTCGCCGCGCGCGAGTTCACGAGCGACCCGGTGTCCGACGACACGCTCTTCCGCGTGCTCGATCACGCCCGCTTCGCGCCCAGCGGCGGCAACCGCCAGGGCTGGCGGGTGATCGTGGTCCGCGACAGGGCGACGAAGGAGGCGCTGGCCGCCCTGGCCGTGCCGGCCGCGAAGCGCTACGCCGCCCAGGTGCAGGCCGGCGAGAACCCGTGGAACACCATCGACAGGACCCGGGTGGACGCCGCCACCATCGAGCGGACGCCCGCGCCCGCGCGGCTCACCGAGCCCTTCGTGAAGGCGCCGGTGGTCCTGGTGGTCTGCGTGGATCTCAAGGTCGTGGCCTCCATGGACCAGGACCTGTCCCGGGTCGGGATCATCAGCGGGGCCTCGATCTACCCCTTCGCGTGGAACATCCTGCTGGCCGCGCGCCACGAGGGGCTGGCCGGCACGATCACGACGCTGGCGGCGGCACGAGAGCCCGGGGTGCAGGACCTCCTCGGCATCCCACGGCACGTGGCCCTGGCGGCCGTGATGCCGCTGGGCCGGCCGGTGGCGCCGCTCACCCGGCTCAGACGGGAGCCCGTGGGCGAGTTCGCCATGCTCGAGCGCTGGGGCGGCACGCCGCTCGCCGCGAAGTCCCCCGGCGCGTGACTGCCGTCGAGCCCGGCGCGCCGCCGCCCCGTCGCGGACGGATCATGCGTCCCCGGCGCGGCGCCGACGGCCGGCTTGACGGCCCTCGCGGCGCCGGCTATGGTGGCCGCACCACAGGGGAGGAGGCCCACGCATGAAGCTCAAGGTCGCGACCGTCCAGATGACCACCGATGACCGGGACAAGGCGCGGGTGGTCGACAGGGTGCTGCGGATGATCGACGAGGCGGGCGCCCAGGGCGCCGACCTCATGGTCCTCCCCGAGGTGTGGACCGGGCTCGGCTACAGCGACGACCATCCCGTCCAGGATCTGGCCGAGCCCGTTCCCGGGCCCACCACGGACCGCCTCGCGGAGCGGGCCCGACGCCACCGCGCCATGATCGTCGGCTCGCTCTACGAGCGGGCGCCGGACGGCCGCTTCTTCAACACCGCCCCGTTCATCGACCGCGACGGCCGCATCCTGGGCCGCTACCGCAAGACCCACCTCTTCGACGCGCCGAACCGGCCCGACATCCCCCCGGGGATGATGGAGTCCAAGAAGGTGGCCGCCGGCGACGACCTGCCGGTCTTCGACACCGACGCCGGGAAGATCGGCGTCTTCGTCTGCTCGGACCTGCGCTTCCCCGAGATCGCGCGGGTGGAGGCCCTCAAGGGCGCGCGCATCCTCGTCTGCTGCTCGGCCTTCCTCTCGCCCCGGCTCGACCACTGGGAGTTCTTCCTCCGCGCGCGGGCCTGCGAGAACCAGGTCTTCGTGGTCGCCTCCGGCCAGTACGCGCACGAGCCCGTCTCCGGCATCGCCTTCGTGGGACGGAGCGCCGTGGTCGACCCCTGGGGCGTGGTCATCGCCACCGCCCCCGACCGGGAGTGCGTGACGGTGACCACCATCGACCTCGACCAGATCGAGGAGGTCGCCTACCGCTACCCGCTCATGCACCAGCGCCGCCCGGCCCTGTACGGGCCGGTCGCGAGCGAGGGCGCGCTCGCCCCCGCCGCACCCGGGGGCTAGCCCGGGGGCCGCGTCCCGGCGCGCCCCGACCCCGCCCCGGCAGCACCCCGCTCGCCGTCCGCCCATCCCCTTGACCCCGCTCCGCCCCACACCTACTATTCTCGCGATGGCACCCCCCCGCGCGGGAGCGGCCCCAGCCCTGGCCCTGGCTCGGTCGCGATGACCGCCCGTGTTCCTCGCGCGCGGGTCCACGACCCTCCACCGGCGATGACCGGGGCGCGCGGGCCGGAGCCCCAGGAGGCCGGCGGGCACCGCGCCGGGCGGCCCGTGTCGGCGGTGATCGTCGCCCTGATGCTCGCGGTGTTCTCGGTCGACTGGATGACCGAGGACCTCGGGTGGCTCCCTCACCCGGCCACCTGGGTCATCGAGGCGCTGATCGCCCTCCTGGCGATTCGCGCCGGCGTGACGCTCGACCGGCGCGTCCTGTCGACGGCGGTCGCGCTCCTGGCGCTGACGGCGCTCGCGCTCGGCGGCGCGGTGGCGCTGGCCAGTGGCGAGGGGCCCTGGCGCATGCTCCTCGGCGCGCGCGCCACGTTCAAGTACGTCCTGCTCTTCCTCGTCCTCCTGACCCTGCGGCTGCCGGCGCGCGCGTGGCGCGGGCTCCTCCGGCTCCTCCTGGCCATCGTCCTCTCGCAGGCGCTGGCCGCGATCTTCCAGTGGCTGGTGCTCGGCAAGCGGGATGCGAAGGTCTCCGGGTCGCTGCAATCAGAGGCCTTCCTCGCCGTGCTCGTGGTGGGCGCGCTCGTCGTGCTCGCCGTCTTCTTCGTCACGGGGCGCCCGCGGTGGCGATACCTGTGGGCCGGCCTCCTGTTCGTCCCGCCCACGGTCGGCGAGGCCAAGGGCTTCTTCCTGCTGCTCCCCGCCGGGGTCCTCGCCATCGTCCCGCGGCTGGCCGCGCTGCGGCCGGGGCGCACGGCGGCGGCCGTGGTCTTCCTCGCGGCCTGCCTCGCCGTGGCCGTCGTCGCCTTCGGGCGCGTCGGAGGGCAGAGCGACCTGACCCGGGTCCTTCGCGACCCGACGGTGATCAGGGCGGCCCTCGGTCCTCCGCGCACGGCGTCGGCCCACGCCGAGCGGAACCCGGTGGATGTGACCCTGGCCGCCGCCGCCTGGTCGCGGCTGAGTGGCCTCCTGGACGCCTGGAGTCGCGTCTCCGTCAGCCCGGCGCGCCTGGCGCTCGGCTTCGGCCTGGGGAGCCGGACCCGGACCCACGAGGAGATCCTCGCCGGGGCCCCCTATTACCGGAGCCCCGTGGCCACCAAGCTGTACGAGCTCGGCTGCGTCGGGCTGGCGCTCTACTGGCTCGTCTTCCATCGCCTGCTGCGCTCGGTCCGCCCGCTCCGCGACTCCGGCGAGCGGTTCTGGCAGGCGCTGGCGCTGGCGTTTCCGGGCATCGTGGCGACCTATCTGATCACCGATTTCTACACCGACCATTCGCACGATATCCCGGCGTTCACGTTCTGGCTCGTCGCCGCCGCCCTCGTCAGCCGGGCCGAGGCGGACCGCGCGCCCACCCCACCCGGCAGCGGGTGAGCCCGCGGTGGAGCCGTCGGGAGCTACCGTCTGTCGGGCGCCGCGCGGGCTGGGGCGCCTGGCGAGCCGGCTGGGCGCCGCGGCCGGCCGGGGCAGCGCCGTCCTGGTGCTTCACGCCTGCCTGCCCGGCCCCCCCGAGGGACCCGGGCGATCGCTTCACAACGTCACCCCCACCGATCTGGAGGCGCTCGTTCGCGCGCTGAAGGCGACCTACACGTTCGTGTTCGTGGACGAGCTCTTCCGGGCGCGACGGCAGCGCGGCCTCGCGGCGATCACCTTCGACGACGGCTACAAGAGCGTCGTCGAGCACGCGTTGCCGGTGCTCTCGAGCCTCGACGTCCCGTGCACGATCTTCGTCAACGGCGCGACCGTGGACCGCAAGGTCTTCTGGCGGGACAAGGTCCGCCACGTGATGGCCCGGGGGCTGGTCGAGCGCTTCGAGGCGACGCTGGCCGGCGATCCCATCCGGAGGCAGGGGCCCTTCTACCGCTACACCAAGGACCCGCGGAACAACGGCCGGCTGATCGATCGCCGGCTCGACGAGTTCCTCGGGGCGCTGAACGAGCCGGGGCCCCCGAACGAGTGCTTCGACGACGTGCGGTACTTCCGCCGGCATCGGCTGGTCTCGTACGGCAGCCACTCGTTCAGCCACTACGTCATGGCGTCGCTGTCGGAGGAGGACCAGTTCGAGGAGATCGACAGGAACGAGCGGTTGCTCCGGTCGGTCGCGGTCGAGCGGAGCGCCGTGTTCTCGCTGCCCTTCGGCGGGAGCCGGCACCTGAACCGGGACACCGTCCGGCTGCTGGCTGACCGCGGGTACACGGGCCTGGTGCTGGCCACGGGGCGGCTCAACCGGGACATCATGACCATGGGAGTTCCGGCGCTGGACCGGATCTTGCCGGTGCCCTGCGATCCGCCGGGGCTCCCGCCGATGACGCGGTGGCTCCCCCTGGCGTGCGGGGCCATCAGCGCGACCCTGTCCGCGGTTCGATCCTCGACTCCGCTCGGCCCAGGACGCTCGGCCTCCCCTTGACCGCGCCCGGCCCCGCGCCTGCCATCCCCGCGATGGCATCACCCTGCACGGGACCAGCCCACTCCACGCCGTGGCCAGGCCCGCGAGGGAACATCCCGGTTGCCGAAAGCGAGGCCACTGACCCATGCCCTCACGGCGCAGCGAGATCACGATGTCGGAGGCGGAGCTGGCGCGGTTCCTCGACGAGGAGCGCGTCCTCACCTGCGCGACGGTCGGTCCCACCGGCCGCCCGCACCTCATGCCGCTCTGGTACGTCCGGGACGGCCTGACGCTCGTCGCCTGGACCTACGGTGCCTCGCAGAAGGTGAAGAACCTCGAGCGCGAGCCGCGGGCCACCGTGCAGGTCGAGGCCGGGCGCGACCGGTACGGCGAGCTGCGCGGGGCCATGCTCGAGTGCGACGTGGCGATCGAGCGCGACCCGGAGCGCATCCTCGCCGACGGGCTCCGCCTGATGCAGCGCTACGGCGGCGCCGACGCCTCGCCGGAGGCGCGCGAGCGGGTGGCGAAGCAGGCGAGGAAGCGCGTGGTCCTCCGCTTCACGCCCACGCGCACCGTCTCCTGGGACCATCGCAAGCTCGGCGGCGCCTACTGACCCCGCCCGCGCCGGGGGCAGACGCGGGCGCATCGGCGACATCGTCGCCGAGATCGTCCGCCTCGAGGTCGATGCCATCGTGACGGTCGCCAACCTCGTGAGGCACCGAACGGAAGACACACCGGCCCGGGCGCGTGACGCTCACGCCAGGGGGCGCCTGAGACATGCGCGCATTCAGGGCCCGACCCCGGGTTGTGGCATCGGCTCCTGGGCTCCTGGGGCGGCCAGCGTCCGAGTCTGGCTGTTACGTCAAGTTGCCAAGCGGTAGTCGCCCACCCGTACCCGGAACAGGGCGGCCATACCGCGCAGCTTCACGGCGCCCCGGGGGTGGGGATCCGCGCCCGGGGAGGCGATGACGCGGTCGGCGCGCCGGAGCATGTGGTCGGGAAGGGCTTCGAGCTCGCGCCTGGCCGGGGGCTCGATGAGGACGGCATACGTCACAGTCGCCCGGTCTTCTTGGGATGCGCGCGCACCTTCTCGTACGGAATGCTCTTCTCGCTGGCCCGCCCGAGAGACGCGATCGCGCGATTCATCCTCGACCGCCACGCCCGCGACTCGCCATCGAGGCGCGTCGGGCGGGCCAGCTCATCACGCCTCTCCCCGTGTCATCAACGGGCTACGCCAGCGTGTGGACCGGTGGCGCGACATCAGCAATCCGAGTGCGTCGGGCGTGATGCCGCCTGCACTTTCCCCTTGACAGCCTCCGCCGCGAGGAGTGGCCGCGGGCAGTCGGCGCGTGGCGGATGGCGGCCCAGCGGCGCCCCCGGGCCCGGCAATCGGCGACCGGGAGCGACGGGAGCGGAAATCATCGCTCGCCCCGCAATCGCGCGTCCTGGACGCTGCCAGGAGGCTCCGAAACCGGGGTGTAGAGTCGCCTCAACAGGAGGAGGACTCGCCATGCAGAGCCACGCGCAAGCGCTCCACGCCACCCCCGAGCCTGTCGCGGCGCTGGACCGGCTGGGGGAGGAGATCGCCGAGCTGTCGGCGCACCTGGAGG
>MGBV01000222.1:10498-28944 GCA_001788415.1 Candidatus Rokubacteria bacterium GWC2_70_16 | reverse complement strand
GCCCGACGGCTTCCTGGAGGTCTGGACATCCACTCAGAACGCCGAGGCGTCCATGGCGGCCGCCGCCGAGACGGCCGGCCTGCCGCTCGAGAAGGTCGAGGTGCACAAGATGATGCTGGGCGGCGGCTTTGGCCGCCGCGGCGCGCCGCAGGATTTCGTGAGGCAGGGCGTGGCCATCGCCAGGGCGCTGCCGGGCGTGCCGGTGAAGCTCATGTGGTCGCGGGAAGAGGACATGCAGCATGGCTTCTACCGCCCCGCCAGCCTCGTGCGCATGCGGGCGGGCCTCGATGCCCAGGGCCGGGTCGTCTCGATGCACACGCGCATCGCCTGCCCGTCCATCCTCAAGGTGCTGGTCCCCCAGGCGCTCCGGCAGGGCATCGACTTCACCGCGGTGCGGGGCTTCACCGACATGCCCTATACCGTGCCGAACCAGCGCGTGGACTACGCAATGCGGAACGGGCATGTGCCCGTGGGCTTCTGGCGCGCGCCGGGGCAGCAGAACCCGTTCTACCGCGAGTGCTTCGTGGACGAGCTGGCCGCGGCGGCCGGCAAGGACCCGCTCGACTTCCGCCTCGGCATGCTGAAGGCCGGGGACAAGAATCGCCTCGTGCTCGAGGCCGTCGCCAGGGCGGCGGGCTGGGGCTCGGCGCTCCCGCCAGGCGTCCACCGGGGCCTCGCGGTGGCCGACGGCTTCGGCAGCTACACCGCCATGGTGGCCGAGGCGAGCGTCGATGCCCGCGGCACGCTCCGGCTCCACCGCGTGGTCGTGGCCATCGACTCGGGGCATGTCGTGAACCCGGACACCTGCCGCGCCCAGGCCGAGAGCAACGTGATCTACGGCCTGGGGGCCGTCCTCTACCAGGAGAACACGGTGAGAGACGGGCGCATCGTGGAGTCCAACTTCCACGACTTCCCGCTGCCCGGCATCGCCGAGATGCCGAATGTCGAGACGGTGCTCGTCCCCACGGGCGACTTCTGGGGCGGCCACGGCGAGCCCGCCATCCTGCCGCTGGCGCCGGCCGTGTGCAATGCGATCTTCGCCGCCACGGGCCAGCGCATCCGGTCGCTCCCGCTCAGGCGCCACGACCTGCGCAGGGCCTGAGCCCCGTCGCGGCCCCGTCCATGGCCGAGCCCTGCGATCTCACCGCCGTCGAGGCCCGCCGCCTGATCGGCGCCCGGGGGCTGTCCCCCGTCGAGCTGGTCGAGTCCTGCATCGGCCGCATCGAGCAGTGGAACCCGCATGTCAATGCGGTGGTGACGACGTGCTACGACCGCGCGCGGGCCGAGGCGCGGGCCGCCGAGGCCGCCGTCATGCGCGGCGAGGCCCTGCCGCCGCTCCACGGGCTGCCGGTGGGGATCAAGGACCTCGACGAGACCGAGGGGGTGCGGACCACCTATGGCTCGCTCCTCTTCCGCGACCACGCGCCGGACCGGGACTCGCTCATGGTGGCGGCCATCCGGCGCGCCGGGGGCATCGTACTCGGCAAGACGAACACGCCCGAGTTCGGCGCCGGCGGCAACACGAACAATGCGTGGTGGGCCACCCCGCCCTCGCCCGCCCCGTGCCGCGCCTCGAGCAGGCCCTCGCCCGCCGCACGGGCGGGTGAGCTGATGCGCACCGGCTCGGGGCTGTCGTTCCAGTCCGCGATGGAGACGGGTCGGGGCGGGGCCGGCGGCTGGCCACCGGGCCGCCGATGTTCTAGACTCGACGCCGTCGATACCCGTACCGATTCGCCGCATCAGTCCATGGAGGCGGACATGACCCATCACCGACTCGCATTCACCGGCTCGGGCCTCGCCATCCTGCTCGCCGCCCTCGCGCTCGGCGGCCTGGCCACCGCCGTCGCGGCTCAAACGCCTCGGGCCGGCGGCCAGCTCGTGCACGGCTCGGTGCAGGAGCCCGATCGCATCTGGGGCCCGGTGACGGGCCTCACCGTCTCCACCGAGATCAGCCAGCTCGTCAACGCCTCGCTCATCGAGATCAACGACCGCCTCGAGTACCAGCCGTCACTGGCGACCCAGGTCCCGACCCTCGAGAACGGCGGCATCTCGAAGGACGGGCTCCGCTACACGTTCACGCTGCGCAAGGGCGTGAAGTGGCACGATGGGCAGCCGTTCACCTCCGCCGACGTCGCCTTCACGCACACCGTCATCCTGAACCCCGACGTGGACGTGCGCGGGCGCGTGGGCTGGAACAAGATCTCGCGCGTCGAGACGCCGGACGACCACACGGTGGTCTTCCAGTTCTCCGCCGTGGACGCGCCATTCCTCGACCGGGTGGCGGCGCTCGGCATCCTGCCGAAGCACGTCCTCGGCACGCTCAGCGGCGCCGAGATCAAGACGCACAAGTGGTTCCGGGCGCCCGTCGGGACCGGGCCGTTCGTGTTCAAGGAGTGGGTGCCTGGCAGCCATCTCGTGCTGGTGAAGAACCCGGGCTACTGGAAGCCGGGGCAGCCGTACCTTGACCGGATCATCTACAAGATCGTCCCCGACGCGAACGCGCTCCTGAACCAGCTCGAGACCGGTGACGTGGACACGCGCCTGCGACTCGTCAACGAGCACATCGACGTCGTGAAGAAGCTGCCCAACGTCACCCTTGTCTCCACGCCCTCGATCGTGCCGTGGCTCATCTGGGTCAACCACACGGTGCCGCCGTTCAACGACAAGAAGGTGCGGCAGGCGCTCGCCCACGGCTTCGACAAGGCGCGCCTGGCCGCGACCATCCTGGGCGGCCACGTGACGCCGGCCTGGCAGCTCCTGCCGCCGGTCTCATGGGCCTACAGCCCGACCATCGTCCGCCACGCCTACGACCCTGGGAAGGCCCGAGCGCTTCTCGACGAGACGGGCTGGAAGCTCGGCGGTGACGGCGTGCGTGTCCGGGACGGCAAGCGGCTCAGCGTCGAGATCGCCAACATCGCGGGCGAGCAGGAGCGGGTGCAGGTGCTCTCGTTCATCCAGCAGCAGTGGAAGCAGATCGGCGTCGAGGCGAGGATCCGCGCGGTGGACGTGGGCTCGATGTGGGGCGCCATGCTGCCGAAGCGCCAGTACGAGATGGCGTACTCCTACTCGGGCCGCCTGCCCGACCCCGACATGTCCACCCACTACCTCTCGCCCGAGCTCAAGCCGAGCACCAACTTCGCCGGCTACTCCAATGCCGAGGTCGACCGCCTGCTCCTCGCCGCCAACGCCACCGTTGATCGCGCGACGCGCAAGGCCGGCTACCAGAAGGCCCAGGAGATCGTGGCCGACGACGTCGTCTATCTCTTCCTCTACTGGCTGAACAACAACACCGTGCTCAACAAGCGTGTGCAGGGCTACAAGCCGGCGCCGGGTTACACGGAGTTCTGGAACGCCGACGAGTGGTGGGTGACCAAGTAGCGGAGCGGCATGCGCTCGTACCTCGTCCGCCGCCTGCTCGCGATCATTCCCACCCTGCTGGCGGTCTCGGTCGCGATCTTCCTCCTGCTGCATGCGGCCCCCGGGGGGCCGATGGCGGTCTACGCCAACAACCCGAACGTCGATCCCGAGGACCTCAAGCGGCTCGAGGCGAGCCTGGGGCTGCACGATCCCTACCCCGTGCAGTACGTGAAGTGGCTCGGCGCGATGCTCACCGGCAACTGGGGCATCTCGTACAAGTACGCGCGTCCGGTGGGCGGCATCCTCGGCGACCGCCTGCTCGCCACCGTGCAGCTGGTGCTCGCCTCCCTCGTGATCGCGAGCGTGGTGGCCATCCCGGTCGGCGTGCTGGGCGCCACGACGCGGCCGGTCACGCAGCGCGTGATCGGCAGCCTCTCGATGCTCGGCGTGTCCATTCCGACGTTCTGGCTCGGCATCGTGGTGCTGCTGATCTTCTCGGTGAGGCTGCGCGTCCTGCCGTCGGGCGGCATGGCGACGATCGGCGCCGACTTCGCGCTGACCGACCGACTCTGGCACCTCGTCGGTCCCGCGGTGGTGCTGGCCACGCTCGAGATCGCGGGCTGGAGCCGCTACCTCCGGTCGATGCTGCTCGAGGCCATGCGCCAGGACTACATCCAGACGGCGCGCGCGAAGGGACTGAGCGAGGCGCGGGTGATCCTGCTCCACGCCCTACGCAACGCGCTCCTGCCCCTCATCACGCTGCTCGGCCTCCAGGGCGGGCGCCTCGTGGGCGGCGCCATGATCACCGAGACCGTCTTCTCGTGGCCGGGCATGGGACGGCTCCTCGTCGAGTCGCTCGCCGCGCGCGACTACCCGGTGCTGATGGCCTCGTTCATGCTCATGGCGGTGCTCGTCCTCGCCGGAAACCTCGCCGCCGACCTCACCTACGCGGTCGGCGATCCGCGCATCAGGCTCGACTGACGTGGCGGCCGGGCTCGACCTCGCGGCGCCGCCCTCCGGCGTGGCGACGGCGACGCAGCGTCGGGGCGGACGCCTGCGCGCGCGGCTCCGCCACGATCCCGTCGCCGCGGCCAGCGCCGCCTTCCTGGCCCTCGTCGCGATGGTGGCGGCCCTCGCCCCTGTGCTGTCCCCGCACGATCCCTACGGGATCGTCGACCGCCCGCTCGCGCCGCCTGGGGGAAGCACGGCGCTCGGCACCGACGACGTGGGCCGCGACCTCGTGAGCCGCCTCATCCACGCCTCCCGGGTCTCGCTCGCCGTCGGCGTCGGCGCGGCCCTGCTCACGGTGTCGATCGGCACGCTGGTGGGATCGCTGGCCGGGTTCTACGGCGGGCGGGCCGACCTCGCCCTGAGCGGCCTCATCAACCTGATGCTCTCGATCCCGACGCTGCCGCTCGCGCTGGTCATCAGCGCCTTCGTCGAGATCGACCTGCCGCTCCTCATCCTGGTTATCGGCGGCGTGTCGTGGACGGGCGCGGCGCGCATCGTGCGGGCGGAGGTGCTCTCGCTCCGCGAGCGCGAGTTCGTCGTGGGCGGCCGCGCCCTCGGCGCCACGGACCGGCGGCTCGTCGCCCGCTACATCCTCGTCAACGCGCTGCCGCCGATCATCGTGGCCGCCACCCTCCAGGTGGCGACGGCGATCCTGGCCGAGTCGGCGCTGAGTTACCTCGGCTACGGCATCCAGCCGCCGGTGGCCTCCTGGGGCAACATGCTGCAGAACGCGCAGCGCTACCTGCGCACCGCGCCCGCGCTCGCGGTCTACCCCGGGCTCCTGATCTCCCTGACCGTGGTCAGCATCAACTTCCTCGGCGACGCTCTCCGGGACGCGCTCGATCCGGCCCGGCGGGGCGCGCCAGACTGGTGAGGTCTTCCATGCTCGACGCCCTCAGCACCTCGGCATCCATCGCGGCGGCCCGGCCGTCCATCGCCGTCCTCCCCGTCGGGTCGATCGAGCAGCACAGCCGCCACCTGCCGGTCGGCACGGACTGGATCGTCGCCACCGCAGTCGCGCATCGCGTGGCCGCCGCGCTGGACGCGTACCTCCTGCCCACGCTGCCGGTGAGCATGGGCCGCTGCCACAAGCCCATGGCGGGCACCGTGTGGCTGCGCCCGATGACGCTCGCGGCCGCCGTGACCGACATCGTCCGCTCGCTCGCGGCCGGCGGCATCCACCAGGTCGTCCTCGTGAACGGTCACGGCGGGAACTTCACGCTCGAGGTCGCCACGCGCGAGCTGAACCTCGCCCATCCCGAGCTGACGGTGCTGCTGCTGCCGCCGATGAGCTTGGGCTCGAGCGGTCCCCCGATCTTCGAGACGGCCGGCATGGAGGTCCACGCCGGCGAGTCCGAGACCTCCGTCATGCTGGCCATCGACCCCACGCTGGTGGGCGACGACCGTGTCGACTACATCCCGTCCGTCGGCCGCGAGTTCCTCGACTACGCGTTCATCGGCGCCATCAGCCCGGACGGCGTGTGGGGCAAGCCGAGTCTGGCGACGCGGGAGAAGGGGCAACGCGCCTTCGACGCCCGCGTGCGGGGGCTCGTGGACTACGTGCGCGAGACGCTCGACCGGGCCGCGCGCCTCAAGGGACGCGCCAGCGCCCCGCCGCCGGCGCCCCCCCCGTCGGGGCCGGGCTGGCTCGAGTGGGGACCGTGGGCCATCGGCGACGGCATCAACGCGCGCTCGACGACGGTCGCGGTCGAGCGGGCGCGCCCGCACACGGCGATCCTGCCGGTGGCGGCCGTCGAGGCGCACGGCCCGCAGCTCCCCGTGGGGTGCGACACGCTCATCGTCGAGTCGATCGCGCGCCGAGCCGCTGCGCGGCTCGGCCCCGGCACCTACCTCCTGCCCACGATCCCGTTCGGCAGCTCCACGCACCTTCGCGGCACGCCGGGCACCGCCGATCTCGCACCCGACACGCTGCGGCTCGTCATCCAGGACATCGCGGTGGCCCTGCACGAGACGGGCATCCACCGGATCGCCGTCATCGGGGGGCCAGGTCTCGCCGCGGGGACGACGGTGATCCCGTTCGGCAACTTCATGGTGAAGGCCGCCGTGCGGCAACTCAACCACGAGTACCCGGGGATGGACGCGATCTGGGTGCAACCGCTGGCGGCCGCCGCCCGCGCGCTGGCCCAGATCTTCGAGTCGGTGGCCGACGACGTCCACGCCGGCGAGGTGGAGACCTCCCTCGCCATGGCGGTGTGCCCGGAAAGCGTGGGCGCGCCGGCGGACGATCACGTCCCGCCGGCCCGCCGCGACGACCTCGACCTCGTGCCGCTCACGACGCTGTCGCCGACGACCGTGTGGGGGCGACCGAGCCTGGCGACGCGAGCGAAGGGCGAAGCGGCGCTGGTGGCGGCAGCGGAGGCCACCGCTGGGTACATCGCCGGGACGCTCGACACGCTGGGGCGGATGAAGAAGGACGGTCGCTGAGCGCCGGCGCGCTCAGGCGCCCCCCGCCGTGGTCGCCCTGCCCTGCGGCCTCGACCCGCAGCAGGCCCTCGAGCAGCTCTTCGCCGCCGACCCCGCCCTGGCCCGCCCCGTGCCGCGCCTCGATCAGACGCTGGCGCGCGGGGCCGGGCGGGTCTCGTGATAGAGTGATTGCCCCACGAGGAGGATTCATCATGCGCAAGCTGCGGTTCGTCGCCAGCGCTGGCCGAGTGGCGCCATGAGCGACGACGAGAGGGCCCAGCGTGCCGAGGCGCTGATCGCCCGGATGAAGGCGGCGCGCGGCTACACCTATCCGGAGTGGGAGTTCGCGGCGCGCCAGGATCCCGACTTCGTCGAGGCCTACAACCGGCTCTACGAGCTCGGCCTCGGCGAGGGGCGACATGTGTCGGCCAAGGTGCGCGAGTTCGTGGCCATCGCCGTGCTGGCCTTCCGCGGGCTGGAGCAGTCCGCCCTGGCGACGCACATGCGGCGGGCCATGCAGCTCGGCGCGACTCGCGAGGAGCTGCTCGAGGTCCTCGAGGCGTGCCTGGTGCCGGGCGGGGCGCCGACATTCCACCGCGGCCTGGGCGCCCTCATGCAGGTGGACGGCAGTGAGCGCCGGTGATCGGGAGCTGTCGGGCCGCGTCGCCATCGTGACCGGCGCCGGGGCCGGCATCGGCGCGGGGATCGCCGCGGTGCTCGCCGAGGCCGGCGCGGCGGTCGCGGTGGCCGACATCGACGAGGCCGGCGCCGCCGCGACGGCCCGCGCCATCGAGGACAAGGGGGGCCGGGCCCTGGCGGTGCGTGTGGACGTGAGTGAGGCCGGCCCCGTGGAGGACATGGTCCGCCGGACGGCGGCGGTCCTCGGTGGGGTGGACGTGCTCGTGAACAACGCCGGGATCGCGACGACGGAGCTCGTCGAGGACCTCGACGAGGCGCGCTGGCGCCGTGTGCTCGACGTGAACCTGACCGGAGCCTTCCTCTGCTGCAAGGCCGTGCTGCCGCTGATGCGAGCGAAGGGGTGGGGACGCATCGTCAACATCGCGTCGGTGGCGGCCAAGCGCATCAGCTTCACGGGGGCCGCGAGCTACACGGCCTCCAAGGCCGGGCTCCTCGGCTTCACGCGCCACCTGGCCTACGAGGTCGCCCCGTACGGCATCAACGTCAATGCCATCTGCCCGGGCCCCACGCTCACGCCCATGTACGAGCGGAACGCGGACGAGCAGACCCGGCGCGAGCGCATCGCGATGGTCCCCAAGGGACGCTGGATCACCCCCGGCGACCTCGGACGGATCGCCGTATTCCTCTGCTCGGAGGCCGCCGACCCCCTCTGCGGCCTCGCCCTCGACGTGGATGGCGGGAGCCTGCTCGGCTGGATGCCGTGGGAGCAGTACATGACCAAGCGGCGGCGGAAGTGACCGTGGAGCGCACGGTGCGCGCGGCGGTGCTCGTCAAGCCGAGGACGATCGAGCTGCGGGAGTTCCCCCGGCCGGCGATCGGGCCGGACGCCGCGCTCCTCCGGATCGAGGCCTGCGGCATCTGCGGCAGCGACTACGAGCAGTACGAGGGCGCGACGCCCCCGCACGAGGACTACACCCCTTACCCCGTCATCCCCGGGCACGAGCCGCTGGGCCTCATCGAGGAGATCGGGGCGCGGGCGCGGCAGCGCTGGGGCGTGCGTGAGGGCGATCGCGTCGCCGTGCGCTCGGGCTATGGCTGCGGCCGCTGCGCCGCCTGCGGCCGCTTCGAGACGCGCGCCTGCCGCAGCCGCGGCGGCACCTACGGCTACACCGACGTGAGCAAGCCCCCGCAGCTCTGGGGCGGGTACGCCGAGCACATGTACCTCTGCCCCCACTCCGTCCTGAAGAAGATGGACCCGCAGATCCCCGCCGGCGTCGCGGTCATGTTCAACCCCCTCGCCGCGGGTCTCTCCTGGGCCGGCACCGTCCCCGCCACCGGCCCCGACGACCGGGTCGTCATCCTGGGGGCGGGCCAGCGCGGGCTGTGCTGCGTGATCGCGGCCCGCGCGGCCGGCGCCCGCCAGATCGTGATCACGGGGCTCTCCCGCGACAGCCACAAGCTCGCGCTGGCCCGCGAGCTGGGCGCCGACGTCACCATCAATGCCGAGACGGAGGACGTGGTCGCCCGCGTGCGCGAGGCGACGGGAGGCGGGGCGGAGGTGGTGGTCGACACCACGCCCTATGCGCCGCAGTCCCTCGGGCATGCCGTCGCCATCGCCGTGCGGAAGGGCCGGATCGTCGTGGCGGGTCTCAAGGGACAGCGGCCCGCGCGCGAGCTCCCCGTCGACGACATGATCTACAAGGAGCTGACCATCCGCGGCGTGCTCAGCATGCCCGTGGACGACACGTTCCGCGCCGTCGACCTCATCGAGTCGGGCCGCCACCCGCTCGAGAAGCTGCACACCCACGCCTTCCCCATCGAGCAGGCCGAAGACGCGATCCACGCGCTCGCCGGCGCCGTCCCCGGCCTCAACCCGGTGCACATCGCCATCGTGCCGGGCGCGCCCCCCGTGTCGCTTGGGGGTCAGGCCGGGTAGCCCTGCAAGCAGCCCGTCCGCATAGCCTCTGCGGCCCTCGCCGGCCGTCAGCCCTCCCGGTCATGTCCCCCGCGAAGACTGCGGGATCGCCATTGCCCGGCCCGGGCCCATGCGCTATAGTTACCGCGTCCCAACCCAGAGGGGAGCCGGCGCCATAAACTTCCGCGGACCGCTCGCGTACCCGGCCAGACCCCGGCCATCCCGGCTTCCCTTGCTCCGCGAGTCCCGCCCTCTCGACACACCCAGGCTGCGCCTCCTCGACTCCCTCCGCGAGGTCATCCGCGCGAAAAGCCCCCGCATCGGCGACCCCACCACCATGATCCGCGTCCAGGCGCTAAACCGTGAGCCGGCCTTCGCGCGCAGCCCGGCCTCCCGGATCGTCTCGCCATGACGCCCCGGGCAGCGCCCACGGCCGCATGCGCCAAGATACGCTGCAGCACCTCGCAGCCTCTGCAGGGATACGCAGACCGGCCTATCCCGAGCCCGAATTGTCGTTCGCCGGCTCTCGACAGGCTGGTCCGAGAAGCCGACACGCAAGTAGCTGCGTAGTCGTATCATGGCGTCGTGCAATTCGAGTGGGACGCGGCGAAGGCGGCCCGCAACTTGACGAAACACGGCGTGTCCTTCGACGAGGCGTCGACGGTGTTCGGCGATCCTCTGGCGGGCACGATTCTCGATCCGCGGCATTCAGACGAGGAGCCCCGCTTCGTCACGGTCGGGCTGTCGACGAGTCGGCGTCTAATTACCGTTGCTCACGCGGAACGTGAGGATCGCATCCGCATCATCAGCGCGCGCCGAGCAACCCGGCGTGAGAGAAGAGAGTATGAGACCGAGACGCAAGGCTGAGAACAACGACGACCTTCTACCGGAGTATGACTTCAGCGGAGCCGTGCGCGGTAAGTACTACGAGCGTTATCGCCAAGGCACAAATGTTGTTCTCCTCGATCCTGATATCGCCGCCGTCTTCCGCGATTCCGCAGCCGTAAACGACACGCTTCGGTTGTTGGTCTCTCTCGCAAAGACGAAGGTAGCTGGGCAGAGGTCCACCGATCGACGCCGGCGATCGCCGAACAAGCCACTGCAGCCCGCGAGCCGCGCGACCCGTGGTGCACGTCGCCACAGGAGAGAGAGCGCGGCTCGCGGCTGAGCGGCGGCGTTCAGCGGGTTGTCTTCGCGAGGAACGCGCGGGGTTCAATGTGACCCGTCGAATCATCAGGGCCCATCGCGCCGCGATTCTGGAGGCATGGCATGAACACTGTGGCTAGCACCGAGCCGCGCATCCAACACGTACAGGTCACCGAGGACGAGATCATCGCGCGTCTCGCAGACGGCCGAGTCATCAGCGTCCCGCTTGCCTGGTCTTGGCGTCTGTCTGAGGCGACTCCCCAGCAACGAGCACGCTTTCGTCTCATCGGCTCCGGTCAAGGTGTCCATTGGCCTGACATCGATGAGGACATCAGTGTCGAGGGCATGCTACACGGCGTCCCAGCGCATCGGCCGAAATCGAAGGCCGCTTCGGAGCGAGGCGGTGTCGGCGGCGACCAGGAACCGCCGAATAAGCGCATTCAGCCGACGCGCAGCAAGCGTCGTGTCCAAGCCGGGGGTCGCGGCGCGCGCGGCTGACGCCGGCCGTTCGCCGGGACGCGTGTAGGATCGGCGGCGAGGACACGTGATGCCAGCTGCCCACATCGTCAGGGGCCACATCTCCGGGGCGATCGGGCGCGTGGCCAAGCTCCACGGCACGGATTACCGAGAGCAGTGGGGCTTCGGCCTCTTCTTCGAGGCCCGGGTGGCCGCCGAGCTGGCGGCATGCCTCGGTCGGTACGACGAGCGGCGGGAGGGCTGAAGAACGGGGTCAGGCTCGTGGAGCGGCAGAAGGGGGCTCGGTGGGGGACGGAGGTGAACGAGCAGCGATTGGAGCTGCAGCGGAGATAGCGCCGCAGGACCACGGTTCGCAGCCGACGGCATTCGGCGGCGGCTGGGCGATTCCGCTCGCGGTGGCTGCCGTCACCGCAGCCGTCTTCGCGCCGACGCTCGGCAACGGCTTCGTGAACTGGGACGACCCGCAGACGCTCGTCGACAACCCCCACTTGCGCGGCCTCGGCTGGACCCAGCTCCGCTGGGCGCTGACCACCTTCCTGATGGGGCACTACAGCCCGCTCCTGTGGATGAGCTTCGGGCTCGACTATCTCCTCTGGGGGATGAATCCCGCCGGCTACCATCTCACCAGCCTGCTCCTGCACGTCGCCAACGCGGTGCTCTTCTGCTTCGTGGCGCTGCGGCTGCTGCGGGCCGCGGCCCCGGGCGCGGCGGAGGCGGGGCCGGAGCTGAGGCTCTTTGCGGGGGTGGCGGCGCTCCTGTTCGCCATCCACCCGCTCCGGGTGGAGACGGTGGCCTGGGCCTCCGACCGCCGCGACGTGCTGTGTGGGGTCTTCTTCCTCGCTGCGGTGCTCGCGTATCTGAGAGCGGTGGAGACGGCGGACGTCACACGGCGGCGGCTTTGGCAGGCCGCCTCCCTCGGGGCATTCGTGGCCGCGCTCCTCTCCAAGGCCACGGTGATGCCGCTGCCAGCGGGGCTGCTGCTGCTGGACCTCTACCCGCTGAGGCGGCTTCAGGGCGTGGGCTGGCGCCGGCTCCTCGTGGAGAAGGTGCCGTACGGCGTGCTGGTCGGGGCCAGCGCGGTGGTGGCCACCATCGCGAAGACCCACGCGGACTGGGTGGCGGAGGCGCATGGGCTCGGGACGCGGCTGGCGATCGCGGGATACGGCTTGATGTTCTACCCGTGGAAGTTCCTGTGGCCGGTCGGGCTGTCGCCGCTGTACGAGTGGCTGGGGCCGGCGGACTTGCTGGTGTGGCGCTTCCTGTTTCCGACGCTGGCGTTCGCGCTCGTGACGGCGGGCCTGGTCGCGGGACGGCGGCGCTGGCCCGGCGCGCTCGCGGCCTGGGTGTTCTCGGCGCTGATGGTCCTGCCGGTGAGCGGGCTGGTGATGCGTGCCGGCCCGTACCTCGCGGCCGACCGCTACAGCTATCTCTCCGGGCTCGGCTGGGCGCTGCTCGCCGGGGGCGCGCTCCGGCACTGGTGGCTGGCGCGGCGCTGGCCCGTTCACGGCGGCCGTCGCGCGGCTGTCCTGGCGGGCCTGCTGGTGGTCGTCATGGCTACACTCGGAACACTCACCCGAGGGCAGATCCACGTCTGGCGCGATTCGGAGACGCTCTGGACGCACGCCGTCGCCATCGCCCCATCGTCCATCGCTCATTTCAACCTCGGCTTGTCCCTCGAGACCCGGGGGCTGCGCCAGAAGGCTGCCGAGCAGTACCGCAGGGCGCTGGCGATCAACCCCGACCTTGCCCAGGCGCACAGCGGTCTCGGCCTGGCGCTGGCGCAGGAGAGTCGGATTCCCGAGGCCATCGTCCACCTGCGCGAGGACGTGCGACTGAGCCCGGGATCGTCCCGGGCGCGCAAGAACCTGGCCGCCATCCTCGTCCGGCAGGGCCAGGCGGCCGAGGCCATCGAGCAACTGCGCCGGGCGGTGCAGCTCAGCCCCACCGACGCCGTCGCGCACAACGACCTGGGGAATGCCCTCGCCTTCCAGGGGCAGCTCGACGAGGCGGTCCAGCATTACCAGAAGGTCTTGAACATCGTCCCCGACTCCCCGGAGGTGCACAATAACCTCGGGATGGCCCGGGCCCTGCAGGGCCGGAAGAGCGAGGCCGTCGAGCATTTCCGCCGAGCGCTCGCGATCAGACCAGGCTTCCCGGCCGCGCAGAAGAATCTCGACTGGGCGCTGGCCGGACGGAGCCCGGCGAGGTAGCCCGGTCCCGGGGCGTCACAGGACATCCGAGGCCGCGGTGCTATGATGTCGGACCATGAGTGACCGGACGATCCGCGTGGGTTTCGTCGGAGCCGGCAACAACACCCGTCGCCGGCACATCCCGGGGCTCCGGGCCCTGCCGGGCGTCGAGCTGGTGGCGGTGGCCAACCGGACGAAGGAGTCGGGCGAGCGCGTCGCGCGCGAGTGCGGGATCGCGCGCGTCCACGCGGACTGGCGGGACCTCGTGCGGGCGGACGACGTGGATGCGATCTGCATCGGGACCTGGCCCTACATGCACTGCGAGATCACGCTGGCCGCGCTCGCGCAAGGCAAGCACGTGCTCTGCGAGGCGCGCATGGCCATGGACGCCGCCGAGGGGCGGCGCATGCTGGAGGCCGCGCGCCGGGCGCCGCACCTCGTGGCCCAGCTCGTCCCGGCGCCCCACACCCTCGAGGTCGATGCGACCCTTCAGGCGCTCCTGGCCGAGGGCTACGCGGGCGAGGTGCTGGCGGTCGAGCTCCAGGCGCCCCAGGGCGGCTTCGTCGAGCCCGAGGCGCCGCTGCACTGGCGCCAGGACGCCGCGCTCAGCGGGCTCAACATCCTCAACATGGGCATCTGGTACGAAGCCATGATGCGCTGGCTGGGCCCCGCCCGCCGGGTGATGGCGATGACGAAGGTCGCCGTGCCGCGCCGCCGCGACGCCGGCGGCGCCTGGCACGAGGTGCGGGTGCCCGACCATGTCGACATCCTGGCCACGCTCGGCGGCGGCGCCGTGGCCCACTTGCGCTTCAGCGCGGTCACGGCGCTGGCGCCGCCGAGCGAGGTGTGGATCTTCGGGACCGACGGCACGTTGAGGCTCGAGGCCGACGCCCGGCGCCTCCGGGGCGGGCGGCGGGGCAATGGCGAGCTCCGCGAGATCGAGATCCCCGCCGAGCGGCGCATCGGCTGGCGGGTCGAGGAAGAGTTCGTCAACGCGATCCGCGGCCGGGAGACGGTCTCGCGCACGACCTTCGACGACGGCGTCCGCTACATGGAGTTCACCGAGGCCGTGGCCCGGAGCGCCGCCCTGGGCCAGGCCGTGGAGGTCGCCGAGCTCTGACCGTCGCCCGGGATCCCGCGACGATCGCCGCGGGCGGCGGCCGCTCACCACCGCCCGCGCGCGACGGGCTACTGGAGCGGCGAGAAGGCGGCGGGCAGCAGGATCTTGTTCTCCTGCGTCAGCAGCCGGTCCCGCCCGCCCGGCGGCGGCCAGACGCCGCTCTGCACGGCCTCGCCCCTGATCCTGGCGCGCTGATCCAGGCTCGAGTAGGCCCAGATGTGGACGAAGCCATTGGCCCGGCCGAACTCGACGCCGCCGGCCAGCACGACGGGCGAGAGCCTCGCGCGCTCCGGCAGCTTCGCCTCCCAGCCCTTCGCCACCTCGGGAAGCATGCCCGGCTTCAGCGTGTAGTAGCGCAGTTCGAAGATCGGCCCGACCTTCCCGGGACGGACCTCGGGCACGAAGGAGAACGGCACGACGATCTCCGAGCGCATCGCCCGGACGAACTCGGCGATCTTGGGCGGCCAGTTCGGGTCCTTCGCCGCCTCGCCCCGGACGCGCGCCCGCTCGGCGAGGTCCCGGTACCCCCAGACGTGGACGATCTCGTTGAGCGGTCCGATCTCCGTGTGCCAGAAGGCGGTCAGCTCGGAGTATTTCTTGCGGTGCTCGTAGCCCTCGCCGAAGCGCTTCTCGACCTCGCCCAGGCTCCCGGGGGCGAGGCGGTAGGTGCGGATCTCGTAGACCATGCTCGACTCCTCTCGGTGCTGACGTGGGTGGTCCTCATCGGGGCGCGTACTTTCCGGTCAGCTGCGGGGTGGTCCCCTCCAGCCCCTTCCGCTGGCGGTCCAGCCGGGTCTCCCGGGCCCAGGTGCGCCTCAGGTCGTCTCGCACGCGCACATGGAGCCGCCCGAGCCCTTCCGTCTCCAGCTCGATCCGATCCCCGTCCTGGAAGGCGGAGAGCCCGCCGTGGTTGGTCCCCGTGGCCAGGACATCGCCCGGCTCCAGGGTGTGGATGGCGCTGACCCACTCGAGGCAGCGGGGAATCCTGTGGGCCATGTCGCTGGTGTTGAAGTCCTGCGTGAGGGTCCCGTTCACCCAGAGCCGCACGGGGAGGGCATG
Organism: Candidatus Rokubacteria bacterium GWC2_70_16; assembly: GCA_001788415.1. Taxonomy (GTDB): domain Bacteria; phylum Methylomirabilota; class Methylomirabilia; order Rokubacteriales; family CSP1-6; genus UBA12499. Next base: position 13,607 of record MGBV01000222.1, on the reverse strand, counting down.
CGGGTCGGGCACCTCGTCGGCCGTCACCAGATACGGGCCCATAGGGGCAAAGGTGTCGCGCGACTTCATCTGGTAGAAGGTATTGCCGGCGGGCAGGAGACCCCGGGCCGACCCGTCCATGAAGTTCAGGTAGCCGAAGACGTGGTCCATGGCCGCAGCGGCGCCGATTCGGGAGGCCCGCTTGCCGATGACTACCGCCACCTCGGCCTCCCCCTCGAAGATGGTGGCAGGGACATCGGGGAGCACCATGGTGTCGCCGTCGCCGATGACGGCGCTGGGCGACTTGTGGAACGCGTTGATGGGCGCCGGCGCGGCCCGCGTCCCGCCCTCCATGTAGTTCACCGCCATGCACACGATGTTGGAGGGCCTCGGCAGCGGCGGCCGGATCCTGACCTGGCCGACCGGGACCCCCGGTCCGCGGCGGACCGCCTCCTCCAGGGCCCCCCGATAGTCGGCGAAGCGCTCGATCAGCCCGCTGATGAGGTCCTGGGGCCCGACATGGGGGATGTCCCGCAATGCCTGCGACACGTCGATGACGGTCTCTCCCCTGAGCACGCCCAGCCTGAAGTCGTCGAAGAATAGGAGCTTCACGGTTCCCTCCCGCGCGTGGTTCGTGACCCGGCGACTATACCAGACAGCTCCGGCAGCATGCCATAATCGCTGGCGTGAACCGGCGCGCCTTTCTGTCGGCGACGGTGGGAGCGGCAGCCGCGGTGTTCCAAGCCTCTCGCGCGGTGCCCGCGGAACCCGAAGGGCGGCTCGACCTCGCCGCGCTCCAGCGCGGCTGGCGCGCGCGGCTCAGGAGCGTGGCGGCCACGGGCACGATCCCCCTCATCGACATCGAGTCCTCCTACAACCCGGGCGACTTCGATATCCCCGGCTATGTCCGGCGCATGGACAGGCTGGGCGTCGCCATGATCGCGCTGTCCCCCGAGATCGGCCCGGGCGGCTTCGCGCAGGGCCGGCTGTGGCATGACGGCGCGCGGAGGCTCGTCCAGACAGATCCCGAGCGCTACATCCCCACGACGACGGCCGGGGTGTATCCGGCGTGGACCGAGAAGCCGAAAGAATTCCTCGACGTGCATCTCAGGCGCGCCGTCGAGCACGGCTACCCGCTGCTCGGCGAGTTCGAGTTCCGCCACTACCCCTCGCCGCGGCAGGTGCAGCGGCGGGAGACCCACCGCGACATGAGCATCCCCATCAACGGCGAGCACGGTCACCGGCTCTTCCGGTTCGCGGAACAGACCGGCGTCCCGTTCCAGATCCACTACGAGATCGAGGACGCGCTGCTGCGCCCGCTCGAGGAGATGCTCGCCGCCTACCCGCGGGCCAGGGTGATCTGGTGCCATCTCGCGCAGATCCGCTATCAGGAGCGGAGCACGATCTACGGGCCGGCCTACCTGCGGCGGCTCCTCGAGCGGCACCCCGGCCTGCACGTGGACACGGCCTTCGGGGACGCCTACTCGGTCTACCCGGTGAGCGGCCAGCGGCACGCGCGCGTGTGGGACGACTGGGGCCGCCTGCGGCCGCAATGGGTGGATCTCATCGCCGACCTCCCCTGGCGCTTCCTCGGGGCGCTGGATCTGGGACCGGACCGGATGAACGACCTCGAGGACAAGGTGGGCGCGCTCCGCAAGTTCCTCGCCGCGCTTCCGAAGCCGGCCCACCGGGCGGTGGCCCACGCCGCCGCCTGGCGGCTCCTGTTCGGCGAGGAGATCGAGGTCTGCCTGTCTGTGCCCTGTAGACACTCTACCCACACATAACCCGGCCCCCGCGCGCCTGGTTCCTCTCCGCCGGCGCCTCCATTTCAGGAAACAACTCCGGGGGCTCGCCCGTCTTACCCGTACAGCCTTACGCGGGGGAGGCACCCATGAATCGAGAGCGCATCGTCGGCGCGTTGCTGGCGCTGGGCGTCATGATCGGCGGGACGGCTGGGGCCCGGGCGGCGGAGACCACGCCGCCCCGCGTCAGCTACATCAACAGCGAGGTCTCGTTCTGGCGGCCGGGCGCCACGGACTGGACGCCGGCCCAGCTCAACACGCCGCTCGCCCCCGGCGATCTCCTCTACACGGGTCCGGGCGGCAATGTCGAGATCCAGATCGGCGCGCGTGCCTTCGTGCGGGCCGCCGAGGGAACGCAACTCGGGCTTGTCACCCACGAGCCCGACTTTGTCCAGTTCAAGGTCACCGCCGGGCATGCCTCGCTCGACCTGCGCGAGCTCTCGGCCGGGCAGACGGTGGAGCTCGACACGCCCGGTGCGGCGTTGACCATCGAGCGCACCGGCTACTATCGCGTGGACGTCGCCCCGGACACGACCACGTTCATCACCCGCCGGGGCGGGCGGGCGACGCTCATCCCCGCCGGAGGCGCAGCCGCGGCCCTCGCGCCGAACGAGCAGGTGGTCATCAGGGGGACGGACGCGCCCAGCGTCGAGACCTACGCGGCGCCAGAGCTCAGCGCGTGGGACCGCTGGAACTATGCGCGCACCGAGCAACTCGTCGGGGCCGTGAGCGGCCGCTACGTGCCGCCGGGTGTCGCCGGGGCCGGCGACCTCGATCGCTACGGGAGCTGGCGGGTCGTGGAGAGCTATGGGCCGGTCTGGACTCCCGACGCGCGGCCCCCCGGCTGGGCGCCCTACAGCACGGGGCGCTGGATCTGGGACCCGCGGTATCAGTGGACCTGGGTGGACGATGCCCCGTGGGGCTGGGCGCCCTATCACTACGGCCGCTGGATCTTCGTCGATGGCTCCTGGGGGTGGGCGCCGGGTCCCCTCGTCGTGCGGCCGGTCTACGCTCCGGCGCTCGTGGTCTTCCTCGGCAGCCCATTCGCCCCGAGCCTGCCCCTGTCCTGGGTCGCGCTCGGCTGGGGCGAGCCGGTGATCCCGTGGTGGGGCCGCCCGGGTTTCATCGGCAGGCCGTGGTGGGGCGGCTGGGGCGGACCGCGCGTCGTGAACAACGTCGTGGTCAACCGGAACACGGTGGCGAACGTACAGCACATCACCGTGTTCCGGAACGTGGCCGTCGCCAACGCCGTCGTGGCGGTTCCCACCGAGCGCTTCGGCCAGGGCCACGTCGCCGCCGCCCGCGTGACCCGGGTAGATATCCAGCGG
>MGBV01000222.1:0-10349 GCA_001788415.1 Candidatus Rokubacteria bacterium GWC2_70_16 | reverse complement strand
GGCGCCCCGGCTCGTGGTGGCTCCGGCCCAGCCGAGGCCGACTACCACCGCGCCAGGGCCGCCACCTGGACGGCAGATCTCGATCGAGCCGCCGCGCTCCGGGGCGACGCCCCGTCGGGAGCCGCGTCAGGAAGCCGCGCGCGGCGAAGGTCGTCAGGCACCTGTCGAGACGCCGCGTCCCTCACGCCCCTCGCCTCCCACTCAGACCGTGCAGCCGGCCGCGCCCCCGGCGCCAGGGCCCGGGGCTCGCCAGACGCCGGCCACTGCACCCGCCAGCCAGGCTCCGCCGGCGCTCGCCCCCGGAGTGCGCCAGACGCCGCCTACTTCACCCGCCGCCCAGGCTCCGTCGGCGCCTGCGCCCGGAGTGAGCCGGGCGCCGGCCGGAACCCCTGCTGCCGCGGCTCAGGTCCCCGCCCCGCGGCCTCCCACTCCGCCCGCGCGGGCCGAGCGAGTCGAGCGGGCGCCGCGCGCGCTACCCGGAGAGCCGGCCAACCGCGTCTCTCCCCGTCAGGTGGAGACGGGGCCACGGGGGAACGATGAGCAGAGCCCGGCGATGCCGGGCGGGGCGCCTGGGACCGGCTCGCCGAGGGGCCGGCGTCAGTAAGCTCTGCCGCCTCGCCGGCTGGAGCGGCTCAGGTGGGCTTGGCCGCCCGGAGGAGCGTCAGGGTCTCCTCGATCGTGTCGCCCGCGGTGATCGCGCGGAGCACGACCTCGTCGACACCGATTGGACGCGCTGCTCTTGCCACCGCGTCCGAGCCCCCTCGCTCGTCGGCCGGGAGCATCCAGCACGACCTCCCCTCGCGCGCGACACGTAGTATGCTCGCTGTCGGGGCGTGGAGAGAGGAAGCGAGCATGAACGAGTCCGGTAGTCGCCAGCCGGGTGCCCCCGTCGAGGTGCCCGCACCCCGTCTCGCGCGCGAGGCGGGCGCGCGCCCGGCCTCCGGGCGCCTGGTGTTCCTGGATGCCCTCCGTGGCTTCGCCCTGGTCTTCATGGTGCTCAACCACACGGGGCGCTGGTGGCAGGACCGCTCCATGGGGTGGCCGTGGTACTACTCCATCTACGTGACCATGGCCGTGGCCGCGCCGACCTTTCTCTTCCTGGTCGGCTTCTGCCTGCCGCTGTCGCTCGGGAAGGTCCGCGGCCGCGTCACCGAGCAGGTGCTCCCCACCCTCTGGAAGTACGCCAAGCACGGCGGTCGCATCATCCTGGCCGGCCTCCTCCTGAACGTGCTGGTCTTCCCCGAAGACCCGTTCTGGAGCAATGGGGTCCTGCAGACGATCGGGCTCGGCATCATCGTGGCGGCCCCCGTCGGTCTCTTCCTGCGCTCTCGGGTGGCGCGCTACGTGGTCGTGGCCGCGGCGGTGCTCGTGTACCTGTCTTTCGGCTGGTGCTTTGGCCCGCTGGGCGACTGGGTGGCCGCCCATCCCATGAGCTCGCGCGTCCTCTTCCTCGAGTTCCCGCCCTGGCCCTGGGTCGCCCTCGTCCTCTTCGGCCTCGTGCTCGGACAGCTCTGGGTGGAGCAACCCGACTCGCGCCGCCGTGCCCGCTACATGCTCGCCATGGCCGCGGCCGGCCTCTTGTGCATCGCGTGGCTGTTCGCGTACGACGCGTGGGCGCACACCGAGTACCGCTTCATGTTCAAGCGCGACTTCATCCTCAACAAGCACTGGACGCCGCGCGGGGCGACGGCGGTCTGGGTGATCGGCATGACCTTCGTCCTAATGGCCGTCTTCTACTACGTCGGCGAGGTGCGAGGCCTCCGGCTGACATGGCTGGGAACGCTAGGCCGGACTGCTCTCTTCCTCTATTTCGTCCATCAGCTGATCGTCCTGACGCTGGTGAACCAGTACCTGCACCTCCGCTTCAACAACTGGTGGCGCTACGCGGTCGCCAACCTGCTCCTCCTCTTCCTCCTGCTGGGCCTGGGGCGGCTGTGGATCGAGGTGAAACGCTTTTCCCGAGCGAAGCTGGCGTCCTTCGGCGTGGTCCGGCGCGCCTGACCAGCGGCAATCCGCCTTCTCCGAACGGGAACTGGACGCGGACGGGAATGCGCCCTCAGAAAATGCCGCCGCTGGGCCAGCCGTAGCCGTCCACGACGCCACACTCGAGGGCGGTGTAGACCTCGCCGGGGACGGCCTGCATGACGGTGGCGCCCAGCGCGCTGAAGAAGTCGCGGCACACGGGCCTGACCCGGATCTTGAGACCGCCGAGCTCGCGCCTGTCGATCTTCCTCACGCCTGCTTGGCCGCCCGGAGGAGCGTCAGGGTCTCCTCGATGGTGTCGCCCGCGGTGATGGCGCGGAGCACGACCTCGTCGACGGCGCCGTCCCACTTCCGGAGGGCGGACGGGATGGCCTCCGGGCTCTGGGCGGCGATGGCGGTGTCCACGGGGTTCACGCCCATGCGCGCGAAGTGGCTCCCGTACGCGGGGATCGCCGCGTAGCGCGCGCCCTCCTCGGCCAGACGCGCGCAGCCGCCCGGGCCGAGGGCCAGGCGGACATACGCCGAGAGCCGCGGGGGCTGACGGCCCGCGGAGGCGGCGCCGGCCCGCACGCAGTCGGCCGAGAGACGCGCATGCTCCGGAGTGAGCCAGTTGAAGAGCACCCCGTCGGCCACCTCGCCGGCGAGGCGACACATCTGGGGCCCGAGGGCGGCGACGACGAGGCGCGCCGGGAGCCGGGCCCTGAGCTCGGCGACCCCGGCGCGCACGCGGGCAAGCGCGCCCGGGTTGGGACTCCCCACCCCGAGCAGGAGACGGGCCAGCGGCAGGTCGTTGCCGCGCACGCCCTCGACGATGCTCGCCGGCCCCCGCGTGTGGAGCGGGATCACGCCGATGCCGAGCTCGATGCGCTCGGTCGCGCGCGCGGCCGGGGCGAGCGCGGTCAGGCCGTCCATGGCGCCGGGGTGGTTCACCCAGAACGAGCCGTAGCCGAGCCCCTCGGCCTCTCGCGCGGAGGCGCGGATGACCTCGGGGGCGATGCCGGCGAAGAGCGCGAAGCCGTATCGCATGGGGATCCCGGCTCAGGCGGGCAGGCGGTCGTACATGGTGTGGACCTCGGCCCCGTGGAAGCGCGCCACGCGATCGGTGGGCGGCACCGGCTCGCTGTAGAAGAACGCGGGCAGCTCGTCGTCCTTCTCGGTGAAGCCGGCCTGGCGATTGAACGCGCGCTCCAGGCGAAGCGTCTCGCGGCCGAGAGCCTCGAAGAAGTCCGCGGTCAGGTGCGTACCATGCGCGGCGTTGAGGGCGGCGGTGAGGAACTCGGTGTTGGGGTTGGTCACCGTCATGCCGAAGATGCACAGCCCCAGCGAGTCGCTGGCGGCCACCCGCGTCTGGTGGAGCAGGCTCTGGCTGATGAGCGATTCCGCGTCCATCTCCCGCGTCTTGAGCCGCGGAAGGTTGCCGACGGTGTGGTCGGCGCCCTGGGCCGTGGCCATCATCCCGATGCCCGTGGCCTCGACGACGCGGGGATCGTAGGCGCTGATGGCCTGCTTCTTGATCACCGGCACGCGGCGGACATGGTAGTGCTCGCCGACGCGCGCCGTGCCCTGGGCCCAGAGGCGCCCCTGCTCGGTGCCCTGGCGGATCTCGGCCAGGCAGTCGGTCATGAACTGCACGTCGCCGAACTTCCCGAGGCCTGCCTCCATGAGCACCCCGAGCATCGCGCCCAGCTCGATCGTGTCCACGCCCAGATCGTTGGCGATGAAGTTGAGCGCCGCCAGGTCGTCCGGGTCGCTGATGCCGCAGTTCGTCCCGAGCAACCCCAGCGTCTCGTACTCGACCGGGGAGACCACCTCCTTGCCGCCGGCGTCGTGATACACGTTGCTGCACTGGATCACGCAGCCGGGCATGCAGGCATGCGTCTGCTCGCCGCCGCGGGAGGTGTTGAGGGCGCCGATGTACTCGGCGCCCATCTTGAACGTCTCGCCCGCCGAGAGGTTGGCCTGCTGGCCGGCGCTGAAGTTGCGCACCGGCAGCCCGCCCAGCTGGTTCTGGACATCGGCCATGCCCATCGTGCCGAGCTTGGCGTAGAAGTTCGCCACGACGCCGTCGGCCTGCAGCATCCGGGCGTAGTCCTTGATGCTGGCGTTGACCTTCTTCCTGTCCGCGAGGGGTGGGATGCGGTCCAGGTCCACCACGATGGCCTTGACCTTCTTGGCCCCCATGACCGCGCCCACCCCGCCGCGCGCCGCCAGGCGGGAGGGCCGGTTGTCCTTGTCGCTGATGGCGATGCCCGCCAGGAGGCCCTGGTACTCCCCCACGGGGCCGCAGAGGGCGAGGCTGACCTTCTTGCCGTACCGGGCGTGCAGCATGCGGGCCACCTCGAAGTTGCCCTTGCCCAGATACGGCGCGCCGTCGTCGAAGGCGATGCTGCCGTCCTTCTTGAAGTGGATGACCACCCAGTGCGGCGAGGCGTCGAGGAGCGTGAAGCCGGCGATCCGGAGCTGCCCGAGCCCGTAGCTCAGGGTGCCGCCGGCGTTCGCCTCCTTGACCCCACCGGTGAGCGGGCTCTTGCAGCCGACGCTGGTGCGGTTGGCGTTGGAGAAGCTCGTGCCGGCGAAGGGGCCGGCCGAGAAGATCAGCGGGTTCTGCGGCGAGAGCGGATCCACCGTGGCGGCGCCCAGCTCGAGCAGCGTCCTGGCGATCAGGTAGCGCCCGGCCCTGACGATGGCCTCGCCCTCGAGGTCCCGCCTGGCGATCGTGCGGTCGCTCAGCGTGATGTCGTAATACGTGCGCATGGAGATCTCCTGGGATTGTCCCCGGTCATGGTTGGCTTGCGGGCCATCTGTCCGAGGTGAAATATACGCCGCCGCCCGGCCCGGCGTCCACTCACCGTGCCGGCGAGGCGGCGCCCCCCTGGGGGACGAGGCGGAATACCGGGTGGCGCGAGGCTTCCGCCACGAAGGCCTCCACCGGGGAGGTCGGCCTCGCCTCGAAGAAGGGGCGGGTGATGGGCACCTCGGTGGCGTAGCGCTTCAGCACGCCCCCGGCCTCCTGCGGGTCCACGGCGGCCAGCCCGACGGTCTCCGAGCGGCGGCCGCGCCGGAGCATGACTTCTCCGGCGGCGCGGGCGTTGCGCCCCCAGCCGACCTCGCCGTAGGGCGCCACGAGCCAGCGGGCTTCTGCCCCCTCCACCAGCGTCACCGGCGTCGAGTGCAGCCGGCCGGTCTTGCGCCCCCGCACGCTCAGCAGATAGGTGTGTCGCGGCCCCAGCCCCACGCGGAGCAACGCGCGGACGAGGCCGTTGAGCCCGCGTCGCCAGTGGGTCATCCGATATGTTTGGGCCACCGACCCGTCCCTCCCGAATCCCGTCGCCAGCTCCCCGCATCATACGTGAAACCGCCGACGAGGAGGCACTCCATGGCCGACGCTTTCGAGTACATCTCCCATGCCCGCCTGGAATATCGCGAGGGGTTCCGCCACGCCTATCTGGGCGAAGTCCCCGAGCCGGTGGTCTACGGCGTCCAGGGCGCCTTGCGGCAGTACTACGGGGTGAAGGACGGGCCGCCCGCCGCCTCCACGCTCGACCACATCGTGGCCGCCGTCGCCGGCTGAATGTTCGGCACCCTGCGCGGCGCCCTGGCAGGGCGTCAGATCGCATTCGATCGTGGGTCGTTCAAGGCCACCGTGGACGGTCGCATCTCCGGTATCGCCAAGACCATCCGCATCACGTCCATCCACGTGCACTACGACCTCGCCGTGCCCGCGGAGGCCCGGGAGGCGACCGAGCGGGCGCTGGCGCTCCACCCGGAAGGCTGTCCCGCCCATCAGAGCGTGAAGGACGCCATCAGGGTGACGTGGGACGCCACCCTGCGGGCCGGCGGCGAGATGCTATCGCTCAGGAGCGGGTGACTGTGTGGCCGATGAACTCGGTGACGGTGCCACCGTGCTCGCTGACGATGGCGGCCACCCGCGCCAGGCACTCGTTCAGCCCGCGGACCACCTCGGCGGGATCGGCCGGAGCAGGCTCCGTGGCAGCCAGAGGGTGATTGCTTCTTCGTTCTCAGCGGGAGTCGCGCTTGGCTTGGTGCCGCTGCCCTCGCGCCTGGGTGTGAGCCTGGACAGCGGCCATGCGCGTCTTGGCGAACTGCCGTACGTTCTGCGTCTCGCTCGCTGCGGCGCTCGCGGTCTTCTGGCGCTGGGCGCTGCGAGCGGCGGTCTGCTCGCCGGCAGCTTCTCGTTCCGGCGACGTCGTTCGGACTGAAGCTTTCTTGCTGATCGCCATGCGGGATCTCCTTGCTGGAAGGCGAGGGCTCAGGCCCGTCTGGTCGGCGGGCGCAGCGGCCACCGGCCTGTCGCCGTCTTGTCGCACCAGGAGAGCCGCGAGCATTTCAATCGCCCGCTGGTCGAGGGCCCGGTCGTCGATCATCACCTGCACGGCCTCGCCCGCGAGGTCCCGGACCCGCTCGGCCGCCGAGGTAGAGCAGACGATGACGTCCACTCGTCGCAGCAGGCGACCCAACGCGGCCCCCTCGGCGGGACACGCCCCGACCATCGCGATGTTCGGCAGGCCGGCGTTCGCGATCGAGTGCTCCAGGCTGTGGGCCGCCTCGGCGGCGGCGGAGGCCACGCCCACCCGCGTCCCCGCCGGCATCTGGGCCAGGCGATGGAGGGTCTCGAGATGCGCCTCGGCAAGGAGCGCGATCACCGGGACGCCCCTGCCGCTCAGGAGCCGCTCCACCGCAGGGAGATGGCAGAAGCTCGTGACCGCGGCCCGCCAGCGACCGTCTTGCTTCTGCCGCCGCGTCACCGCCGCCAGCTCGCCGAGGAGCACCCTGTCGACGCGGACCGGGAGGTGGGCCTCGAGTTGCCCGGCAAGGAAGTCGAGCTCCGGCGGGCTGCATTCCACGAGGAGAACATCCACGGCCCCCTGGACGGCGGCGGGCCGGACGCCGGCCACGCTCAGAACGCCCACCGCCACCTCGTCGGCGGTCATCCCGAGGGCCGCCGCCCGGATCACCGTATCTCGTAAGAAGCCCTGGCGGAGGTGAGACGAGGGGCGGGCGGGCGGCGCCGAGGCCACGAACACGCCCGCCCCCCGCCGAGCCTCCACGTATCCGCTCTGCTTGAGGTCCTCGATGACGCGCGCAACCGTATTGGTGTTGATGGCGAGGACGCCGGCCAGCTCCCTGATGCTGGGCAGGGCCTCGCCCCGCGCGACGCCGCCGCTCTCGATGACGTGCTTGAGCTGCTCCGTCAGTTGCCGGCGGATCGGGATCGGGCTATGCGCGTCTATCTTGAGATTCATCGCGATGCTCATAACTGTATGGCCATAATAGTACACCATATCAATTTCGTCATTGTGTACTATTTCAGTGGTACACTACGGCCGCTGGACAATTCCACCAGCCGCGCTCACCACACCGGGAAGTAGGGAGGCATTCGCTATGGCTCAGGCAACCCACCAGATGAAGCTGCGCCCGCTCCATGACCGCGTGCTCGTCAGGCGTCTCGAGGAGCAGGACGACAAGCACGGCCACATCATTATCCCCGACACCGCCAAGGAGAAGCCGCAGGAGGGCAAGGTGATCGCCGTCGGGACGGGCAAGGTGACCGAGGACGGCAAGAAGCTCCCCCTCGCGGTGAAGGAGGGCGATCGGATCCTCTTCGGCAAGTACTCCGGCAGCGAGGTCAAGCTGGACGGCCACGAGTACCTCATCATGAAGGAGGAGGACGTCCTCGGCATCCTCGGCTCCTAGACGAGCGGCTCAGCCGCCCTCAACCATTCGCCCACACTCGGGAGGAACGTATCCATGCCTAAGCAGCTCCTGTTCAACGAGGACGCCCGCGCCGCGCTCTTGCGCGGGGTCAACATCATGGCCCATGCCGTCAAGGTGACGCTCGGGCCGAAGGGACGGAACGTCGTCATCGACAAGAAGTACGGCAGCCCCACGATCACCAAGGACGGCGTGACGGTCGCCAAGGAGATCGAGCTCAAGGATCCCGGCGAGAACATGGGCGCGCAGATGCTGAAGGAAGTGGCCGCCAAGACCTCCGACATCGCGGGGGACGGGACGACGACCGCGACGGTGCTCGCGCAGGCCATCTTCCGCGGGGGGCTCAAGAACGTGACGGCGGGCGCGAACCCGATGGGCCTGAAGCGGGGGATCGACCGGGCGGTCGACACGGTGGTCGAGGAGCTGAAGCATCTGTCCAAGGCCACCAAGGACAAGAAGGAGATCGCCCAGGTCGCCACGATCGCCGCCAACAACGACAAGACGATCGGCAACTTGATCGCCGAGGCCATGGAGAAGGTCGGCAAGGACGGCGTCATCACCGTCGAAGAGGCCAAGGCGATGGAGACGACCCTCGAGGTGGTCGAGGGGATGCAGTTCGACCGCGGGTACCTCTCGCCCTACTTCGTGACGAATGCGGAGCGGATGGAGGTGGTGCTCGAGGACGCGCTCATCCTCATCCACGAGAAGAAGCTCAGCGTGATGAAGGACATGCTGCCGCTGCTCGAGCAGGTTGCCCGGGCAGGCAAGCCGTTGCTCATCATCGCCGAGGACCTGGAGGGCGAGGCCCTGGCGACTCTCGTGGTCAACAAGCTCCGCGGGACGCTCGCGTGCTGCGCCGTCAAGGCGCCGGGCTTCGGCGATCGCCGCAAGGCCATGCTCGAGGACATCGCGACCGTGAGCGGCGGCAAGGCGATCACGGAAGACCTCGGGATCAAGCTCGAGAACCTCAAGCTCGACGACCTTGGCCGCGCCAAGAAGGTGGTCGTGGACAAGGACAACACCACGATCGTCGAGGGCGCCGGTCATAGCAAGGAGATCCAGGGCCGCATCAAGCAGATCCGGGCGCAGATCGAGGAGACGACCTCGGACTACGACCGGGAGAAGCTCCAGGAGCGGCTCGCGAAGCTCGCGGGCGGCGTCGCCGTCATCAAGGTCGGGGCGGCCACCGAGACCGAGATGAAGGAGAAGAAGGCGCGGGTCGAGGACGCGCTCAACGCCACGCGGGCGGCCGTCGAGGAAGGGATCGTGCCTGGCGGCGGCGTGGCGCTGCTGCGCGCGTCGGAAGCCCTCGACGGTCTCAAGCTCTCGGGCGACGAGGGCACTGGCGTCAGCATCGTGCGGCGCGCCCTCGAGGAACCGATCCGGCAGATCGTGGAGAACGCCGGGCTCGAGGGCTCCGTGATCGTCGAGAAGGTCAGGGCCGCGGTCCCGATCACGCGCGGCTTCGACGCCGAGACCAACGAGTATGTCGACATGATGAAGGCGGGGATCATCGACCCCACCAAGGTCGAGCGGGTTGCCCTGCAGAACGCGGCATCGATCGCGTCGTTGCTGCTCACGACCGAAGCGCTCATTACGGACATCCCGGAAGCCGAGAAGGGCGCCCCATCCATGGCGCCCGGGAGCGAGTTCTAGCCTGTTCTAGCCTCGCCGCGGGCCCCCCGGGCGCCAGAGGACACCTGGCGCCCGAGGGCCCGGCCGGCGCAGCGACCGCGCGCGGCCGTACCGTACGCCGGCCCATGGGACCAAGGTCCAATACCGTGGCGGGTCCCGTCCCGCTAGGGTGTCCTCGAGCGGCCGTCATGCTGAGCGCACCGTGCTTGCCCGTGATCTTCCTCGTCGTCGTCGACGATCCCTCCATCCGGCGGGCGCGCCGCCGCTTGCTCCGCTCTCCGGGCCATGGCGTCGAGGCCAGCGCCGTCGGGCCGGCCTGACCCCTCGGCCCCCGGGATCCACCGGCCGGCTCATGGAGGCGCAGGCGACGGGCCGGGAGGAGGCCAGGTCCAGCTCGGGCCGGCGGCGGCGCCCGGCCGGCACGCTCCTTCTCATCACGTCCGTCCTGTGGCTGCACGAGTGGCTCCCGGTCCTCCTCGTGGCCGCGTTCGTGGCGTGGGTCGTCCTCCATGAGCGGCTGGAGGGCGCCCTCGGTGACGCGCTCGTCCGCTACTGGCGGCGTGCCTGGCCGCCCAGGACCTTCTACCTGATCGCCAGCCTGTTCGCGAGCACACTCGCGTACTGGGTCCATGTGCCGCTCCAGGCACGCCTCTTGCCGGTCGGCCTCAACGCCCTCGCGCTCGTGCTGCTCCTCCGCGGCGGCCGCGGGCGACGCCACGCCGGGTGGACCCGGCCCCGCGTGGCGTGGGCCGCGCGCGTCGGGATGGTCCTGGGCCTGGTGGCGCTCCTGATGAGCCTCGAGGTCGCGCTGAACACCTTTGCCCCGTGACCCCGCCCGCGCCGCTCTTCAAGCCCGACGTGACAAAGCGCATCGATCGTCACATCGACTATTTCGGGGGCGAGCGGGGGGGCGGCCGACGCCTTCCGAGCGATCGGGGCGGCGGACAGCAACGCATGCGTGAGAGTCGTCGGGCGGGAATGACCAGGATCGGGGCGCA
>MGBV01000221.1 GCA_001788415.1 Candidatus Rokubacteria bacterium GWC2_70_16 | reverse complement strand
GCTGGACCAGCGGCTCGAACTCCTCGCGGAACTGCTGGAGGGACAGGCCCGCGGTGGCCGCGAACTTCGCCAGCTCGTGGGGGTCGTCGAAGTCGTCGCGGCGCAGGCGGAGCATGTAGCGCCGGGCGATCGCGTAGCGGGTGGAGTGGATGTCCACCAGCCGGACGCGCGCCCGCCCCGTCACCGGGTCGAGCATGCGCTCGAACGGGACGGGCACGAAGTGGCCGCCCTGCATGGAGATCACGACGGCGTTCCCCCCGGCGAGGAGGTACTTGGCGGCGCAGTACCCGAGGTCGCGCGTGTACTCCATGTCGAAGGGGATGGGATCGGCGCAGCGAAGCTCGTAGCCGATGTTCTTGGCCACTAGGGTCGTCTTGAGGCCGAACTGCGCGAGCCGCTTCTGGACCGCGGCCTTGAGGATCTCGCCGATGTTGACCTCGGCGATGCGCACGTGCCCGTGAGCGTCCCGCTCCACGTCCTCGAGCTGGGCGAGGTCGCCGGGGTCGAGGTCGAGCACGAGCCCCTCGGCGATCATGGCGACGCCGTCGCGGCGCCCGTAGCTCAGGCGCTTGATGATGGCGCCGGCCAGGGTGTCGACGAGGGCCTTGAGGCGGATGGGCCGGCCCGTGAACTCCTCGGGGATGAGGGTGAGGGTGGCCCCCGCCGCCTTGCCGATGCCGAGCGCGAGGTGGCCGGCCTTGCGGCCCATGGCGATCACGAAGTACCAGCGCGAGGTGGTCCGGGCGTCCACCATGAGGTTCTTCACGATCTCGACCCCGTAGTGCCGGGCCGTCTGGAAGCCGAAGGTGTCCACGTAGGCGGGCAGGTCGAGGTCGTTGTCGATGGTCTTGGGCACGTGCACGACGCGGATGCGGCGGTCGGCGCGCCGCTCGACCTTCATGGCCGAGAACGCGGTGTCGTCTCCCCCGATGGTGATGAGCTGCGACACGTTGAGCCGCAGCAGCGAGATCACCACGTTCTCCAGGTGCTGGGGGTCCACGGTCGGGTTGGCGCGGGAGATGCCGATGTGCGAGCCCCCCCGGAAGTGGATGCGGCTGACGGTCTCGATGGTGAGCGGGGTCACGTGGTCGACGTCGCCGCGCATGATCCACTCGAAGCCGTCGCGGACCCCGATGACCTCCACGTCCTCCAGGCACGCCCGGATGGTGGCCGCGCTGATCACGCTGTTGATGCCGGGGGCCGGGCCCCCGCCGACGAGGATGGCGAGCTTCTTGTGCTGGGTCACGGCGAGTGCCTCCGGCGGCCGCCCGGCCGCCCGATGTCCATGTTCCCGCGAGCCCGGGCGTCCGCGATGCCCTGTCAGATGTCCGGTGCGGCGCGCAACGCCTACAGCGGGCGACGCCGCTTCGGTCCCTCCACGTAGACCACGGCCTCGTCGTCGCGCAGCGCCCTGACCGACAAGCGATGCGCCTTCGACCCCGGATCGCACGGCAGGTGCACGCTGAGCAGGCCGGCACTCGCCCCTGTGCGAAGATCGGGAAACACCTCTTCGACGGTTACCGCCCGCGACCCCGGGACGGCACCAAGGACGCGCCGGACGTGCGCGACCGGATCCTTCGTGCGCTTCGTATCGACCTTGACGATGATGTCCACGTCGCTCCGGCGATTGTACCAGTCATGCGAGCGCGGCCTGGCAGTTCAGCCGCCCGGCGCCGTAGCCGCGATCGCCTTTCTTCTTTCCCGCCACCCGATCGGCCGACGAGGTCAGTCGCGCGATGACCTGCGCCGGCGTGCTCCCGGGATACTTCGCCAGGACCAGCGCCGCGGCCGCCGCGACGTGCGGAGCGGCCATGGAC
Organism: Candidatus Rokubacteria bacterium GWC2_70_16; assembly: GCA_001788415.1. Taxonomy (GTDB): domain Bacteria; phylum Methylomirabilota; class Methylomirabilia; order Rokubacteriales; family CSP1-6; genus UBA12499. The sequence continues at coordinate 12,373 of MGBV01000221.1, read as the reverse complement.
GTGCCATCCCACGCCGCGTAGTTGCGCTCGGGCTCGTCGTACTTGTGGGTGGGGGTCGTCGAGAGGATCTGCACTCCGGGCGCCACCACGTCGATGTGCCGTCCGGTGTTGGAGAAGCTGGCCCGGTGGTCCAGTTGATCGGTCGCGCCGACGGCGCACACGGTGGGCATCGCCGCGGGGTATTCGACGGGGTTGCCGTCTTCGTACTCGTTGCCCATGGCGGCGACCACGACGACGCCCGAATCGATCACGTCGCGCAGGATGTCGATCTCGGCCGGGTCCTTGTCGCCGCCCAGACTGAGGTTGAGGACATGCGCGCGGCCGATCACGTAGCGCAGCGCCCGGTAGTACGCCTTCGCGCTCCAGTGGTCGTCGTCGTGCGGCAAGGCCTTCAGGGCCAGAATGCGCGCCGCGCACACTCCCGAGATGCCCAGGCCGTTCCGGAAGCCGGCGGCGATGATGCCGGCAACATGGGTCCCGTGACCGATGTCGTCGCGGTCGCCTTCGCCGGCGAGGACGTTGCGGTATTCCTTGATCGCCGCCTTGAGGTCGGGGTGGCCCGTGTCGATGCCGCTGTCGACAACGGCCACGGTGATGCCGGAGGCGTCGTTGAACCCGCGCGCGGCGCGCGCGTGTCCCAGACGGATCGCGCCGTGCGCCCACTGGCGCGAGGACAGCGGATCGGGCCGGGTGGTCTTCGTGCGCGTGCCGAACAAGTGGCGGACGGGCGGCAGGAACGCGTACTCCACGTCGCCCATCCCGGCGAGGTGTCGCGCCAGCGTCTTCGGGTCGGTCCCGGGCCCGACGCGAATCTCCACCAGCCCCTCGGACCGCGTGGCGCGCCCCAGCGGTGCCCGGCCGCCCGCAGCCCCGGCCGCCAGATCCCGCAGCGGGCCCCGGGCGCCACGCATCGGGGCCGATGGGTCGAAGACGGGCTCGATGCTGACGGCGTACCCGTTCTCCAGGATCCGGGCCAGTCTGGATCCGGCATCGTCGCCCAGGATCCGCGCACCCCGGGCGCCGCGCGCCGCGCCGGCCGCCAGCGCCGCGCCCGTCGGCCCGCGCGGGTCGCGCTTCAACTTCGCGATGACCGTCCGCGTCTGACGATCCTTCGTCTTGCGGCTGGTCTCCCACAGGTGAAACCGCGGTGACGGCGTTGCCATGGCGCCCTCACTTCCTCCTGGCGCGGGCCGGGGGCCGCCGGGCCGACCGCGCGCTCGCACCGGCCAGATAGGTCCGCAGGCGGCGCGAGCCGCCCTGCAGGGCGACGCGCCCGCCGGCGGCCCGCACGGATCGGACGGCACGCCGGGGCCCCCGCCGGGCGAAGGACGTCGACGCCTCCCGGAGCTTCTGTCGCAGAGCGGCGTCGGTGCCGATCGCCATGGCGAGTTCCGCCCCGACATCGTCGAGGGCATCGGGCAGCTCCGATTCATCCACCTTCAGGAGTTCCGCGACGGCGCGGACCACTCCCGACCGCGGGGCCGGCCCGAGCTGGTGGACCAGGTGTTCGAGCGGCGCCTGATCGGCCGACACCGGACGGCGGCGGATACCACGCAGGCCGCGTGCCGGGGCCTCCTCCGGCAACGGGGCACGCAGCAACGCGTGCGCATTCACGATGCCGGGGCCGAAGTCGCTTCCGTCCCAGCCCGGCGGGGTTCGGCAAGTCCGCTGCCGGACCTGCTTGAACACCGCGGCAAGGCGGTCTCGACCGTACCGGGCCACGAGGGCGCCTCGCCCGTGATACGAGAGCCACAGCGCCGCGATGCCGGCCGTGGACGCAACCGCGTAGGAGGTGCCACTGCCCCGCTCCACCTTGTAGCGATCCGTCCCGTTCGCCCGCTCGGTGCGCGCGCGCCACACCGAGGAGCCGGGCGCCGTGATGTCCACCGCCGCACCGCGGCACGAGCCGTCCCAGGGCGTATCGTCGATGCGACTGGCGGCGACGGCGATGACTTCGTCGAAGGCCGCCGGGAACACCACGAATCGCACCTGGTTGCCGGCGGCGCACAACACGATGACGCCCTGGGCTTCGGCCTCGCGCACGGCGTTGTGAAGCGCGATGCTGGGCACCGGTCCGCCCAGGCTGATCGAGATGACGTGCGCCCCGTGATCGACCGCGTGATGGACCGCGCGGGTGAGACGGCGCATCGACCACAGCACAACCGACTTGGTGGCGCGGATCGGGATGAGCGATGCGCCAGGCGCGGTGCCCGACACGAAGGCCGGACCGGCCGACCCGGGTTGCAGGCCCTGAGCGCTCATGATCAGCGAGGACGTGCTCGTGCCGTGGCTGGGGTGGCGCAGCACGCCAGCCGCCAGCGGATCTCGGGGATCCGCGCGATCGTCTTCGAAGTCGTATCCGTCGGCCACCCGCAGGCGCGGGCCGACGATCTCCGGATGCGTCGTGTAGCCGGTGTCCGGGTGTCCCACCACGAGGCCTGCCCCCGGCGTCCGGGCCTCGAACAACGCCCACGCTTGCGGCACCCTGAGCGTGTCCAGGCTCCACTGGTAGTTGCCTTCCGTGCCGGGGTCGGCGTCGCCACTGCCCGCCGAACGCGCCCGGCGTCCCCGCACCGCCGGGCGAGCAAACTGCTCGCTGTTGGACACCTCGAACAGGGGCTCGGCGTAGACGATGCGAGGGGCCTGGCGAAGGCGGTAGCTGACGTCCCAGGCGGCGCCCACGGAGAGGCGTCCCTTCCCGGGCGCCTTCGGCGTGGCCTCGAACTCGCCGGTGCGCCGGTTCAAGGGGACGATGATCCAGGCGCGATTCGGAAACACGCGCCGCAGGATAGCTCGGGCGGCCCTCGTGTCGGCCTTCACCCCTTTCCGGGGCTCAACCTGGAAGGCAAGGCTCTCGAAGTGAGGCGACGGACGGCGGGCGCGCCTAGCCATACCGAACCTCTAGCCCAGGGCCACGCGGGTGGCCGCGACGAGCTGGCGCTTGCGAAATCCTTCCAGACGCAAGGTCTTCGCGTGCAAGGCCCGGGTGCTGCGCGGCACGGTCAGCACGAAGGTCGGGGTCTTCACCCGCCGGCTTGCGAGCGGGTGGTCGTCCAGATACGCATCGACCCAGTCGATGTGCGCGCACTCCACCTCGAAGGTCGACGCGCTGGCTCTGTGCACCTGGAGCCGCTGCCACGGACGCTTGCGGAGGATGGCCGCCGCGCGGTTGATGAGGTCGACGTTGCGCTCGAGCACATCCTTGCGTGTCAAGTTGTGGCGCTTGTCGGGCCGGACGCCCAGGTCTTCCAGGGGGACCCCTGCGTTCTCGCCAACACGCGTCACGCGGCGGACCGCAAACCGGAACGACGCGTCGCCGGGCAGCGGCGGGAACTGGGCGGGATCGTGGAGGAGATCGGCGATGAGCGCATACTCCCAGACATTCGCGCCCCCGGCGCCGGTGTTGGCGTCGGTGCCGAGGATGGTGCCGATGCGGTGATCCTGAAAGCCAGCGGCGAAGATATCGGTGGTACTGTAGCATAGCGCGTCGGTGACGAGCACCACTGGCCCCTGGTACTTCTGCCCGATGTCGTTGTACGCGGCGATCGGCAGCAGCGGGAACCCCTGCGAGAACTCGGTTCCGGTTTCGACCGCCTGCCCGATCGACGCCTTCCACTGACCGATGAAGGGGTGGGTCGCCGTGAGCTGGAGCGTGCGCACGGAATTCAGGAAATGAAACCTGACCGGTTCGATCGGCCTGGGCGTCAGCAGCTGCAACAGCCGTTCGCCGGCGTGAATCAGGCCGCCGGTGTTGCCCCGCACGTCGACGATGAGGCCGCGCGGGGACAGCAGGCTCACAAGGCGGACGAACTCGTTCACGAACTCGCGGTCCGTGGCGACGTTGAAGGTCGCGACCCGCAGGTAGCCGAAGGTCCCGAACGTCGTCACGACGTCGCGGCACGACGGAAACACGTCGGGCATGCGGCTCGGCACGTCTTCGGCACGGCCGAAGACGCTCGACGCCGGCCCGTGGCTCGACTGGCCCCGGAACAGGAAGCGCCGTACCTGCCGCTCGACTTCCCCGCGAGCGTCCATGCCCAGCGACCATTGCCCGCGGCCCTGGGCACGCGCCACGGCGTGCGCGTGCTTTCCCCGCTGCTGTTGGAACACCCGCCACTGGAAGCGGGTGTCACGAGGAGGCGACTGCGGCGGGGACAGGGGAACGTAGCGAACGTCGACCCACTCCTCGTCTGGAGGAAGCGACTGCCCGAGCCAGCGGATGGTCATCGCGGCCAGGCCCTGCGCGTGACGCGCGGCGGCGTTGCTGCCAGACTCGCGGTCGGCGTTCAGGGCAACGGCGCGGTCGATGGGCACCCCGTTCCAGTGGGTGACGGTAGCACCGCGCTCGAACCCGCCGTCGCGGCGCCCCTCGTCCATGACCTGTGACACGACATAGATGCGCCGGCCGCGCGCGACGCACGCCTCCACCCGGAACGGCAGATAGGCGGTCGTGCTGCGAAGCGGCTCCGGCAACACGAAGGCGGTGTGCAGATCGCGCAGTTGCGCGAAGATGCCGAGCAGCTCGTTGTAGAAGTCGCGGTCCGACATGGGCGGCTGGTCGCCGGCGCTGAGGTGTCGCAAGAGCAGCCGCAATCGCTGAAGCGGATTGACGGCGTACATGGACCGCTTGAGCGGGAGGTGAACGTAGAGTTTCTCGACGAGTTCGAGGGCGGTCTCGACCAGCCGCCTCTTGTCGTCCATTCCAAGCCCACCAGGCGCGGAGCGGGCGGTCGCAGATCCGGCCGCCGCCCTGAGCCTGGAGGATCTCCGCTTCACAACTTGACGCGCTTGACGAACTCGGACAGCAGCAGGGTCTTGCCCCGGTCGATCGACCGTTCGATCTCCTTCGGCGTGGGCACTGCCGGCACATCGCGCGGCGCCTGCCGCTTCGAGGAGCCCTTCTTGGCGGGTTTCTGCTTCGACTGCGACTTCTTCGAGCCGGCCTTCTCACGCGGAGCGGCCATGCGGCACCCCCTCCAGGCCGATTCTACCGCAAGCCACCTCCGCTGCGCGCCCCAGCCTGACAGCCGGCATGGCTCGCGTCACCGAGGTGAAGGCGAGCGTCGGCACCGCGAGCTCGCGGTCAAGGTCGGCATCAAGCTCGACGACCAGGACGCGGGCGGCATCGCTGGCGTCGTTCGACGCGCGGCTGGCAGCCGCGGTCCGAGCGGTCGGCCTCGCCGGCTACCCCGCCTGAAGCGGGTGGGCCGTCGCCCCGCGCGCAAGCGAGGCGGATGGAGGGTGGGTAGGGGGCGATCCCAGTTCGGATGATCGGCAAGGGCTGGCTTTCTTGGCCCGGGGGTACAGGACGTCGATCGCCCAGACCAGGTCCAGCCTTTCCCCGAGCCAGCCGGCGCACGCCGTGCGCGCGTCGATTCGAAGGCCGTTCGAGGCGTGCCGCGCGCGGAGCACCTCGACGGGGTCACCGACCACTGCAATCGACGGCACCTCGGGCAGCGCGCGGCCGTCAGGCCGCCGGAATCGGAGCGCCCCGTCGGGCCCGCGCTCGACCTGGTAGCCCTCCTCGTGCACCGCTCGGTGATGCCGGCGGCAGAGGAGCGCCAGATTCGTGAGCGTTGTCGGACCGCCTTGCGCCCAGTGGCGGAGGTGATGCCCCTGGCCATTGCTCACGCCGCAGCCGGGGAAACGGCAGCCGCGATCCCGATGGTGGAGCGCTCGCCGCAAGGCGGGGGGAATCGTCCGGGTCCGGGCCCCGATCTCCAGGAGGCGCCCATCGTCGTCGTGGCGCATCACCACCCGGCTCGCGTCGCAACCCAGGCGCCGGGACGTTTCCGGGGAAACGCGCGCGCCGTCCTCGAGGACGGACTGGCCCGGCTGAACCGGATCGGCCAGCACCTGGGCGTCGACGTGGACCACCACCTGGTAGCGCTCGCCCGGGGCGCCGGGATCGAGCCCGCGATGGAGGGCCGTCTCCGCGAGCAGGGCCAGCGCATCGGCCTGCTGCTGGGCCATCGCGGGCGTCTCCGCGGAAACGCCTCCGTGCCCAAAGTCCCCGTCCGGCGCGCGGGCCCGCTGGTACAGGGCCTCGCGCGCTGCTGTGAGCGCCTGCACGAGCAGCGCCCCCACTTGCGGCTCGAGCCGCCCCCTGACGACCACCATGCCGTCCTCGTCCTGGTAGACCTGAAGCCCCCGACTCGCGTGCCGCCGCGCCCCCTCCCGCGCTTCCGCCTTCCGGTCCACCCGCCGCCAGCCGCGGACGATGCGCTCGACGTGCGCGGCCGTGCCGGCGCGGCCGACGGCGAGGAGGCGACCTTCTGTCTCCGGCGTCGCCACGCGCGTCAGCGCCCGGACCTTGGCGTACGACAGCTGCCCGCCGGCAAGGGCCTGGGCGATGAGCGGCAGCGTCTCGAGGGCGCGCGCGACCCGGACCCGTTCACGGGCCGCGCCCAGATCGAGCCCCACCCTCCAGGAGAGCCACGCGGCGCAGGAGCGGAAGCCCGTGTTCCATCCCCCTCGTGCGTCGAATTCCCTGATCAAGGCGAGGAGGCGCGCGGTGGCGGCATCGAGGTGCGCGGACAGCTCGGCGATCTCGTCGCCGAGCCGGTCCAGCTCAGATGGTGAATGGATCTGCATGGCGAGCCCTCCTTCTAATGAGGCGACTCTACACCCTGATTTTCGGGCTCTCGGAGAGCGTCCGAGACGGACGATCCCGGGACGCGAAATGATCTTCGATCGGGTCCCGCCCGATCGCGCGCCGGGGGACGCGTGGGTGTCGCTGGGCCGGCGCCTGCCGAGGGCTGCCGCCGCGTGACCGGCTCACCCCGCCGAAGCTGTCAAGCGAAAAAGCGTGGGAGGCCGACTCTTGGTGTATCAATCCGCATACATTGACGCATGCTGGGGATCCCGGATAGCATCGGGGTCACTCGACGCCATGAAGCAAGCGGAGCATCCCGGTCTGCATCGCTGGTCCCGCCGCCAGTACGGGCGGTTGATCGACCACGGCCTTCTCGACGAGGATGACCCTGTCGAGCTGCTCGACGGCTTGTTGCTCGTCAAGGAGCCACAGCACAGCCCTCACCGGACGGCAGTCCTTCTGACGGCGAAGGCGCTGGAGCGCGGATTCGGAGAGGGCTGGTTCATTCAGACCCAGAGCCCGATCATTCTCGACGACCGGTCCGAGCCCGATCCGGATGTCTGCGTCGTTCGGGGCTCGCCGCGTGACTACGCCGTCGCGCATCCGACCCACCCGGCGCTCATCGTCGAGGTCGCGCAGTCGGGCTTGCCGCTCGCCCGCGGCCGCAAAGCCGCGGCCTACGCTCGCGCGGGAATCGCGGACTACTGGATTCTCAACCTCGGCGACCGCGTGCTGGAAGTCCATCGCGCGCCGGCGCGCCCGGGGCCGGCACGGCGGAACTGGGGCTGTTTGGCGATCCAAGTGCTGGGCGCCGACGCCACGGTCACGCCGCTCGCCGCGCCAGCAGCGGCCATCAGCGTCGCCGACCTCCTGCCGTAACCCTCGACGGAAGGTTGACCCAAAGTGCTACATGTAGCACGCATGAGGCCATGCGCACCGCTGGAGTCCGCGAGGCCCGCCAGAACCTCTCGGCGCTTCTGGACGAGGTCCGGAAGGGGCGCGAGGTCATCATCACCGAGCGCGGGCGTCCCGTGGCGAAGCTCGTGCCGCCGGATCGCCCGCGCGGGAAGGGCGTGCCGAACCTCGCGGCGTTCCGCCGGAAGATGCCGGTCCTCGACCCTCCACTCTCCACGACCGTCGCCGAGGACCGCGCGGATCGCCTCTAGGAGGCGCGTTCCGTCGCCACGTCGCGCGCGGCAGGCGGCATACCGGGCGGGGCTGCCCGGCCCCCTCTATTGCGACACCAGCGCGCTCCTCAAGCTCTACCTGCCGGAGCCAGACAGCGCCGAGTTCAATGAGGTCGTGGAGGGCCGGGACGATGTCCTCGTGTCCGATCTGGCCGTGACCGAGATCATGTCGGCGCTCGCCCGCCGTCTGCGCCAGGGGTCCCTCGCGCGGCAGGCTACCCGACGCCTTCAGCATGCCATCCTCGGCCGGCTCGACGACGGCCTGTACCACCGCGTCGAGTTGACTGGCGACGTCCACCGCCGGGCGGAGCAATTCCTCCTGAGCCTGCCGGAGACTTCGCTGCGCGCCGCCGACGCTCTTCACCTGGCACTGGCGACCTCGGCGCGGGCGGCATCGCTGGCGTCGTTCGACGCCCGGCTGACAGCCGCGGCCCGCGCGGTCGGCCTCGCCATCTACCCCGCCTGATCAACCTCGCGTTCGAGAGCGAGCGGATGGCCATTCCCAAGGCCAACTTCATCAGCCTCTGGAGCGCCGATCCCAACCCCTACGACCTTCCGCGCAACGTCGGCATCAAGCTCAACGACAAGGACATCAGCGGGGCCAAGGGCCTGCGCAACTGCCGATGGTTTCAGAAGAGGCCCTGGCAGGAAGAGATCAAGCGGATGCTCGCGAGCGGTGTCAAGTACGAGCTCAACGCGCGGATGGAGGAGACGAGGAAGGACCGCCGCCCGCGACCAAGGCCCGTCAGATCAACGACATCCCAGAGCGGCTGAGATAGTCGAACGTCTGGTCATAGTAGGCGGGATTCCTGGTTGGATCCTCGTCATCGCCCCGCGGCACTACCACCACCATGCCCTGCCGAGCCCGGGTCAGCAGGACGCGGTAGGCATTCTTCAGATACTTCTGCCTGTCGTGCGCGAGGATGCGCTGCCAGCCGTTGCCGCGAAAGGACCAGTGCTGCCAGCCTTCGGGCGTGAAGCGGAAATCCGCATCCCACACCACGCAGGCCCAGTCCAGCTCCAGGCCCTGGACATGGAACTCCGTACCGACGTCCTCCAGATAGTAGGAGGAGCGGACATCGTCCTTGCCGTTGAGGAACCAGTGCACGGGATTGACGGGAGTCTTGACGTGCAGGGCATGCGGCTTCAAGCGTTCGGCCTGAGACGACACCACGATGCCGTACCGTTCCGAACCCCGAGCCTGGCCGCGGAGCCATCTCCGGGCGGTGTTCAGGTCCCGGGTCAGCGCGATCGGGTAGCGCTCCTGCACGTGCCGCAGGGTCTCACGGGCCGCACCGAGCTCCAGGTCCAGGAGCTCCTTGACCAGCTTCGACACATTCCCGCTCCGAAACGATCGAATCGACGTGGCCAGGTGAAGGTCCGATTTGAACTCCACGTGCTCTCGTGTTCGCAGGGATTCGACGATCCGACCTGCGTCGTACTCGCTGTCTACGAGTCGGTCGGACGCGTAGATCCTCCAGTCCGGAAAGGATTGGTCCAGCGCACTGAGCCACTCGCTGATCCCTGCCTCACCGGTGTTAATCTCCTGTCCGCCCCCCACGAGACAAATGACCACCGCCCAGTCCCCGTGCCGGTCGAGGCAGGAGATGAGGAACTCGGGCTCGGACTGGCTGAAATCCGCACGTCCTTTCTTGCGCCTCATGAAGTCGACCGTCTGCTTCAGGTTCCAGGCGCGCTGGGCTTCGTCGAAGATGGCGACGTGTTCGATCGGAGGCTTCTCCGCGTCGACGAGGCATTCGTCGCGGAAGTGATGGACGTTCTGGACGAATGCCCGGACCTCGCTCAACGCTGCTCCCTTGCGCGCCGTCCTGCCTCGGAGGCGCTCCTGACGGACCTTGTCCCGCGCGAGGGCCTCCTGGAGGATTGCCACGAGGGGGCCGTTGCCGGACAGGAACACGCTGTAGAGCTCATCCTTGTGGTCGATGTGCTTCGTGGCCGCGTCAAGGCCGACCAGTGTCTTGCCCGCTCCGGGAACCCCGGTGACGAAGCAGATGGCCTTCTCTGAACGAGCCTTTGTCGCCGCGATGATGGAGGCGACGGTGCCCGCAGTCTTACTGAGATTCGTTGCGCCTGCGTCGCTCCGCGAGATGTCGGTGACCGAATGCCCACGATAGAGCGCCAGCGTCGCTTCGATGATGGTCGGGGTGGGCTTGTAGCCGCTCTCCTCCCATTGATCGATTCGTATCTCTGGTGGGTCTGCTAGGCTCAGAATTTGCGCGATCGTCGCCGCCAGGCCGTCGGAGTTCGTCCATGATACCTCGAACAGACGATCCGGGGGACAGGTGTCCGGAAAACGCTGGCGATCTCGGCGGGCCCGCGTGCAGATCAGCACGGGGGCGATGCATGCATCGTGGCTGCCTTCATGGAAGTTGTGAAGGTCCAGGGCGTAGTCGACGACCTGGTCGACGTCCTGTGATGAGAAGGTCTGTTCCCCGACCTTGAACTCGAGGACGAAGATGACCGGTCCGATGATGACGAGCGCATCAATTCGGCGGCCCATGCGCGGAATGGTGAACTCGAGGTAGAGCGCACCTATGTGGCCCGCCAGAACGCGCTGGAGAACTTCGGCCTGCTCGAGCCACGCGTCCCGCTGGGTCCCGGTGAGGTCGAAATCGTTCTGCAGCGCCATTCGCGCAAAGATCTCATTACGGTCGGCCGCACAGAATTCCGCCAGCGTCGCCGAGTAGTAGGAGCGCTGGGCGGCCGCGCTAGAAGAAGACCCTTTCACGGAGGAGAAGTATAGTCCATTGGCGTCCCAATACACGGCACCCGGCGCGGCCAGGAAGCGTGACCGGCCACAAGGTCTGGAAGGGTGAACAGAGAACGGGGTCGGGTCTTGAATTCATACATTGCTATCGGACTGCGCCGCGGCGAGCGATCAACTGTTCGGGCCCGATGTCGGGTTGCAAGACCTGACCCCAACTACCCGCGGTCCTTCGGGTTCTGGTCACTCGGTTTGCCCTTTCAGGTCAACCAGCCATCACCCGCGCGTCCCGCTAGCCCTCCGGCTCTGCGATGAAGACCGGAATCTTCCGAGTGGTCCGCGTCTGGTATTCCGCGTACGGCGGAAACGCCGCGACGGCAATATCCCAGAGCCGTGCCCGCTCGGCCTCGTCCTCGACCTCGCGCACTCGCATCGCCTGCACCACAGTATGGTCGCGAATCTCGACGACCGGGTTCACGCGCAGGTTGTGCACCCAGACCGGGTGCCTCGGTGCCCCGCCCTGCGACCCCACAAGGACGTAGTTGGCACCGTCCTTGACGCGCATGAGCGGGGTCTTGCGGATCGCGCCGGTCCTATTGCCGGTGTGGGTCACGATGATCACCGGCAGGCCGGTGTCGCGAAGCGTGGTGCCTTTGGTACCGCCGCTGCGCTCGTAAAGTTCGACCTGTTCACGCACCCAATCCCTGGGGCTGGGAATATACTCTGCCATAGCGCTCAATACCCCTTCACGTACGGCAGCTTCGCCGCCGTGGCCTCGATGGCGGCGCCGGCTTCGAGGAGCACCGCGGTTGAGTCCCAGGTGCCCGCCACGAGCTGGTTGCGGGGGCCGTCGGGCACGGTCGCCTTGATGACGCGGTCGCCGAAACGGACCTCTTGCGTCTCCACGTCCACCGTCACCGGGGTCTGCGGTTCGCGGCCGATGGCCTTCTGGAGCCACTCGAGGTCGGCCTGGGTGGCGGTGAGACACGGGATGCCGAGCATCACGCAGTTGCCGAAGAAGATCTCGCCGAAGGAGCCGCCGACGATGGCGCGGATGCCCCAGCGCATGAGGGCTTGGGGCGCATGCTCGCGGGAAGAGCCGCAGCCGAAGTTCTGGCCGACCACCAGCACGGAGGCGCCCTGGTAGGCGGGCGAATTGAAGGGATGCTCGGGGTTCTGCTTCCGCGCATCCTCGAAGGCGTGCTCGCCCATGCCCTCGAAGGTCACGGCCTTGAGGTAGCGCGCGGGGATGATGCGGTCGGTGTCGATGTCGTTGCCGGTGACGGGGATGCCGCGGCCCGACAGCTGGCGGCGCTTGAAGTCGGTGGTCATCCGTTCGCTCCCTCGCTCCGCTCGGGGGGATCGATCGTATCCGCTCGGCTCGCCTTCGGCTGCGCCTCGCCAATCATGTCAGGATCTCCCGCACGTCGGCGACGGCGCCGGTGATGGCGGCGGCCGCGACCATGGCCGGGCTCATGAGGAGCGTGCGGCCGGTGGGGCTGCCCTGGCGCCCGATGAAGTTGCGATTGCTGGAGGACGCGCTCATCTCTCGGCCTTCGAGCCTGTCGGGGTTCATGCCCAGGCACATCGAGCAGCCGGCCTGGCGCCACTGGAAGCCCGCGGCCTGGAAGATCTCGTGCAGGCCCTCGGCCTCGGCGGCCTGGGCCACCTGCTGCGAGCCGGGCACGATGAGCGCGCGGACGTGGCTTGCGACCTTGCCCTTCTTCGCCACCTCGGCAGCGGCGCGCAGGTCGGACAGGCGCCCGTTGGTGCAGGAGCCCACGAAGGCCACGTCGATCTTCGCGCCCTTGATCGGCTGGCCCGCCGCGAAGCCCATGTGGGCGAGCGCCTCGCGGAAGGTGGGCC
>MGBV01000220.1:2871-23962 GCA_001788415.1 Candidatus Rokubacteria bacterium GWC2_70_16 | reverse complement strand
CCGGTGGAACACGAAGGACGTCTCCATGAGCCCCAGGTGGCGTCCCACCGTCGCGGTGCCGAGCTTCGCGTCACGGGCCAGCTCCGAGCGCTTGAGGACCTGCGCCGTCCGGAGCGCGGCCAGGCGCAGGAGCTGGCGGAACGACACGAGGTCGGCGACGCGGGCGAGCTCGCGAACGTCCCGCTCCAGGTACGTCTGCTCGTACCCCCTGAACCAGAGGTCGGCATCTCGCGCCCGATCCAGGCACAAGGCCGGCATACCGCCACGAAGGACGTCCTCGTCGGCCAGCGGGGGGGCCTCCCGGTCTCGCGGCAAGCGAGGCGCCTCGAAGAAGCGCTTCAGGAATGGCTCCGCGCCGAGATGCCCCGCGGCCTCGCGCCGGGTGAACGGCCAGAGCGTCAGGTACACCGCCCTCCCGGCCAGGCTCTCGGTGATGGACCGGAGCAGCGCGAAGTTCGCCGAGCCGGACAGCAGGAAGCGCCCCGGTCGGCGATCGCGGTCCACCTCCCGCTTGATCGCCGTCAGTAGCTCGGGGCATTTCTGCGCCTCGTCGATCGTCGTCGGCTGCGCGCCGCGCACGAAGGCCGCCGGGTCTCTCCGGGCGGCCTCGAGCTGAGCGAACTCATCGAGGCTCACGTAGAGGCGCTGGCCGAGGCCGGGCTCGTGCTGCAGGAAGGTGCTCTTGCCAGCCTGCCGGAGGCCGGTGACCACCACCACCGGCATCTCCGCCAGCGCCGCGCGCGCGGCCGCTCCCAGCTCACGTCGACGGTAGCCTGTCACGATCACTGATATGATAGTGTCATAATGACGCTATGGCAAGCCGCATCATGACAGCCTCGAACTGGCGGGCCGGGGGCGGCGGGGCCGGGGCGCCCTTCAAGCCCCGGTTCCGCCGCCCGGACACGGCCGTTACTTGGGGACGACCTGGTAGAGGATGAAGCTGCGGACCGCCGCGGTCATCGGGTACGGCAGCTCGCCCCTGGGCCCGAACCACTTGTCGTAGAGCTCGAAGAACTTGCCTGACTCGATCCCCTCCATGAGCCCGTTGTTCACGACGGCCCGGAAGTCGGCGTCGCCCTTCCGCATCGCCATGCCGTAGGGCTCGTAGGAGTAGAAGTCGCCGACGATCTCCCAGTCGGCGGGGCTCTGCGCCTTGACCTTGAGCCCGGCGAGCTGGATGCCGTCGTTGGTGTAGGCGTCCACCTGGCCCTGCAGGAGCGCCTGGAAGGCCGCGGGCTGGTCCGGGAACTCGCGGAGCTGGGCCGTCGGCACCCGCTCGCGGATGATCCTGGCGTTGGTGGAGCCCTGCTGGGCGGCGATCCGCTTGCCGGCGATGTCGCCGATGCCCTTGATGGGGCTGCCCTTCTTGACGAGGAACTGGGCGCCCGTCACGAAGAACGTGAGGGTGAAGTCCACGCTGTCCCGCCGCGTCCGCGTGTCCGTCATCGTGCCCGCGATGAGGTCCACGGCGTTGGAGGAGAGCAGCGGGATGCGGGTCGGCGGGGTGGACTCCTTCTTCACGAGCTTGACCGGCTTGCCGATCTTCTTCGACACGGCCGGCACGATGAGCTGCTCCACGAGGTCGATGGAGAAGCCCGCCCACTCGTTCTTGGGGTTCACGTAGGCGAAGGGCGGCGAGCCCGTGCGGGTGCCGATCGTGAGCTCCCCCGTGCGGCTGATCTTCTCGAGCGTCGTCTCGGCCAGGGCCTGGGTCGCGGCCGCGGCCACGAGCACTGCGGCCAGGAACAGAACGAGCGCTTTCTTCATGACTGCCTCCTTAGTGCGAGAGGATCTTGGAGAGAAAGTCCTTGGTGCGGTCGGACCTGGGCGCGGCGAAGAACGCCTCCGGCGGCTGCACCTCCACCAGCCGCCCGCCATCCATGAAGACCACCCGATGCGCGACGCGGCGGGCAAAACCCATCTCGTGCGTCACCACCATCATGGTCATGCCCTCCCGCGCCAGGTCGGTCATGACCTCCAGCACCTCGTTGATCATCTCGGGGTCGAGCGCGGAGGTGGGCTCGTCGAAGAGCATGATGCGCGGCTGCATGGCCAGCGCCCGCGCGATGGCCACCCGCTGCTGCTGGCCCCCGGAGAGGTTGGCCGGGTAGTCATCGGCCTTGTCCGGGATGCGCACGCGCTCCAGCAGGTCGCGCGCGATCTTCTCCGCCTGGGCCGCCGGCAGCCCCTTCACCTTCACCGGCGCCAGCATGACGTTCTCGATGGCAGTCATGTGGGGGAAGAGGTTGAAGGACTGGAACACCATCCCCACCCCCGCCCGCAGCCGGGACAGGTTGACCCCGGGGGCCGTGATGGACTGGCCGTGGACGACGATCTCGCCCTGCTGGATCGGCTCGAGCCGGTTCACGCACCGGATGAGCGTGCTCTTCCCCGAGCCCGACGGCCCGCAGACGACCACGACCTCCCCCGCCTCGACCGTCAGAGCGATGTCGGCGAGGACGTGCAGCGGGCCGAACCACTTGCCGACGCCCCGGAACTCGATGGCGGCCGCCACGGCGCTACTCGATGACCACCAGGACATCGCCCGGGTTCACGGCCTGCCCCACCTGCACCCGGATCTCGCGGACCGTGCCCCGCACCGTCGCGTTGAACTCGTTCTCCATCTTCATCGCCTCGAGAATGATCAGGCCGTCGCCGGGCTCGACCGCCCGCCCCACCTCCACCTCGATATGCGTGACCCGCCCCGGCATCGGTGCCTTGAGGGTCTGGCCGCCGTGGACCGCGGCGCCGCCGCGCGTGCGGATGATGTAGCGCGTCTCCTCCTCCACCCGGATCCGGTACGTCTCGCCGTCCACCTGGACCACGAAGACCCCATCCTCCTCGCTCACGTCCGCCACCACCGACTCGCCGCCGATCAGGAGCGACCAGATGCCCTCGGCAGCGGGGCGGGCGTCCACCTCCAGCACCCGCCCCTCGAGGGCGACCTGGAACAGGCCGCCCTGCCCCGTCACCTCCACGGGCACGGTCTCGGCGTCGAGCTGCGCCTCGAACTTCATCGCCGTGGGGCGGAGATCACAGGGCTCTCCGGTGGGGACGGCCGGCCTGCGTCCACGGGCTCGGGCCCGCCGCGGGCGGCAGGGGTGCGCGCTTCCCCGCCTGCTCGTAGGCGGTGAGGGCCGCGGCGATGAGGGCGACGGTGCGTCGCCGGCCGGCCGCCTCCGCGCGATCCACGGACATGAGCCGCTCCATGAAGGATGTCGACAGGCGCCCCGCCACGAAGTCCGGGTGGCGCACGATGTGCTGCAGGACGGGGATGGTCGTGCGGACCCCGGCCACGTGGTACTCCCCCAGCGCCCGCGCCATCCGGGCGATGGCGGCGTCGCGATCGGGCCCCCAGACGACGAGCTTGGCCAGGAGCGTGTCGTAGAAGCGGGAGACGGTGCAGCCGGCATAGACGCCCGAGTCGTCGCGCACCCACGGGCCGCCCGGGGTGCGGAGGCTCGTGATGCGGCCCGGCGCCGGGATGAAGTTCGCGTACGGATCCTCGGCGTTGATGCGGCACTCGATGGCCCAGCCGCTCGAGGTCACGTCGTCCTGGGCGAAGCCGAGCTTCTCCCCCGCCGCGATCCGGAGCTGCTCCTTCACGAGGTCGCGCCCGGTGACGAGCTCGGTGACGGGGTGCTCGACCTGCAGCCGCGTGTTCATCTCGAGGAAGTAGAAGCGCCGGTCGCGGTCCACGAGGAACTCCACCGTCCCCGCGTTCACGTACGCCACGGCCGCCGCCAGGCGGCAGGCGGCCGCGCCCATCCGGCGCCGCATCTCCGGCGTGACGAAGGGCGACGGGCTCTCCTCGATGAGCTTCTGGTGCCGGCGCTGGATGGAGCACTCGCGCTCGCCGAGATGGACCACGTTGCCGTGGGTGTCGGCCAGGATCTGGATCTCGATGTGGCGCGGCTCCTCGACGACGCGCTCGATGTAGACGGAGGCATC
Source organism: Candidatus Rokubacteria bacterium GWC2_70_16 (assembly GCA_001788415.1). Lineage (GTDB taxonomy): Bacteria > Methylomirabilota > Methylomirabilia > Rokubacteriales > CSP1-6 > UBA12499. The sequence continues at coordinate 20,011 of MGBV01000220.1, read as the reverse complement.
CCCGAAGGCCGCGCCTGCCTCGGAGCGTGCCGCCCGCAGCGCCGCCGCCAGCTCGGCCGGGCTCCGCACGAGCCGCATCCCCTTGCCGCCCCCGCCCAGGGCGGGCTTGATCATCACGGGGTAACCCACCTCGGCGGCCACGCGGGCGGCCTCCCCGTCGTCGGCCACAGGGTGCTCGGTGCCCGGCACCACCGGGACCTTCATCGCGATGGCGGTGCGGCGCGCCGCCATCTTGTCCCCCATGGCGCGCATGGCCGCGGCCGGGGGCCCGACGAAAACGAGTCCCACCCCGGCGCAGGCCTCGGCGAAGGCCGCGTTCTCCGCCAGGAAGCCGTAGCCCGGATGGACGGCCTCGGCGCCCGTGGTGCGGGCCGCCGCCAGGATCTTGTCGACGGCGAGGTAGCTGTCGGCCGGCGCGGGCGGGCCCAGGTACACCGACTCGTCGGCCATCATGACGTGGAGCGCCTCGCGGTCGGCCGCCGAGTGGACGGCCACCGTGGCGATCCCCATCTCGCGGCAGGCCCGGATGACGCGGACCGCGATCTCGCCCCGGTTGGCGACGAGGACCTTCCCGAAGGGGGGGCTCACGCGCAGGAATGTTAGCAGGAGTGCCAGGAGCGGGCAACGCGGAACGGCCCCTCGACGGGCAGGCGCGCCGCTCAGGCCCCGTCGCGGAGGCGGAAGCGCTGGATCTTCCCGGTGGCGGTCTTCGGCAGCTCCGGCACGAGGTCCACCCAGCGCGGCGCCTTGTAGCCCGCGAGCCGCGCCCGGACCACCGCGGCGAGCTCCTGCGGGAGCCCGGCCGACGGGGCCACGCCGTCCTTCAGCACGCAGAAGGCGTGCGCCTTGGTGAGGCCGTCGGCATCCCGGCGCCCGATCACGGCCGCCTCCAGCACGGCGGGATGCTCGAGCAGGCAGCCCTCCACCTCGGCCGGCGAGACCCACAGGCCGCCGACCTTGAGCATGTCGTCGGAGCGCCCGCAGAAGTAGAAGTAGCCGTCGGAGTCCTCGTAGAGCATGTCGCCGGTCCTGAGCCACTCGCCCTGCATCGTCCGCTTCGTCTGCTCGTGCCGGTTCCAGTAGCCCGGCGCCGTGGAGTCGCCCTTGATCCAGAGCTGGCCCACGCTGCCCGGGAGGACAGGCCGCCCCTCGTCGTCCGTGAGCCTGGCCTCGAAGCCCGGGATGACCTGGCCGCAGGACCCCGCCCTGGCCCGCCCGGGCCGGTTGGCGATGAAGTCGTGCAGGGCCTCCGTCGAGCCCACCACGTCCAGCAGCTCATGCCCGAAGCGCTCGCGCCAGGCGTGGAAGAGGGCCGGCGGCAGGGCCTCGCCCGAGGAGACGCAGAGCCGGAGCGACGAGAGGTCGAAGCGCGCCGCGGCATCCTCCACCTGGAGGAGGCGCGCATACACCGTCGGCACCGAGAAGAGGCACGTCGGGCGCTCGGCGTGGATCAGCTCCAGGATGGGCACGGGCTCGGGACGCTCGGGGACCAGGAGCGCGGCCGCCCCCGCCAGCCCCGGGAAGTACAGCGAGTTGCCCAGCCCGAAGGCGAAGTAGATCTTGGACACCGAGAAGATCAGGTCGTCGGGTCCGATGCCGAAGGTGTTCCGGCCCACCAGCTCGGCGGCGTGGACGAAGTCGTGCTGCAGGTGCACCGCCGCCTTCGGCCGCCCCGTGGAGCCCGAGGTGTAGCCCCACATGGCCGCGTCGTCCTTCGTGGTGTCTGCGGGCGCCAGCTCGGGAGAGGCCGAGGCCAGCAGATCATCGTAGGCGAGCGCTCCCCGCAAGGCGCCGCCGGCCACGATGACGCTCGCGAGATGAGGACAAAGGTGGCGCACGGCCAAGATCTCGGCCGCCGCCGCCGCGTCAGCCACGACGGCGCGCGCCCGGCTGTCCTCGAGCAGGAAGGCGTATTCCTCGGCGTGGCCCGCGTTGTTGACCGGCACCGGCACGGCGCCGATCTTGATGGCGCCCCAGAAGGCTTCGGCGAACGCAGGCGAGTCGGGCAGCGCCAGGAGCACCCGCTGCTCCATCTCGACGCCGCGCGCGCGCAGCGCGTTGCCGAAGCGGCTGGCCCGCTCGGCCACCTCGCCATAGGTCACGCTGCGGCCGCGGTACCGAAACGCCGTCCGCCCCCCACGCCCCTCCCTGACGTGGCAGTCGAGGAAGAAGTCGGCCGCGTTGAAGCGATCCGGGACTTGGACCGGGGCGGTCATGAGGTGAAGCCGGGTCCGGGTGTCAGGATCGGCATGGCGACGGGCTGCTACGGTGATACCGCAGGCCCACCCCCGGCGCAACCCGCGACCGCTCCCCGTCCCCGGGCCCCTCCTCCCGTCGTGCTAAGCTCGGCCCACTCACTTCCCGCAGGCGCGGGGGATCCCGAGGAGGCAGACATGGCTCAGAGCGAGATGTACCGGCGGGGCGACGAGGTGCGGCGGCAGCTGCTCGGCGAGGCCTATGTCGAGCGGGCGAACCGCACCACCTACAGCGACCCCGTGATGCGCAAGTTCATCGACGTGGCCACCGAGACGCTGTTCGGCGCGCTCTGGACGCGCCCGGGGCTCGACCTCAAGACGCGCACCCTCGTCTGCGTGGTGTCCGATGCGGCGACGGGCCGGGATGCGGAGCTGGCCATCCACCTGCGCATGGCGCTCCGCCAGGGCTGGACCGAGGAGGAGCTGACCGAGGCGCTCCTGCACCTGTCCGGCTACGTGGGGGTGCCGCTGATCCGGGAGGCGCTCCTCACGGCCAGCCGGATCTTCGCCGAGCCGGGGGTGGAAGGGTAGTCGGCGGCAACGTCCTCTTCGAGCTCTAGGTCCTGCCCGCTCGCTGGCACCTCCCGCGGGAGATGCTCGCCGCCGCCGAGAGGGACTGGGCAGGCGCCGAGCACGACCTCGCGACCGCGATCGAGGTCACCCGTCGATACGAGCTGGCGTGGGACGAGTGGCGCGCCGGCGCGCGCGGGCCGTGCGGACTACGCCCGTCGGCCCGCGCGGCTCGTCGTCACCACGAGCACACCGGCCAGCACGAGCAGGCCCCCCAGCACCTCGCGCGGCGACGGCACGCTGCCGAACAGGCCAAAGGACCACAGCATGGTCACCACGGGGCTGAGCGTCAGGATGATGGTGTGCAGGCTCATGTCGAGACGCCTCAGCGCGAGGTAGTAGAGGCCGCGGCTGATCACCGTGTCCACCGTGGCGGTGAGCGCGAGCAGCCCGAGGCCGGCGGGGCCGGGGACCGACCCGAGATGACCCGACGCCACGGCGATCACGCCCAGCATCGCCGTCGAGGCCGCCAGGCGGTACAGGAAGAAGGTCACGAAGGGCATCTCGCCGCCGAATCGCTTCACCAAGGCCGCGTGGAGCGTGTACATGAACGTGCCCACGAGCGAGATGAGCGCGCCCAGGCGGAGATAGTCGCCCGGCCGGAACGCCACCACGACGACGCCGGCCACCGCGACGGCCGCGCCGAGGGCCTCGACCCGCCCGAGGCGTTCCCGGAGCCACAGCACGCCGAAGCCGAGGCCGAGAATCACCGAGATCCGGCTCAGCAGGGAGGCGGTGCCCGGATCGATGTAGCGCACGGAGAGCAGGCCCAGATAGGTGCTGCTGCCCACCAGGAAGCCGATGGCGACGAAGAAGCCCAGATGCCGCCGCAGCACGTCGAGCCTCCACCGCCCGCGCGTGAACAGGGCGACCTCCAGCGTGGAGAAGGCCATGATGTAGACGCCCGAGACCTCGGGCGGCACGTGAGGCAGCAAGAGCCGCGCGAAGACGAAGTGCAGGCTGTCGACCAGCAGCAGCGCGGGGATCAGGAGCCAGGGGCTATCCACAGCCGGCGGAACTGCCATTACGAACGGGGTCCCCGGGGTCACACACACAAACCTCCCGGCGAGCCGAGACAGCCCACCGGACTGAGCGCAAGGCTAGCCGGGTACGCCGGTGCCGTCAAGCTCCGTACCCACCAGCATCTGCCGGTACCGCGGCACCCCGCCGCAAGCGCGGGCGTGAAGGCTGGCGGTCCCCCGCCCCCCTGCCAGCGCAGGGCGCGGGGTTGGGCTCAGGCGAGACAGGGCCGGGGCCGTGCCCCAGGGGCGACAGGAGCAGCCCTGGCTGGCACCGTTGACGGACAGAAGTAGACCAAAGAGGCCATATCGCCCGGCATCCGGGACACGGATCTACCTTCCCTTCGCGCGGACCTTGATGCCAATATGTGGTTAGTCTGTGGGCTCCATCCCCGCTGTCGCGCCGGCGCGAAAGGAGACGCGTATGAACCTCGGCGGATTCAGGAATCGCGTGGCCCGCGTGGATCTCACCAGGGGGAAGGTCAGCTACGAGCCGCTCGACCAGGATGACGTCGGCAAGTACGTCGGCGGGCGCGGCCTCGGGGCCAAGTACGTCTTCGACAACGGCCCCACGGTCGATCCCCTCTCGCCGAGGAACATCCTGGTCTTCATGACCGGGCCGCTCAGCGGCACGGACGTGAACCTGAGCGGGCGTATCGCCGTCTCCACCAAGTCGCCGCTCACCGGCACCATCGTGGATTCGCATCACGGCGGCTGGAGCGGCGCGCGCCTGAAGTGGGCCGGGCTGGACGGGCTCATCTTCTCCGGCAAGGCGGCCGCGCCCAAGTACGCCGTGGTGAGCGGTGGCACCGTCAAGCTCTACGGCGCCGCCGCCCTCTGGGGCAAAGGCACGCACGACACGGTGCAGGCGCTGCAGAAGAAGTACCCCGGCAAGGACGTGTCGATCATGCTGATCGGCCCGGCGGGCGAGAAGAAGGTCCGCTTCGCCTGCGTGATGAACGAGATGGATCGGGCCTCGGGGCGCGGCGGCACCGGCGCGGTGATGGGCTCGAAGAACCTCAAGGCCATCGTCGTCCTCGGCAAGCACGCCGACCGGCCGCGGCCGGCCGACCGGGAGGCGTTCAAGGCGGCGCACGCCAAAGCGCTGGAGGAGCTGAGCGACGAGCGGGTCGTCACCGCGCCGCGCAAGGGCGGCCTGTCGGTGTACGGGACCAACGTGCTGATGAACATCGCCAATGCGATCGGCGCCATGCCCACGAGAAACGCCACGGAGACCTTCTTCCCGCAGCACCAGGCCATCAGCGGCGAGATGGTGAAGGACACGGTCCTGGTCAGCAACCCCACCTGCCACGCCTGTCCGGTGGCGTGCAAGAAAGAAGTCAAGGTCAACAGCAAGTACAACCTGCAGATGGAGAGCGTCGAGTACGAATCGGCCTGGGCGCTCGGCGCGAACTGCGGCCTCGGAGAGCTGAACGCCGTCGTGGCGCTGATCGACCGGTGCAACGACTACGGGATCGACACCATCGAGGCCGGCAATGCGCTGTCGGTGGCGATGGAGGCGACCGCGCGCGGCTACCTGGGCGGCAAGGGCCTGGCCTGGGGGGATGCGGAGGCCATGCTCACGCTGCTCGGCAATATCGCGCATCGCAGGGGCCTCGGCCGGGACCTGGCCGAGGGCCCGGCGCGGGCCGCCGCGAAGTGGGGCCACCCCGAGATCTCGATGAGCGTCAAGGGCATGTCCATCCCGGCCTACGACCCGCGCGGCATCAAGGGCATGGGCATCGCCTACGCCACCTCGAACCGCGGCGCATGCCACCTCCGCGGCTATACCCCGGCCGCCGAGGTGGTGGGCAATGTGCTCGGCCCGGCGGAGGTGGCCGACCCGCTCAAGTGGGAAGGCAAGGGCAAGCTGACGGTCGTGTTCCAGAACGTCCACGCCATGACCGACTGCCTGGACGTGTGCAAGTTCGCGACGTTCGCCGAGAGCCTGGACACGTTCGCGAAGCAGTACAGCGCGGTCACCGGCAACCCAATGGACGTGGCCGGCCTGCTCGCGATCGGCGAGCGCGTGTACAACCTCGAGCGCCACTACAATAACCTGGCCGGCTTCCGGGAGGGCTCGGACTCACTGCCGGAGCGGTTCCTCAAGGAGCCCTCGAAGGGGCCCGGCTCCACGGGCCAGGTGTGCGAGCTGCAGCCCATGCTCGCCGACTACTACGCGGAGCGCGGCTGGGTGAACGGGGTGGTGCCGGAGAAGAAGCTGAAGGAGCTGCAGATCACCTAGTGCCGGCCCAACTAACTTCGCCATACTTCGTTCTCGGTCGGCGCGGGCGCTCAACGTACACCCACGTACGCCTCGCGCCCGCGCCTCCCTCGGGCCTCGTCTGGCTCGCCATTTGGGCCGGCACCCTGCGGGCGCCCGCGGGGTCTAGGCGAAACTCGTTGGAAGCGCACGAGCCGGGCGGCGCCACCAGATGACTCCCGGGATGGCCGGGAGGATGCCCTGGCCGGGCGGGCTTGGGCGCGGGCCTTGTGCAGGGCGTGCGGACTCCCGGGGATGGGGAGAGGTCAGAAGGCCGGCGCGTAGGGCCGCATCAGCGTCACGACATCGCCGTCGCGGACAGGCGCATCGGGACCGCCCACCAGCTCGAAGAACCGCCCGTTGATGACCAGACGCGAGTACGGCCTGGTCGAGAAGCCATCCGGGTTGAGCAGCAGGTCGGCCACGTCGTAGGCCCGGGCGAGGGCAGGCAGGAGCTCGCGCACCGTATCCCCCTCGAACTCGAAATCCGCGCTCCCGAACCCGACGCGACCCCAGAACTCGCCGATGAACCTGAGCGCGATGCGCGTCGGCTTCAGGGGCTCACCCCCCCGATCCCCCTCCCACGGGCGGGAACACGTCCAGATGCTGGGCGTCGGTGATGGGCGTGTCGAGGCCGTCGCCGTGGCGGATATCGCGGCCGTCGAGCACCACGGCCACGTGGCCCACGAGCGCGCCGGCCGGGTCGAAGACCGCGGGCCCGAGCGCGGGGTGTTTCGCGACGAGCGCGCGAAGCGCGTCGCCCACCGTGGACCCCGGCGGCGTGTCCACCGTGACGGCTGGCCGTCCCGCCGCCCGGCGGAGCGTGGCGTGCAATCCGATCTCCATCGAGGCAATTCTACGGTGGCCGCGCGCGCCAGGCAATTGGCAGGGCCGGGTCCCCACGCGCCACCCCATCCGGGTGCGGATCTCATGTCAGGCCCGAGGCGCTGGCCTGGTCGGCCAGGGGCCAAGCCGGCGGCCGCGCCCGGCCTCACCGGCCTGCCCCCGGACCCCGCTCATGATATCTCCGCTGTGCCGGAGGAAACACGGACGACTGGAACCCAGGAGCACCGTGATCAGCACCAGCGGTGAGCGACGAGAGCGCTACTGCGCCGTAGCTGCGGAAGAAGAATGGCGCGCCCGGAGGGAATCGAACCCCCGGCCTTCAGATTCGAAGTCTGACGCTCTATCCGACTGAGCTACGGGCGCCCGGCAGGGATTCTACAGGGTTACGGGGCGGCGGGCTCCGGGGAATGCGGGGCTTCGGCAGCGGGGACAGGCAGTGGCCGGCTGCGCTACAGTCTCTCGGCGCCCTCGAACCTGGCGAGCCGTCGGTCGAAGGTGCCGAGGGGCAAGTGGCCCGCTTTGCGAGCTATCTCGAGGACGAGGCAGTCGGAGAAGACCATGCCTGCCTTGGCGCGATAGCGCCCGAGCGCCGCGGCGACCACATCGGCATCCTGTAGACTGAGGTGCTGGTGATTCAGGAGCATCTCGAGTGCCGTCGCGATCGCCGGTGGGCCCAGCTCGTAGACGGCGCTGAGAACCCAGATCGTCTCCGCGAGCACGACGTGGCTGACCCACGCGCCCTCCGCCACGAAGGCCTCCGCCACGGCAACCTGCCTCGGCTCGTCTCGCGTGATGAGACGAACGAGGACGTTGGTGTCAAGCGCACGCATGGCGCTTCGTGACGTAGCGCCGGATCCCCGCCTTGAGTTGCTCGATCGTCCGGGGTTTCGGCCGACCCTTCGCGAACACCGCGCGATGGACATCCTCGGACGAGTAGCGACCCGCCCGGCGAACGATGATCGCCCCTCCCTCGACGTCCCACTCGAGCACGGCGCCGGGAGCGATGCCCAGGCGGCGGCGGATCTCGGCGGGGACCGACACCTGCCCCTGGGCGGTCAGCTTCGATTGCGCAATCGGCGGCATGGCAAGACATTACCACGGTAATGAGCTACGCTCAACCCGTCGCGACCGCCGGCTCGGGCGGCGCTCCGATGTCTCGCCTCGGGCCCGCCCGGAGCCGCCGCTGATCCCGCCCCTCCGATAATCCCGGGCTGCCGAGGCCCTCGGCCTGACGATCCCGCGGTCGCTGCTGCTGCGGGCGGACCAGGTGATCGACTGACTGAAACCCGCCAGGACCGGTCGCTCATCACCCCACAACTCGACGCCGACGAGCTCACCGGAGCCGGCGCAGCGCGGAGCACCCCCCGTCAGCGGGCCGTGACAGCTTGAGTGCGGGCGCGCTCTATCCTGCTACGCCGGGGGGCGCCTTCATGATCGGGCGAAGGGCGCGCCCCCCCCCGCGCCGGCCGGCGAGGGGCTCACCGACGGCGGAGCGGCGAGCGGTCCGCGCGCCGGCGCCACGCGAGAACGGCGAGGCCGAGGCCCAGGAGAACGAGCGGGGCCGGGGCAGGCACCGTCGCGACGCTCGCGAGGGCACCGGTCATGACGAAGCTGCTGAGCGGGGCGCCCGGCTCGACGGACAGCGTCAGGGTAGAGCCTCCGAAGAAGAAGTCGCCTTTCCGCGCGGTGAGCGTGATGCCGAGGTGGCCGTCATCCAGCATGGACAGATCGGACAGCTCGATCACCACCTCGTGCTGGACATCCGCGTTGTGGACGAGGAGCCTCTCGCCCAGCGCGATGTCTATCTTCTCGCTCCCGTCGCCATGACCCTTGTCGTCCCAGAGATGGAGCAGGAGCTGGGCGCCGGTGACGATGTCGGTGGCGCCCAGGGCTCCCGAGAGGTGGTAGTCGACCGGGTAGCTCGACAGCGAGGGCTCGCCGCCCTTGCAGGGGGCGGGCGCGGCGGCGCCGAGACAGATCGGGCTCGCCGGAGCGTGCTCGAGCGTGACCGCCCCCGCGAGCCCAGGGAACACTATTGCCGCCGCCACGAGCGCAACGAGTGCACGACCGGGCAGGTTCTGCATGCAGTTGATCCCCTCTTCCCGCTGAAGTGGCTTCTGCAGGAAGGGAACTGCACGAGGCGTGCCAGGCCCAGGGGCGCCCGGGTCGCTACTCGATGGCCTCCGCCGACTTCACCTGCTCGCGCAGGATGAATTTCTGGAGCTTGCCGGTGGAGGTCTTGGGCACCACGCCGAACACGACCGCGCGCGGCGCCTTGAAGTGGGCGAGGTGGACGCGGCAATGCGCGATGAGCTCGGCCTCGCTCGCCTGGGCGCCCGGCTTGAGCTCGACGAAGGCGCAGGGGATCTCGCCCCACTTGGAGTCGGGGCGGGCGACCACCGCGGCGGCGAGCACCGCGGGATGGCGGTACAGCACGTCCTCGACTTCCAGGGAGGAGATGTTCTCGCCGCCCGAGATGATGATGTCCTTGGCCCGGTCCCTGATCTTGACGTAGCCGTCCGGCTGCATCACCGCCAGATCACCCGAGTGGAACCAGCCGCCGGCGAAGGCCTCCTGCGTGGCCGTCGGGTTCTTGAGGTACCCCTTCATGGTGATGTTGCCGCGAAACATGATCTCCCCCATGGTCTCCCCGTCCCGGGGCGTCGGGGTCATGGTCTCCGGGTCCATCACCGTGAGCCCCTCCTGCACCACGTAGCGCACGCCCTGCCGGCCGTTGCGCTCGGCGCGGCGGCCGACGTCGAGGTCCTTCCACTCGTCGTGCTTCGCGCACACCGTCGCCGGGCCGTAGGTCTCGGTGAGCCCGTAGACATGCGTCAGATCAAAGCCGATCCTGTCCATCCCCTCGATCATCGCCGCCGGCGGCGCCGCGGCCGCGACCATGGCCGACACCGTGTGGGTGATGCCCTCGCGCAGGGCAGGATCGGCGTTGATCAGCGCGCTGTGCACGATGGGCGCGCCGCAGTAGTGCGTGACCCGATGCTCCCTGATCAGCCGGAAGATCAGCGCGGCGTCGATCTTCCTGAGGCAGACGTTGGTGCCGGCATTGGCCGCCATCGTCCACGGGAAGCACCAGCCGTTGCAGTGGAACATGGGCAGCGTCCAGAGGTACACGGACTGCTGCGGCATGCCCCAGGTGAGGATGTTGCCGATGGCGTTGAGGTAGGCGCCGCGGTGGTTGTAGACCACGCCCTTGGGGTTGCCCGTAGTCCCCGAGGTGTAGTTGAGCGAGATCGCGTTCCACTCGTCGGCCGGCGGCTGCCACGGGAACTCGGGGTCCCCGCCGGCGAGGAAGCCCTCGTACTCCACCTGGCCGAGCCGCGAGCCCGATCCTGCGTGCTCCGAGTCATCCACGTCCACGACCAACGGCTTCGCCGCGACCGTGTCCAGCGCCCGCGCGATCGTGTCGGAGAACTCGCGGTCGGTGATGAGCACCCTCGCTCCGCCATGCCCCAGCATGAAGGCGATGGCGTCGGCGTCGAGGCGCGTGTTGAGCGCGTTCAGCACGGCGCCCGTCATGGGGACGCCGAAGTGACACTCGTACATCTCCGGGGTGTTGGCGAGCAGGACGGCCACGGTGTCGCCCACGCCGATGCCCCGCCGGGCCAGCGCGGAGGCGAGCCGCCGGCTCCGGGCGTAGGTCTCGGCCCAGGTGAAGCGCCGCGCCCCGTGCACCACCGCCAGCTTCCCGGGATAGACATGGGCCGTGCGCTCGATGAACGACAGCGGGGTCAGCGGCGCGTGGTTGGCCGGGTTCTTGTCCAGGTCCAGCTCGTACCGATTGACGTTGCCGGGGGCAGCCATCGCACCTCCTCCGATGTGGGCGAGCATCATCCGGGGCGCACGAGAGCCCGGGCCTGATCTCCGGGGCACATGCGAGGGTCACGCCTCCTGGGCCGGGGCCAGCCGGGCCGACAGCGCGGCCACGAACTCGTCGGGCGGGCTGGGCGAGATCACCACGAGCCCGCGGCTGGTGTGAAGATACACGAGATCGCGCGTGTTGGTGATGGCGAGGTAGTGCAGGCCCGTGCGCGGGTTCCAGCGGAGCCCGTAGGAGCCGAAGAGCCCGTTGAGCCCGAGCGCGAGCAGCCCCCCGATGGGCCGCGGGCGCCGGTCCGCGGCGCGGATGGCCGAGTACGGAAGCCGCCGGGGGAACCAGCGCCGCTCGATGCGCACCCCCGGCTCCTCCAGCGTGAAGCCCGTGGGGGCGAGCCCCTGCAGGGCCCAGACGAGCCCCAGGAACGGCAGCGGGAAGATGACGAAGGCCAGCTCGCCGGTCGTGGCGAGCAGCGCGACGGAGAGCGCGATGGGCACACCCACGCCGAGGCCGAGGCCGATCGCCCCGGCGATGATCCGCTGCCGCAGTCCGAGGACGGCCGGGTAGAAGGCGGGCGCAGTCAGCGCGGGTGGATCTCGAGGGCGCCGAAGAAGTACGGGACCTCGAAGGCCGCCGACTCCGGCGAGTCCGATCCGTGCACGGCGTTGGCCTCGATGGAGGCGGCGAAGTCGCGGCGGATGGTCCCCGGCGCCGCCTTGGCGGGATCCGTGGCGCCCATCAGGTCGCGAAGCCGGGCGATGGCGTCCTCCCCCTCGAGCACCATCGGCAGGCAGGGACCCGAGGTCATGAAGGCGCAGAGGCTCGCGTAGAAGGGGCGCTCCTTGTGGACGATGTAGAAGCCGCCGGCCTGGGCGGGGCCGAGATGCACGAGCTTGGCCGCCAGGACTTTGAGCCCCGCCTGCTCGAACCGGGCCACGATCTGCCCGATCACGCCCCGGGCGACGGCGTCGGGCTTGATGATGGTCAGCGTGCGCTCCACGGCCATGGGGCCCCGCCTATCCTTTCTTGCCGAGGATGCGTGCCACGGTGGCGCCCATGTCGGCCGGGCTCTTCACGGTGGTGATGCCGGCGGCCTCCAGCGCCTTCATCTTCTCGGCGGCGGTGCCCTTGCCGCCCGCGATGATGGCGCCGGCATGGCCCATGCGGCGGCCGGGGGGCGCGGTCTGACCGCAGATGAAGCCCACGACGGGCTTGGTGACATGCGCTTTGACGAAGGCCGCGGCCTCCTCCTCCGCCGTCCCGCCGATCTCGCCGATCAGCATGATGGCGGAGGTCTCCGGATCGTCCTGGAAGAGGCGGAGGACGTCAATGAAGGTCGTGCCGTTCACCGGGTCGCCGCCGATGCCGATGCAGGAGGACTGGCCCAGGCCGCGCAGCGTGAGCTGGTGCACCACTTCGTAAGTGAGGGTGCCGCTGCGCGAGACCACCCCCACGGGGCCCTCCTTGTGGATATGCCCCGGCATGATCCCGATCTTCGCCTTCCCCGGCGAGATGAGCCCGGGGCAGTTGGGGCCGATGAGCCGGCTCTGCGTCCCGGTCAGATACGCCTTGACCCGGACCATGTCGGCCACGGGGACGCCCTCGGTGATGCAGACGATGAGCGGCACGCCCGCGTCGGCGGCCTCCATGATGGCGTCGGCCGCGGCCGGCGGCGGAACGAAGATCAGCGCGCAGTCCGCGCCCGCGTCCCGGACCGCATCCTCCACCGTGTTCCAGACTGGGAAGCCCTCGTGGGTCGTGCCGCCCTTGCCGGGTGTGACACCGCCCACCACCTGCGTCCCGTACTCCTTGCAGCGGAGGGCGTGGAAGGTGCCTTCCTTGCCGGTGATGCCCTGGACGACGACTTTGGTGGCGCTGTTGGCTAAGATACTCATTTATCACGCCTGAATGTGATGTCGCATGGTGTGCGGTTTGGCCTCTTCGGCCCTGCGGGCCTCTGACCATGTTGCCTGAACGTGGATGATCTCGGGTTGCGGCTTGGCCTCTTCGGCCCTGCGGGCCTCATCGGGGCGTGCACTCTACCGTGCGCTGCGGGCCAGGGCGACGACCGTGGCGGCGCCTCCGCCCATGTCGTCGGCGCTCGTGAAGTTGAGCCCGGACTCGGCGAGCATCTTCTTGCCCAGCTCCACGTTGGTGCCCTCCATGCGGACCACCACGGGCATCTTGAGACCCAGCTTCTTGACGGCGGTGATGACACCCTCCGCGAGCCGGTCGCAGCGGAGGATGCCGCCGAACACGTTGATGAACACGGCCTTCACGCTCCCGTCCGAGGAGAGGATGCGGAAGGCGTTCTCGATCTGCTCCGGCGAGGCCCCACCGCCCACGTCGAGGAAGTTGGCCGGCTGGCCACCCGCCAGCTTGATGATGTCCATGGTCGCCATGGCGAGCCCCGCCCCGTTCACCATGCACCCGACATTGCCGTCGAGCTTGATGTAGTTGAGGCCGTGCTTCGAGGCCTCGACGTCGAGCGGGTCCTCCTCGTTGAGGTCGCGGAGCGCCACGATCTCCTTGTGGCGGTAGAGCGCGCTGTCGTCAAAGTTGAGCTTGGCGTCCAGCGCCAGCACCCGCCCGTCCCGCGTCACCACCAGCGGGTTGATCTCGGCCAGCGAGCAGTCCTTCTCCAGGTAGGCGCGGAAGAGGCTCAGGATCAGCCCCACGCCCGTCTTGAACTGATCCCCCGACAGTCCCAGCCCGAAGGCCAGCGCGCGCGCCTGGAAGGGCTGGAGCCCCAGCGCCGGGTCGGCCCACTCGCGGATGATCTTCTCCGGGTGGCTGGCGGCGACCTCCTCGATCTCCATGCCGCCCGCCTGGGAGGCCATGACCACGTGCCGGGCGCGCGCCCGGTCGAGCGTCATGGAGAGGTAGAGCTCCGTGGCGATGGGCGAGGCCTCCTCCACCAGCACCCTGAGGACCTTGATGCCCTCGGGCGGTGTCTGCGGGGTCTTGAGCATCATGCCGAGGATCTGGCGCGCGGCGGCCTCGGCCGCCGCGGGGTCGTCGGCGAGCTTCACGCCGCCCGCCTTGCCCCGCCCGCCCGCATGCACCTGCGCCTTCACGACCCCCTTGCCGCCGAGCCGCTCGGCGATGGCCCGCGCCTCGGCCGGCGTCTCGGCCACCTCCCCGCCGGGCACCGGGACGCCGAACTCGCGCAGGATCGCCTTGGCCTGGTACTCGTGCACTTTCACGTCAAGAGCTCCGCGAGGTGACGGGCCCGATCATCTGCCATCTGCGGGGGCCTCGAAATGGCCCCCGCACTCCCCCAACCGCGGACACTCCGTCTCATCGTCTCACTCCGAGCTTGCGCAGGGCCCAGACGACGGGGTCGTAGTACTCGGTCACGATGCGCTCCTTGAGCGGAATGATGGCGTTGTCGGTGATGTGGATGTGCTCGGGGCAGACCTCGGTGCAGCATTTCGTGATGTTGCAGAACCCGAGACCCGCCTTGAGCCGGGCGAGGTCCTTGCGGTGGTGGGTGTCCAGCGGGTGCATGTCCAGCTCCGCCAGCCGCATGAGGAAGCGCGGGCCGGCGAAGGCCGCCTTGTTCTCCTCGTGGTCGCGGATGACGTGGCAGACGTCCTGGCACAGGAAGCACTCGATGCACTTGCGGAACTCCTGGCCGCGCTCGATGTCCTCCTGGAACATGCGCCGGGTGCCGTCGGGTTCCCTGGGTCCGGGCCTGAAAGCGGGAATCGTCTTCGCCTTCTCGAAGTTGAAGGTGACGTCCGTCGCGAGGTCCCGGATGAGCGGGAAGGTTTTCATCGGCGCCACGCTGATGGTCTCGCCGGGGGTGAAGGTGTTCATCCGCGTCATGCACATGAGCCGCGGCTTGCCGTTGATCTCGGCGCTGCAGGAGCCGCACTTGCCGGCCTTGCAGTTCCAGCGCACGGCGAGGTCCCCGGCATGAGCAGCCTGGATGGCGTGGATCACGTCCAGGACCACCATGCCCTCCTGGGACTGGACCCGGTACTCCTTGAAGGCGCCGCCCTTGGCGTCGCCGCGCCACACCCGCATCGTGACTTCGGAGGCGGCCATTATTTCTTCTCCTCGAAGAGCGTCTTGAGGTCGTCGGGCATCTCCGGGATGGGCTCCGGGGAGACGCTGATCTCGCCGTTCTTCCGGCACACGACCACGTTGACCTTGCCCCACGTCGGATCGGCCTTGGGATAGTCGTCCCGGGTGTGGCCGCCGCGGCTCTCCTTCCGCTCGAGGGCGGCCAGGGCGGTGGCCTCGGAGACGGCCAGCATGGCGTGCAGGTCCAGCGTCAGGTGCCAGGCGGGGTTGAAGGCCCGGCCGCCCTCGACCTTGACGCGGCCCACCCGCTGCTTGAAGACCGCGATCTCCTCCAGCGCCTTCTTGAGCTCGCCCTCGGCGCGGATGATGCCCACCAGGGCCTGCATGCACTCCTGGAGATCGGCGTGGATCGCGTACGGGTTCTCGTTGCCCTTGCCCTGGAAGGGCATCAGGATGCCCTCCACGCCCGCCTCCACCTGGCCCGCGTCCACGGCGAGCCGGCCGCTCAGCGCCTTGACGTACTGCGCGGCGTGGAGCCCGGCCCGGCGCCCGAAGACCACGAGGTCGGAGAGCGAGTTGCCGCCGAGCCGGTTCGAGCCGTGGAGCCCCCCTGCCACCTCGCCCGCCGCGAAGAGCCCGGGCACGCAGGTGGCCGTGCTGTCGGCGTCCACCCGGATCCCGCCGTTGAGGTAGTGGCAGGTGGGGCCGACCTCCATGGACTCCTTGGTGATGTCCACGTCCGCCAGCTCCTTGAACTGGTGGTACATGGAGGGCAGCCGCTTGCGGATGTAGTCGGCCGACCGCCGCGAGGCGATGTCGAGGAAGACGCCGCCGTGGGGGGTGCCGCGGCCGGCCTTCACCTCGGAGTTGATCGCCCGGGCCACCTCGTCGCGGGGCAGCAGATCGGGCGTCCGCCGGTTCTTCTTGTCCTCGTACCAGGCATCCGCCTCCTGCTCGGTATCCGCCGTCTCCGCCTTGAAGAACTCGGGGATGTACTCGAACATGAAGCGCTTGCCTTCCGCGTTCTTGAGCGTCCCGCCGTCGCCGCGCACGCCCTCCGTCACCAGGATGCCGCGCACGCTGGGCGGCCAGACCATGCCCGTGGGGTGGAACTGGATGCACTCCATGTCGATGAGCTCGGCGCCCGCCTCCAGCGCCAGCCGGATGCCGTCGCCCGTGCACTCCCAGGAGTTCGAGGTGAACTTCCACGATTTCCCCACCCCGCCCGTGCCCAGCACCACCGCCTTGGCCTTGAAGACCACGAGCTGGCCCGTGGGGCGGAAGTAGCCCACCGCGCCCGCGATGCGCCCGCCATCCATGAGGAGCCGCTGGACGTTGCACTCCATGTGCACGTCCAGGCCCTTGTGCACGGCGTGCTGCTGGAGCGTGCGGATCATCTCGAGCCCGGTGCGGTCACCGATATGGGCCAGGCGCGCGTACCGGTGCCCGCCGAAGTCGCGCTGCGAGATGAGGCCGGCCTTCGTCCGGTCGAAGAGCGCCCCCCACTCCTCGAGCTCGAGCACCCGGTCGGGCGACTCCTGGGCGTGGAGCTGGGCCATGCGCCAGTTGTTGAGCATCTTGCCGCCGCGCATGGTGTCGCGGAAGTGGACCTGCCAGCTGTCCTCCTTCCAGACATTGCCCATGGCCGCGGCCATGCCCCCCTCGGCCATGACCGTGTGGGCCTTGCCCAGGAGCGACTTGCAGACGAGCGCCGTCCGGACACCTTGCGCCGAGGCCTCGATCGCCGCGCGGAGCCCGGCGCCGCCGGCCCCGATGACGAGAACGTCGTACTCGTGGGTCTCGTACTTCGCGTCGGCAGCCATTAGCGAACCTCCCGGGGGAAAGGCATCGCGCTAGAAGAACCGGAGATCCCGGATGACGCCCATGGAGAGCAGCCGCACGTACACGTCCGTCAGTCCCACCCAGATGAGGCTGATCCAGGCGAAGAGCATGTGCCGCTCGTTCAGCCGGCTGATGGTGCGCCAGAGCGAGTACTTGGCGGGCCGCGTGTGGAAGGCGTCGAGATGCCCGCCGCAGAGGTGCCGGCACGAGTGGCAGGAGATGGAGTACAGCGTGAGGAGCGCCGCATTGAGCAGGAGCACCAGCGTCCCCACCCCGATGCCGACGCCGTCGGGGAAGCGGAAGGCGAGGATCGCGTCCCACCAGAGGAAGACCAGGATCACCAGCGAGAGCCAGAAGAAGTAGCGGTGGATGTTCTGCAGGATGAAGGGGAAGCGCGTCTCGCCCGTGTAGCCCTTCGCCACGTCCCGCACCGCGCAGCCCGGTGGGGAGCCGAAGAAGGAGCGGTAGTAGGCCTTGC
>MGBV01000220.1:0-2846 GCA_001788415.1 Candidatus Rokubacteria bacterium GWC2_70_16 | reverse complement strand
CCGATCAGCGGCAACGTCACGTGCTGGCAGCCGGTGGACAGACAGGGAGAGTAGAAGGGGGAGAGGTACGGCGCCGCGTAGTAGTGCGCGTTCTGGAGCGCGACCCACGTGGCGTACACCACGAAGCTCCCCAGGAGCAGGAGCACCAGCGCGGGCTCGATCCACCACGCGTCGGTACGCAGGGTCGCCCCCGGGATCACCTCGCCCCGCTGGTTGCCGAAGGTGTGTTGGCTCATCGGTGTCCTCGCATTCTCTCAGTCGCGCGCGAACTGCTTCATGCCGTCCTGGTAGAGATCGCCGCCGTGGCAGTCGTTGATCACGATGGCGGGGAAGCCCTCCACCTCGAGCCGCCGGATGGCCTCCGTCCCCAGGTCCTCGTAGGCGACGACCTCGAGCGTCTTGACGAAGCGCGAGAGCACCGCGCCCGCCCCGCCGATGGCGCCGAGGTACACCGCCTTGTGCTGCCGGAGCGCGTCCTTCACCGGCTGGGAGCGCCCCCCCTTGCCGATGGTCCCCTTGAGGCCGAGGGCGTGGAGCGTGGGGGTGTACTTGTCCATGCGGCTGGCGGTGGTGGGGCCGATGGAGCCCACGACCTCACCCGGGCGGGCCGGCGAGGGGCCCGTGTAGTAGATGATCTGCCCGCGGATGTCGATGGGCAGGGGCTTGCCCGCCTCGACCAGCGGCAGGAGCCGGCCGTGGGCGGCATCCCTGGCGGTGTAGAGCACCCCCGTGATGCGGACGCGGTCGCCTGCCTTGAGCCCGTCCATGTCGGCGTCCGTGAGCGGCGGGGTGATGTCCTTGATCCCGTCGGCAGCCGTGGTGATCACAGCGTCACCTCTTTGTGTCGGTGCGCGTGGCACTCGATGGTCACGGCCACCGGCAGGCTGGTGATGTGGCACGGGTAGGTGAGGATGTGGATGCCCAGCGCCGTGGTGTCGCCGCCATAGCCCTGGGGGCCGATGCCGAGGCGGTTGGCGCGGTCCAGCAGCTCCTTCTCGAGGGCGTCCACGGCGGGGTCGGGGTGAGGCGTGCCCAGCTCCCGGAACAGCGCCTTCTTGGACAAGATCGCCGCCTTCTCGAAGGTGCCGCCGATGCCCACGCCGGCGATCAGCGGCGGGCAGGCATCCGGGCCCGCGGTCTTGATGCACTCGAGCACCCAGGCCTTGACGCCCTCCACCCCCTCGGCCGGGGTGAGCATCTTGTACTTCGAGCGGTTCTCGCAGCCGCCGCCCTTGGTCATGATCTGGATCTTGAGCGCGGCGCCGGGCACGACCTCCACGTGCACGACGGCCGGGGTGTTGTCCCCCGTGTTCACCCGGTCGAAAGGCGAGCGGACGATGGAGGCGCGGAGGTAGCCCTCCGTGTAGCCCTGGCGCACGCCCGCGTTGACGGCATCCGCTAGGAGCCCGCCCGTCACGTGGACGTCCTGCCCCAGCTCGACGAAGCAGACCACGAAGCCCGTGTCCTGGCAGTACGGGATCTTCTTCGTCCGGGCCAGCTCGGCGTTGTCCTTCAGGATCTGGAGCACCTGCCGGCCGGCGGCCGAGCGCTCCGTCTGGAGCGCCCGGTCGAAGGCCCGCAGCATGTCCGGCTCGAGCTCGTAATTCGCCTCCATGCAGAGCTTCTTGACCGCATCCGTGATGGACGAGGCGTGGATGTCTCTCATGGCCGTGCCCGCGGCGGCCCCTAGAGCTTCAGCTTGTCCACCAGCTCGCGCACCGCGCCGGCGGACTTCTGGAATGCCGCCTGCTCCTCCGCCGTGAGCTTGATCTCGATGATCTGCTCGACGCCGCTCCGGCCGAGCTTCACGGGCACGCCCACGTAGAGGCCCTTCACGCCGTACTGGCCGTCGAGGTACGCGGCGCAGGGCAGGATCTTCTTCTTGTCCTTGAGAATGGCCTCCACCATCTCCACCGTCGCCGCCGCGGGGGCGTAGTAGGCGCTCCCGGACTTGAGCAGGGCGACGATCTCGGCACCCCCGTTGGCGGTGCGCTTGACGAGGGCTTCGATGCGGTCCGCCGGCAGGAGGTCGGTGATGGGGATCCCGGCGACCGTCGAGTAGCGCGGCAGCGGCACCATGGTGTCGCCGTGGCCGCCGAGGACGAAGGCCGTCACGTTCTCCACCGAGACGGCGAGCTCCTGGGCGATGAAGGTGCGGAAGCGCGCCGAGTCCAGGATGCCGGCCATGCCCACCACCCGCTGCGGCGGGAAGCCCGACTTCTGCCAGGCGAGCTGGACCATGGCGTCCAGGGGGTTCGTCACGAGGATGAGGATCGCCTCCGGCGACTTGGCGGCGACCTGCTCCACCACGGCGCCGACGATCTCGGCGTTCTTGAAGAGGAGGTCGTCCCGCGTCATGCCCGGCTTCCGGGCCAGCCCTGCGGTGATGACCACGATGTCCGACCCGGCCGTCTCGTCGTAGCCGTTGCTGCCGACCAGGCGCGAGTCGTAGTGGTGCACCGGCCCGGCCTGGGCCAGGTCCAGCGCCTTGCCCTGGGGGATGCCCTCGAGCACGTCCACCAGAACGACGTCCCCCAGCTCCTTCTCGACGGCGTACTGCGCGACAGAGGCGCCGACGTTGCCGGCGCCGACGACGGTGAGCTTTGCCCGCGCGCCCATTACGGTCCCTCCATGTTCTTGATGATGGCAGTGGCGAACTCGGAGCACTTGACCTCCGTGGCCCCCTCCATCAGCCGCGCGAAGTCATAGGTCACGACCTTGTGCTGGATGGTCTTCTCGAGCCCGGCGATGATCCGGTCGGCCGCCTCGGTCCACCCGATGTAGCGGAGCAGCATCTCGCCCGAGAGGATCACCGACCCGGGGTTGACCTTGTCCAGATCCGCGTA
>MGBV01000219.1 GCA_001788415.1 Candidatus Rokubacteria bacterium GWC2_70_16 | reverse complement strand
GTCGGCGGCACCCGTGTAGCGCGCCGGGAAGAGCGCGAGGAGCAAGGGGATCGCCAGGAGCGGGTAGAACTGCACGAGGGAGTAGGGCCGGAGGTCGCCGCGGCCAGCCGCTTCGGTCACGTGCCAGTACGCGACGCTCGTGAGCCCGGCCAGGAGGAGCGCGGGCAGGAGCGCCAAGCCGACCCGCACCGATACCCGCTCGGTGAGAAGCGCTGCGAAGAGTCCCATGAACCCCAGCGTCATGGGCAGGCGGTCCCAGACGAGGCGCGTGTTGTCAGGCGCGAGGTGATACCAAGCCGATCCGACGCTCGTGAGGGCGACGCCGACGAACAGCACGAGCCACGGGAGCCGCTCGCGCCGGTCGACGAAAGCCTCCGGGCGGCGTGCCAGGAACAGAAGCGCCGCGATGCCGACCGCGGCGAAGGCGACGTTGGACAGGACATCGAAGGCGTTCGGAACGCCGAGCAGGGTTCTCGCGTCCGCAAAGCGATGATAGGAGGGGTCCTGGCCGAAGCGAGGCCGCAGCGCCGTCCAGAGGACCACGATGCCAGTGGTCAAGGCGAAGAGCCAGGCCCGGGCGGTGCGCACCCGGTCCAGCACGCGTCGCTTCATGGCCCCTCCCGGCGTGTGGCCGCGCATTCCTTTCATCCGTCGCCGCTCGACCGAATAGCCACATCGGCGACAAGACCCTCCACCCTCACAGGTCCCAGGGCGGGGCGATGGCGAGCGGCAGCTCGAGCACCGTGGGCCCGGGCCGGGACAGCGCCGCGGCGAGGGCCCGCGGCAGATCGTCCAGGCCCTCCACGCGCTCGCCCGCGGCGCCGAAGGCGCGGGCCAGAGCCGGGAAGTCCGGGTTGGCCAGGTCGGCCTCGCCCCAGCGGCCGAACATCGCCTCCTGGAGATACTTGATGGCGCCGTAGCGCTGGTCGTTCAGCACGAGGAAGACGACGCCCAGGCCGTACTTCACCGCGGTGGCCAGCTCGTTCACCGAGAAGAGGAAGCCGCCGTCCCCCACCACCGCGATCACCTGTCTATCGGGATGGGCGACCTTGGCGCCGATGGCCGCCGGCACGCCATAGCCGAGCGTGGCCGAGCCCACGGGATAGAGGAAGGTGCGGGGGGCCAGCACAGGGAAATGCCACTCCATCCAGTAATTGATCCCCGTCTGATCGCTCACCACGATGGCGTCATGCGCAAGCCCTGCGCGCAGGAGGCGGATGAGGCGACCGGCCTCGGCGCTGTAGCGCGGAGAGCGCGCCGCTCTGAGCCCCGCCAGCCATGTCCAGTCCCAGCCGGTCTCTGCCCTTCCCTCTCCCAGCGCCTCCACGAGGGCGCCGAGGCCATCCCGCGCATCGCCCAGGATGGCCAGGCTCGGCGTGAAGATCTTCCCCGGCACCGACGGGTCCAGGTCCAGGTGGATCAGCGTCTGGTCGGCGGTGAAGGACAGGTTGAGGAGGAGGCCCTGCGTCGAGCGGTGGGCGAAGCGGCAGCCCACGGCCAGCACCACATCGGCCGCCGCCAGCGCAGGCCCCGAGGCGAGCTTGTTGGGCAGGACGCCGAGCCAGCGGGGATCGCTGTCGGGGACAGCCCCCCGTCCCATCACCGTCGTGATGACGGGAGCCCCGAGCCGTCGCGCGAGGGCGCCGAGCTCCCCGCCCGCCTCGGCCGCGATCACGCCGCCACCTGCGATGACGGCCGGCCGCCTCGCGCGGCGCAGCAGGTCGGCGGCGCGCGCGATCAGCGCCCTGTCGCAGCCGGGGCGGGAGCCCGCCGGCGCGGCGATCCCTCCCTGCGTCCTCGCCGTCAGGAGGTCGACCGGCAGGGACAGCGCCACGGGACCCGGGCGCTCGCTTCTGAAGAGCCGGAAGGCGCGCTGCACGGCCTCGGCGACGGCGCCCCCGTCCTTGATCGTCTCGGCCCACCGCGCGACGGGCCTGAAGCAGTCGATCTGGTTCGGCACCTCGTGAAGCGCGCCCAGGTCGCGGCCGATGAGCCCCAGCGGGATGTCGGACATGAGAACCAGCACGGGCTGCGAGCCCGCCCAGGACTCCACCAGCGGCGTCAGCGTGTTGGTGGCCCCGGGGCCGCTGGTGACCACGACCACGCCGGGGCGGCCCGAGGCCCGCGCGTAGCCGTCGGCCATGAAGCCCGCGCCCTGCTCGTGGCGGGCGAGGATATGGGTGATCTCCTGCTGGCGGAGGAGGGCGTCGTAGATGGCGAGGTTGTGGACGCCGGGAATGCCGAAGACATGGCGCACGCCCTCGGCCCTGAGGGCCCGGACCACCCACTCGCCGCCTGTGCTATCGTCGTCCCGCATGCTCGACCTCTACGCGGAGCTGCGCGCGATCGTCCACTGCCTCGACTCGGCCGGGATTCCTCACGCCCTCGCCGGTGGGCTCGCCGTCTCGATCTATGCGACGCCTCGCGCCACGGAGGACGTGGATCTCCTGCTTTCCCGCGACCATCTCGAGCGCGCCTGCGCCGGGCTCGAATCCCTCGGCTTCCGGCGCGCCGGCGCACCCATGCGGGTCGCCGCCGGCCGGCTGGAGATCCAGCGGCTGATCAAGATCGCCGGCGTCGATCTCCTTCCTGTGGACCTGCTCCTGCCCAATGATCCCCCCCTGGCAGCCCTCCTCGAGGACAGGCAGGCGGTGGCCTGGGAGGGCCAGCGCCTGTGGCTCGTCAGCCCCTCGGGACTCAGGACGCTCAAGCGGCTTCGCGGATCGGCTCAAGACCGCGCCGACCTCGAGGCCCTGGGACCCGAGCCGTGACCCCTCCAGGCGATGCAGCACGGGCGCTCCACGCCGTGGCAGCGCTCCGGGCGCTGTGCCTGAGGCTTCCTCACGTGCCGACCCCGGGCGAGGAGGCGCTCCTGCGACGCTTCGAGACCCTCGCCGCCGCGCCGGATGCAGCCACCACAGACGACATCGAGGCGCTCGCCGCGGGCTGGCGACGGTGGTGGCGGCAGGGCGAGCGGGACGCGCTCCTGACCATGGCGGCGCGACTGCCGCGAGGACTCGTCGAGCACGATCGCCGGCTGGCCTCCTATGCGCGGGCCGCCGAGCCCCCGTGAGCAAAGGCGGTGGCGCCCCGCTGCCGCCCTCCTCCGCCCGCTCCTCGACCGCAAGCCCGCCGCGGCCAAGTCAGATCACCACTTGACGATGTCCGCGGGAATGGGCAGCCAGCCCGGCGTGGCGAGCTGGTACTTGCCGTTCTTCACCGTCTCCACCTGCACCTTGCCGCCCCTGAGGGGGAACGGTGCCTCCTTGGTGAAGTGCAGCGTCGGCAGTACGCCCATCAGCTCGTCCTCGGTGAAGGTGCCGGTCGAGAGCGCCTCGTACACCGCCTCGCCGGTCAGCTTGTCGGCCCCCACCTTCCTGGCCGCATGTTCCACGGCCCGCACGGCCAAGAGCCCCTGGCTGACGCCCAGCAGGCTCAGCGGGTTCCACTCCGCCGGCAGCCCGTAGCCCTTGGCGAGCACCTGGTAGAACTGGTGGGCCCTGGAGTCCTTCTCGGCGATGGACACGATCCCGGTGGCCACCATGTGCCCCTCCCACGGGGCATAGCTCTTCATCGCCTGCGCCAGCGGCCAGATCGTGTGCCACGGCGCGGCCAGGGTCGGGATGTTCACGCCATGGAGCTGCTCCGCCCTGAGGGCCGCGGCGGACATGGCGGTGGTCGCGGTGCCGACGATGATATCGGCCTTGGCGTCGATGATCTTCTTCATCTGACTGGAGACGTCCACGGGCTGGATCTCCACCCACTCGGTGGCGACCACCGTGGCCACCCCCTTCGGCTCGAGCACGGTCTTGATGTACTTCGTGATCCCGTTGACGAAGTCCACGAAGGCGGGGGAGGACTGCGTGGACATGAACGCCACCCTCAGCGGCCGCCGCTGCGGGCTCTGACCGGCGTACCAGACCAGCGCCGCCGACCATTCGTGGACATAGGTCGCCCGCGGGTTGAAGACCCACTGGTTGGGCAGCCACCCGAACCCGTAGCCGGGGGTGCTGTAGACCACCGGCACCTTGTCCTTGGGCAGCCGCTGCTGCAGCGCCGCCAGGTCCGCCCCGCCGAGGCCCAGGCCGATGATGGGCTTGAGATCGGCGAGGATGCCGGGCCACATGCTGGCCACCACGGTGCCATCGTACCGGGTGTCGTAGCTCTTCACGCTGAGCTTGATGCCGAGCTTCTTGCCCTCGGTGTCGCTCCACCACTTGACCACGGCGTCCCGGGACACCAGGTGCTTCGTGACGTCCGCGAACGGTCCCGAGAAGTCGCTCAGCGCCGGGATGCGGTACTCGGTCTCCGCGGCTGCCGCGGGCGTCCCCGCCGCCACGCTCATCAGGGCTGCCAGGCCCATCGCCAACCCATGCCACAACGTTCTCATCGGGTGCCCTCCTGGAGAGGATGTCGCGTCGCCCCGGGCCTCATCCCAGCCATCGCTTGCGACGCTTGTAGTGCTTCACGTCCTTGAAGCTCTTGCCGTGCCCCGACAGGCTCATGCCGAGATAGAACTCCTTGATGTCCTCGTTGTCGCGCAGCTCACGGCCCGTGCCGGCCAGCACGATCCGGCCGTTCTCCATCACGTACCCGTGATCGGCGATGCCCAGCGCCATGTTGGCGTTCTGCTCGACCACGAGGAAGGCGATCCCCTCCTGCTGCCGCAGTCGCTCGACCAGCTCGAAGATCTCGGTCACGAGCATCGGGGCCAGGCCCAGGGACGGCTCGTCGAGCAGGATCAGCCTGGGCCTCGCCATCAAGGCCCGGCCGATCACGAGCATCTGCTGCTCCCCGCCCGAGAGGTACCCGGAGACGCGCTGCCGCATCTTCGCCAGCTGCGGGAAGTAGCCGTAGGCCTTGTCCAGGGCGTCGAGCCGTTCCTGGCGGCTCTTCAGCACCTTCCCCCCCACCAGCAGGTTCTGCTCCACCGTCATGTGGGGCAGGATCCTCCGTCCCTCCATGACCTGCACCAGCCCCCGGCGCACCAGGTTCTGCGGCTCTTCATGGTGGATGGGCACGCCCTGGAACTGGATCACGCCCGCGGTCACCTTGCCGTCCTCGGAGTGCAGCAGCCCGGAGACGGCCTTCAGCGTGGTGGTCTTGCCGGCCCCGTTGGCGCCCAGCAAGGCGACGATCTGCCGCCCGTCCACGGCGAGATTGATCCCCTTGAGGACGAGGATCACGTCGCTGTACACGACCTCCACGTTGTTCAGCTCGAGCAGCATCGCCATGCGATCGCCTCAGCGGGATCAGTGTGGAAACGGCCAGATCCGGTAGCTCTCCTTCAGGATGTTCCAGCGGTGCACCAGCCCGCGCGGCTCGAAGATGACGAACGCGATGATCATGCCGCCCAGCAGCATGTTCATGGCCGCGAACACGAACTGGCCGCCCAGGCGCGGGAACGCCTCCACCATCTCCGGTCCCACGACCGTGATGAGGTCCTGCAGCAGCCGGATGACCACCGTCCCGACGATGGCGCCGAGCACGGAGCCCATGCCGCCCACGATGAGCATGCCGATGTACCACACCGAGAGCCACAGGGTGAACTGGTCGGCCTGCACGTAGCGCACGTAGTAGGCCCACAGCCCCCCGGCGATGCCCGCGTAGAAGGCGCCGATGAAGAAGGCCAGCGTCTTGTAGTAGAAGACGTTGATGCCGATGACCTCGGCGGCGTTGTCGTTGTCGCGCACCGCGACGAAGGCGCGCCCGGGACGGCTGCGCGCCACCCCCCAGGCGCCGTAGGTCATGACCACCGCGACCAGCAGCACGAGGTAGTAGATGCGCACGTCGGTGTCGAGAGCATAGCCGCCAAGCGCCGCGGCGTCCAGGCGCAACCCTTCCGCCTGGCCGAACCACGCCTTGGGGAGCTTGAGCATCGCGAAGCTGAAGATGTACTGCGCCGCGATGGTGGTCAGCGCCAGGTAGAAGCCCTTGATGCGCAGCGCGGCCAGGCCGAACACGGCGCCGAAGACGGCGGCGCTGATGCCGCTGATGGGCAGCGTCAGCCAGAACGGCATCTGGAGGTTCACCGCCAGCGCCCCGCAGGCATAGGCGCCGACCCCCATGAACGCCGACTGCCCCATGTTGATCTGGCCCGCGAAGCCGGAGGTGAGCTGCAGCCCCACGACGGCCACCAGGGTGATGCCGATCACGTTGGCGATCCCGATGGCCTTGCCCGACCCCAGGAGCGGGAGGAGGAGGAGCCCGGCCAGGAGGGCGGCGAACCAGATCCACTGCCCCGGCGTGCGGATCAGCGCGCGGTCCTGATCGTAGGTCTCGGCGTGGACGCCAGCCGGCAAGGTCATGGGGTCAGATCCGCTCGATGGTCTTCCAGCCGAAGAGGCCGGAGGGGCGGATCAGCAGGATGATGACCATGATGACGAAGGGGAAGACGGAGGCGACGCCTCCCTGGAAGATCGGATCCAGGAAGTAGGCGGCCAGCCCGACGGCGATCCCCACGATGAGCCCCCCGAGGACCACGCCCCCGATGGACTCGAGCCCGGCGAGGAGCGCCACCGGGAGAGCGGCGAAGCCGATGTCGGAGGCGAGGAAGGTCATCCCCTTGCCATTGAGGAAGATGATGGCCGCCAGCGTGGACAGCACGCCGCTCACCCCCCACGCGATGGCGATGGAGCGCTTCACGGAGATCCCCAGCGACAGCGCGATCTGGTGGTTCTCGGCCACGGCCGTCATCTCGAGCCCCGCCTGCGTGCGATTGAAGAACCACGAGGTGATCGCGGCGAGGACCAGGGTGGCGGCGCCCCCCAGGACCAGCGCCCGGTCCAGCACCAGCGGGCCCACCTTGATGGCCGCCAGCGGCAGGACGGCGGGGAAGAAGCGGACCTCCGGCCCCCAGGCCACCAGCACCACCCCGCGGATGAAGATCAGCAGGCCGATCGTCACCATGACGAAGGCGAAGAGCTCCTCGCCCACCAGCGGCCGCAGGATGAGCCGCTCGATGAAAAGCCCCAGCAGGAGGCTCGCGCCGAGCGCCAGCGGCACCGAGACCCACCACGGGAAGTCCAGGACCGACATGAAGGTCCAGACCACGAAGGCCCCCACCACGACGATCTCGCCCTGGGCGAAGTTGAAGACACGCGCCGACCGGTAGATGATCACGAAGCTCATGGCGATGAGCGCGTAGAGGAGTCCGGCCAGGGCGCCGTTGACCACGTACCCGATGAGACTAGCCACGGCCCGCCTCCGCGAGCCGGGGGCGGCCTGCCGCCGGCTCCGCCGAGGGCCCCTCGCCCTCGATGTCGTTGACGCAGACCGCGGCGGTGAGCAGGCCGATCCGCCCGTCCTGGTACTTGATGGGCACCTCCGCGGAATACTCGCGCTGGCCCCCGTAGATCGCGGCGATGAACGGCGCGTACTTCCCCTCCAGGTGGGCGCGCCTGAGCTTCCGGCTCCGGGTGAGCTCGTCCTCGTCCGGGTCGAGCTCCTTGGGCAGGTTGACGAAGCGCTTCACGCGCGAGCCGGGAGGCAGGAGCTCGTTGACCTGCTGCACCTCCCGCCGGATCTGATCGCGGATGCGGGGATTCTGCGACAGGTCGGTGAAGGTGGTGTAGCCGATGCCCCGCTGCTCGGCCCACCGGCCCAGGGTATTGGCGTCGATGTTGATGAAGGCGGCCACGAACGGCCGCTCCTGGTCGCCCAGCGTCATGGCGTCCTTGATGAAGGGGCTGAAGCGCAGCCGGTTCTCGATGAACTGCGGCGGGTAGCGGTGGCCCGTGGCCAGCTGCCGCATGTCCTCGAGCCGCTCCAGGTAGACCAGCTCCCCGGTGTCGGTGGGATGGACCGCGTCCTCGGTCCGGTACCAGCCCTCCACGAGCTTCCCGGCGGTGGCCTCGGGGTTCTTGTAGTAGCCCGAGAAACCCGCGCCGCCGCGGACCAGGAGCTCGCCCTCGCCGGTGACCCGCATCTCCAGCGGCGCGCCGAGCTGCGGGTGCACCGGCAGCCACGTCCCGACCGTCTCGAGGTCGTAGGCGTCGCCCTGGTGCAAGGTGAAGAGCCCCATCTCCGTCGTGCCGTAGACGTTGCGCAGCGGCACCCCCATGGTGTGGAAGAAGCGGAAGACATCCGGCGCCATGCCCGACCCCCCCGACAGCGCCAGGGTCGCCGACTGCAGCCCGAGGTTGTCTCGGAGATGGCGCAGGAGCAGCCGGTCCGCGACCAGGTAGAGGGCCCGCCACCACACGGGAGCCCGCGTGCCGTACAGCCTCGCCAGGTTCACCCGGCGCCCCACCGCCATCCCGGCGTCGTAGCAGGCCCGCCGGAGGGGGCCCGTATCCATCATCTTGGCTGCCACCAGGGAGGCCAGACTCTCCCACTGGCGCGGGCTCAGAACGACGGCCTCGGTGCCGATCTCGCGGATGTTCTCCTGCACCGTCTCGGGCTCCTCCGGGAAGTTGACCACGAAGGGCACGAGCAGTCCGAGTGTCAGCCCGAAGAACTGCTCGGTGGCCCAGGCGGGCGAGATGTAGGAGAGGTACCGCGTGAACGGCGTGAAGCGCAGCACGCCCATCAGGCGGCTGGGCCCCTCGAGCATGTTGCGGTGGGTCAGGATGCACGCCTTGGGCAGACCAGTGGTGCCGGAGGTGTAGCTCAGGACGGCCACCTCGTCGCTCCGGCCTGCCGCCACTGCCGCGTCGAAGGCGCCGGGGCTCTGCTGCAGGGATCCGCGCCCCTCATCCTGCACCTGGCGGAAGGTCCGCAGCTTGGGGTGGCGGTATGTCCACATGCCACGCTCGTCCCAGTAGACGATCGTGTGAACGGCAGGGAGCTTCGGCGAAAGCTCGAGGGCCTTGTCCACCTGCTCCTGGTCCTCGCACACCACGGTCACCGCCTCGGAGTGCAGCAGCACGTATTCCATCTGCGCCGTCGTCAGGTCCGGGTAGAGGCAGACGACCTGGGCGCCGATGGCCTGGGCGGCGTACTGGCTCCAGAACAGCTCCGGCTCGTTCTCCCCGACGATGGCCACCGTCTCGCCGCGGCGGATCCCCAGCGCGGCCAGGCCCATGGCGAAGGCGCGCACCTCCCCCAGCACCTCGTCCCAGGTGTAGCGCTGCCAGATCCCGTACGCCTTCTTCCGGTGCAGCACGCGATCCCGGTACCGCTCCGCCTGGTGGGCCAGGAGCTGCGGCAGGGTGGACACTCCGGCGGCCAGGATCCCGTCGAGGTCGCTCCAGGCACCGGGCAGCGGAGCCGGGGCCTTCACCGCCTCTGCTCCTCGCCCAGGTAGGCGGTGACCACCGCCGCATCCCGCTTGATGGCCGCTGGCCGCCCCTCGGCGATGACATGCCCCCAGTCGAGCACCACGACGCGGTCGGCGATGTCCATCACCACGTGCATGTCGTGCTCCACGATGACGATCGGGATGTCCAGCGCCTCGCGGATGTCGATGACGAACCTGGCCATGTCCTCCTTCTCCTCCAGGTTCATGCCCGCCATCGGCTCGTCCATCAGCAGGACCCGGGGCTCCATCGCGAGCGCCCGTCCCAGATCGACCCGCTTGCGCAGCCCATAGCTGAGCGCCCCGACCATCCGGTGCCGGATCTGCTTGATCTCCAGGAAGTCGATGATCTCCTCGACCTTGCGCCGCTCCCTCAGCTCCTCCCTGTGGGCGCGCCCCCGGTAGAGGAAGGCCTGGAGCGCATTGGTCTGCATGTGCAGGTGCCGGCCGGTCAGGAGGTTGTCGATGACGCTGAGTCCCGCGAAGAGCTGCAGCCCCTGGAAGGTGCGGCCGACCCCCAGCCCGGCGATGGCATGCGGCGGCATGCCCGTGATGTCCCGATCCCGGAAGAAGACCCGCCCCGCCTGCGGCACGCTGAAGCCGTTCAGGCAGTTCAGGGTGCAGCTCTTGCCGGCGCCGTTCGGACCGATGATCGCGAGGATCTCGCTGGCGCCGACCTCGATCGACACCTCCGAGAGGGCCAGCACCCCCCCGAACCGGAGCGTGATCCCCCCTGCCCGCATGACGGGGGGCCCTGCCGCCGCCGGCGCCGCGTGGCCCATCGCTCCTCCCTCCGATCCAGTGCGTCTTGAGGGTGTCCCACGGGGCCCTGCGGGCCCGGGTCAGACACCAATACCACTACACCCTCGGGGTGAACAACCTCGTCGTGGGGATGGGAGGAGCAGCGGCACGCAGGCCCTCGGGCGCAACCGCTTCGCCGCGCCCTCTGCGCGCTCTCCCGGAGGGCGGGCCGACGCGCGCCTTCCCTCCCCCGGGCGGGCCTGGCTCGGGCGCAGGCCTGGCCAGCCGACCGTCAGCGTCGCTCCCAGGCCTCTCGCGCCCGGTTCGCCTCGGCGATGGAGCGGTAGCGGTGCACGCCGCGCGGGTAACGGCGCGGCGCCAGG
This sequence comes from Candidatus Rokubacteria bacterium GWC2_70_16, assembly GCA_001788415.1. Classification (GTDB taxonomy): domain Bacteria; phylum Methylomirabilota; class Methylomirabilia; order Rokubacteriales; family CSP1-6; genus UBA12499. The sequence goes on along the minus strand of MGBV01000219.1, from coordinate 4,064 downwards.
GCCGCCGCCAGTCGCCAGAGCCGCGCCACGCCGCTGAGGAAGGCCGGGTCGGCGGGGCTCAGCCACAGCGCCTCCCGCGCCTCGTCGAGCGAGCGGAACTTCTGCACGGGCACTAGGGGTCCTCCTCGAGCGCGAAGCGGTGCTTCAGGGCCTCGGCGTCGGCCCGGTCAATCAGTCGCACCGTGTCCTTCTTCATGCGATAGAGAGTACGCGGCGTGGCGAGCCGGACCCGGACCCCGCCGACCTCACGCTCCTCGACCTCGAGGTCCTCGTACCGGATGGCGTCCCCGAGGCGTCCGATCAGGTCGATCACGAAGGACTCATCGTCCGGGACGAAGCGGACGGTGGGATAGGCGCCTTCGAGGTCGCCCGGGGCGATGTCGTCGATGCTCGGGTCCCCGAACACCGACCGCAGCGCCGCCTTCGCGCGCTCGACATTGTCCGGGGAGGGAGCGACGAACAGGTCGATGTCCTGCGTCGCCCGGACGAGGCCATGCAGGGCGAGGGCGACCCCGCCCACCAGCACGTACTCGACGCGCTCGCGCCCGAACGCCCGCAGGACGTCGAGCACCCGGCTGAGCTCCATCACGGCCCAACGATACCGTCAGTCCCGAGGGTGGCTCCCCGAGTAGGACTCGAACCTACAACCCTCCGGTTAACAGCCGGATGCTCTACCATTGAGCTATCGGGGAATGCCGCAACGCGGGGCGCCGGAGCCTCTTTTTTGTAGCACAGGCCCGGGGAATCTCCAAGCCGGCGCCCCCCCGTCAGGGGTGGACGCCTCGGGACTCGCCCTCCTCGAGCTGGGCGGCGTGCAGCCGCATGCGCTCCTCGTAGGCGGACTCCCCGGGGCGGGCGTCCATGCCCGGCCGCCGGCGCATCTCCCTGTCCTTCCGCCACTGCACGCCCACGTCCATCAGCTCCACCAGGAACCAGCAGCCGAAGCAGATCGCGCCGGACCAGAGCAGGATCGTCAGGGCCACGGACTGTGTGGGGTCTATCGCATTTCCCTCCGGCCCTCGAGGGCCTTGGACAGCGTCACCTCGTCCGCGTACTCGAGATCGCCCCCCACCGGGAGCCCCCGGGCGATGCGCGTGACGCGCAAGCCCAGCGGCTTGAGGAGCTTGGCCAGATAGATCGCGGTGGCCTCGCCCTCCACGCTCGGGTTCGTCGCCAGGATCACTTCCTCCAGGCCCTGCCCCTCCAGCCGCGCCAGGAGCTCCCGCACCTTGATGTCCTCGGGCCCGATGCCGTCCAGCGGCGACAGCGCCCCGAGGAGCACATGGTAGCGGCCGCGGAACTCGCCCGTCCGCTCCAGCGCCAGGAGGTCATTGGGCTCCTCCACGACGCAGAGGGCGCGGGCATCCCGCGCCGGATCCCGGCAGATGCGGCAGGGGTCCTCCTCCGTGACGTTGAAGCACTCGCGGCAGTGGCGGATGCGCGTCTTGAGCTCGCGGAGAGCCTCGGCCAGCTCGTTCACCTCCTCGGCCGGGCGCTTGAGGAGAAAGAAGGCCTGGCGCTGGGCGGTCTTGGGCCCCACGCCCGGCAGCTTCTGGAAGGCCTCGATCAGGCGGGCCACAGGCTCGGGATAGTAGGCCATCACATCCCGAGGCCGGGGATCTTGAGCCCGGCGGAGAGCTTGCCCATCTCGGCCTGCATCATCTCCCTGGACTTGCGCAAGGCCTCGTTGCAGGCCGCCAGGACCAGGTCCTCCAGCATCTGGGCATCGTCCGGATTGATGACCTCCCGGTCGATCTTGATGGAGACGATCTCCTGCTTGCCATTGGCCTCCACCGTGACCATGCCGCCGCCGGCCGTGGCCTCCACCCTCTTCTTGGCCGCCTCGGCCTGGATCGCCTCCATCTGGGCCTGGAGCTTCTGGGCTTCCTTCATGAGGTTGCCGAAGCCTTTCACTGGCTCTCTCCTTCCTCGGGCATCCGGGCCTCGGCGCCGCGGGGGCGCACGGCCACGATCTCGCCGCCGAAGGCCGTCAGCACGGCCTGGACGGCGGCGTGCTTGAGCGCGCCCGAGCCGGGCGCATCCTCCTGAGCCACCTCGAGCCGGCGGGCGCCCGGCACGTGCTGGTGAACGGCCCGGTTGATCAGCTCGCGGCTGCTCGGGTCGGCGAGCTGCTGATCGTGGAAGGGGTTGGCCGCCATGCTCACCAGGAGCGCCCCATCGCGCACGGCCACGGGCCTGGCGTGCTGGAGGATGGCTCCCAGCAAGGCCTTGCGCCCGAGGATGGCGCCCACCACCCGCTGCCACCCTTCCGCGAGGGCTTCCGCCCCGTCGGAGGTCGGCGGTGTGGCCGCGGCCCGGTCCTCGGTCGCCGGCGCGCTCTCCGCCGGGGGCTCGGCGCGCGGCGCGGCAGATGGGGCGCGCTCGCTCCCGCCAGAGACGGGCGGGCTCGCCGGCGCGGGCGCGCGCCGGGGAGGCGGCGGGCTCGCGGCCGGCCGGTCGAGCAGGCTCTCCTGCCCCAGGGGGGGGCGGGAGGCCCCGGCAGCCCCGGCGCCCGCGCGAAGCCGCCGCTCCGCCTCTTCCACCCTGGCGATGAGCGCCTCGATGGCCTGGGGCTGGGGCCGGCGCGTGGCCCTGACGGCCGCGATCTCGAGCTCCACACGCGGCAGCGGCGAGCGGCGCATCTCGGTTTGCCCCTCGAGGAGCGCCCGGAGCAGATAGAGCAGCTCGTCCACGGATGCCCCCTGGGCCGCGGCGGCGAGCTCCTCGGCCTCCCCCGGCCCGCACTCGGCCAGGGAGGCCGCGGGCGCCACCGTGAGCACGAGGAGGCGCCTGGCGGCCTCGGTCGCATCCCGGCAGAACCCCTCGAGGTCCTCCCCCTGGCGCGCGACACGATCGATGGCCTCGAGCGCCGCCTGCCCGTCGCGGGACAGGAGCGCGCCCAGGAAGGCCCGCACCTGTGCCGGCGAGGAGGAGCCGAGCAGGCTCGCCACGCTCGCCGCCTCGAGGCGGCCTTCACCGTAAGCGATGGCAGCGTCCAGGAGGGAGAGCGCATCCCGCAGGCTGCCCTCCGCCGCGCGCACCAGCAGCGGCAGCGCCGGCGGCTCGAAGGGCACCTCCTCCCGGGTGAGGATCTCCGTCAGGTGTCCCGTCAGGAGCGGGGGGGGGATCGGCTTGAAGTCGAAGCGCTGGCAGCGCGAGAGCACCGTCGCCGGGATGCGCTTCGGGTCCGTGGTCGCCATGATGAAGACCACGTGCGCCGGCGGCTCCTCCAGCGTCTTGAGGAAGGCGTTGAAGGCGCTCGGCGAGAGCATGTGGATCTCGTCGATGATGTAGATCTTGAAGCGGCCGCGGGCGGGGGCGAACTTGACGTTCTCGCGCAGCGTGCGGATGTCGTCGATGCCGGTGTTGGAGGCGGCGTCGATCTCGAGCACATCCACCGGGGCCCCCGCGACGAAGTCCTGGCAGGCGGGGCAGGCCCCGCAGGCCTCGGGCCCCGTCCGGGCCGTGCAGCCGAGCGCCTTGGCCAGGAGCCGCGCGGTGGTGGTCTTGCCCACGCCCCGCGGGCCCGTGAACAGGTAGGCATGGGCGACCCGGCCGCTCAGGAGCGCGTTGCGGAGCGTCCGGGTGACGGCGTCCTGCCCGACGACGGCGTCGAAGCTCTGCGGGCGCCACTTCCTGGCGAGGACCTGATACGTCATGGGAGCGGCTGGATCAAAATGACCGTGCACCCTCAATCGAACCGCTGATACCGCGATCTCCGCACGAGACCTGCTCCGGCCAGGTACTCCCACGGCACACGGGAGGAGCGCCTTACCGTTGCTCCCTTCCGGGCCTGGCGGGGTTCGACGTGTCCCGTCGCGTGGGGCCCAGCCCTCAACGCCGTCCCGTACGTCTCATTCGACACCAGCGGTCCTCGAGAGGGAATTCAACCCCGCTGTAGCGGATTGCGGGTTACAGGGCACCGCTACCTCCCCGTCTAGCACGGCCACGCCTTGTCGGCTGACGATGAGGGCCCATCTGCTTCGTTGGCTCGGTCGCTCCTCCCTGCGGCGTACCCGGGGTACGCCTCGGTCGTCGCTTCCTCGCCGCCTTGCATCTGGGAC
>MGBV01000218.1:4680-5581 GCA_001788415.1 Candidatus Rokubacteria bacterium GWC2_70_16 | reverse complement strand
CGGCGGTCCGGGTGCGGACGCTGCACATGGACTTGCCGATCAGCATCGGCCTCCTGGCAGGCTTCCTCCACGGCGCCTGGAACACGCTCGCCGGGACGGGCGAGGTCTACTTCGACTCGGTGACGACGCTGATCTTCCTCCTCCTGGTGGGGCGCCATCTCCAGCGCCGCCAGCAGCGCGCCGCGGCCGACTCGACGGAGCTGCTGGCCTCGCTGGCGCCCAGCGCGGCGCGGCTCATCGAGGGCCACACGGTCCGCGAGGTCCCGCTCGAGGCCCTCGCCGCGGGCGCGCTCGTGGAGGTCCGGGCAGGAGAGCTGGTCCCTGCCGATGGCGTCGTCGAGCGCGGGCGCTCCGCGCTCGACGTCTCACTCCTCTCGGGCGAGTCACGGCCCGTGGCGGTCGGTCCTGGAGACTCCATCCACGCCGGCACGCTGAATCTCTCCTCCCGCATCGAGGTCCGCGTGGAACGGGCAGGGGAGGAGACACGGGTGGGCCGGCTCATGAAGCTCGTGGAGGAGCATGCGCGCCGGCGCGCCCCCATCGTGCAGATGGCTGACCGCCTCTCGGGTAGCTTCGTTCTGGTGGTCCTCGTCCTGGCGGCCGCGACCTTCGCGCTGTGGGCGCGCCTCGATCCTGCCCGGGCGCTGGACCACGCCGTGGCGCTCCTCATCGTCACCTGTCCTTGCGCCCTGGGGCTGGCGACGCCGCTCGCCGTCAGCGCCGCCATCGCGCAGGCGGCCCGGGCGGGCATCCTCATCAAGGGCGCCGATGTGCTCGAGAAGCTCACCCGCCCGGGGCGCATGTGGCTCGACAAGACCGGCACGCTGACCACGGGGCGGGCGGCACTGGTCGAGTGGTGGGGAGACGAGGACGCCAGGCCGCTGGTGGCCGCCGTCGAGGC
>MGBV01000218.1:2281-4624 GCA_001788415.1 Candidatus Rokubacteria bacterium GWC2_70_16 | reverse complement strand
CCGCCGGCAGCGTCGAGCCCGTCGAGATCGTGGAGACCCAGGGGGCCGGGATCGAGGGGCGGTTGGGATCGAGGCGCGTGGTGGTGGGGGCTCACGACTGGGTCGCGGCCAGGGTGGAGGCGATTCCGCTCGGGATCAGCGAGCGCGCGGAGGCGCTGAGCGCCGAGGGGCTGTCACCGGTGCTGGTCGCGGTGGACGGGCGGGCCGTGGCCCTCGCGGCCTTCGGCGACCCGCTGCGCGATGACGCGCAGAGCGCCCTTGATCGAGTACGGGCTCACGGCTGGCGAGTGGGCGTGCTGTCCGGAGATCATGCCTCGCTGGTGGCAGCGGCGGGGCAGCAGCTCGGTGTGGACCGCGCCGATTCCCGCGGGCGCGTCTCTCCCGAGGGGAAGCTCCAGGTGGTCACCGCGGATCGGAACGACGGCCCCGTGGTCATGGTGGGCGACGGGGTGAATGATGCCGCCGCGCTGGCGGCGGCCACCGTGGGCGTCGGGGTGCATGGTGGGGCCGAGGCGGCGCTGGCCGCGGCCGACGTGTACATCACAACCCCTGGCGTGGGACGGGTCGCCGACCTTCTCGACGGCGCCCACCGGACCATGGGCGTCATCCGGCGGAACCTGATCTTCTCGCTCCTCTACAACGCCGTCGGCGTGTCCCTGGCCATGGCGGGCCTCCTGAATCCCGTGGTGGCCGCCGTCCTCATGCCCCTGAGCTCGCTCACGGTGATCGTGAGCTCGTACCGCGCCCGGATGTTCAGCGGCCGGAGCGGGGAGGCGATGCCATGTCGGTGATGTTCATCCTCCTCCCGCTGGCACTCCTCTTCTCGGCGGTCGCGCTCGCCGTCTTCATCTGGGCGGCCACCTCCGGCCAGTTCGACGACCTCCACACGCCGGCGGTGCGGATCCTCCACGACGACGATCCCCGCTCCCTATGATCCCCATCATGGCCGTCGGGCTCCGGCGGGTGTCCGCTGAAGGTGTGGCGCTTGGCGCCCCAGTGAAGGGAGCGGGACGTGACAGAGTGGCTCGGATGGACGCGGAGCGGGAAGGTCTGGCTCGCGGGAGCGGCGGCCGTGGTGGTCGTGGTGGCGCTCCTGCTGCTCGCCCTGCGGCCGTTGTCGGTCACCGTCGCGGAGGTGACGGTGCGCGACATCCAGCCCGCGGTCGTGGCCGTGGGCACGGTGGAGGCCAAGGTCGCGGTGCAGGTCTCGGCGAAGGTCGGCGGGCGGCTCCGCGCAGTCCTGGTGGACCAGGGAGACCCCGTCAAGGTCGGTCAAGTCCTCGCCCGCCTCGATGACTCCCAGGCGCTGGCCGAGGTGAGGAAGAGCGCCGCGGCCGTCGAGGCGGTCGAGGCGCAGCTCAAGGACCTGGAGGCGGGGTCGCGGCCGGAGGAGATCGCCGAGGCGCGGGCCAATGTGCGCCGCGCCCAGGCGCAGCTCGACGATCTCCAGGCCGGCGCGCGCAGGCAGGAGATCGAGGAAGCGCGCGAGCGGCTGCGGGGCGCCACGGCGACCCGCGCGCTCGCCGAGGCCGACCTCCGGCGGCTGGAAACCCTCAAGGCCAGGGAGCTCATCGCCGCCCAGGAAGCGGATCGGGGCCGCCAGGCCTTCGAGGTGGCGGCGGCCCAGGAGCGGTCGGCGAAGGAGAGCCTCGACATGCTCGTCGAGGGCTCGCGCGCCCACCAGGTGGACGCCGCTCGCGCGTTGCGTGAGTCCACCCAGAACCGGCTGGCGCTCCTCCTCGCCGGGCCGCGCCCTCACCAGCGAGAGGCCGCCCGGGCGGCGCTGCGCGAGGCTCAGGCCGCGCTCACCCTGGTTCGGGAGCGCCACGCCGACACCGTCATCACGAGCCCGCTGGACGGCCACGTGGTGAGCCGCGATCTCGAGCCTGGCGCCACGGTCAATCCCGGCACGACCATCCTGAAGCTCACCGACCCGCGGACCTTCTGGGTGACGGTTCACGTGGACGAGCGGGAGACGGGGGCCATCGGCGCCGGCGACGCCGCGGACATCACCCTCCGCTCGCTGGCCGGCCGGGCGCTGCCGGGACGGGTGGCCCGGGTCAGGCGGGAGAGCGACCGCGTCACCGAGCAGCTCGCCGTGGACGTCGCCTTCGTGGAGGCGCCGGGGCGGCTGACGCTCGGCGAGCAGGCCGAGGCGACGATCAGGCCGGCCCCCCGCAAGGGCGTGGCCGCGCTGCCGCTGCTGGCCGTGATCCGCGGGCGTGGTGGGCTCGGCGTCTGGACCGTCAGCGACGGGCGGCTCGGGTGGCGCACCGTGGAGCTGGGGGCTGCCGATGCCAGCGGGTGGGCGGAGGTGAGGGCGGGCCTTCGCGCCGGAGAGCA
>MGBV01000218.1:1995-2199 GCA_001788415.1 Candidatus Rokubacteria bacterium GWC2_70_16 | reverse complement strand
CCGTGACATCCGCTACCACCTGGGGCGCTTCGTCCTCACGGGGCTGGGCGTCGGACTCCTCCTCGCCACGGTCATGGCCATGGGCGGAATCTATCGCGGCATGGTCGAGGACGCGCTGAGCATCATCCGCGGATTCGGCGCCGATCTCTGGGTCGTCCAGAAGGACACCAATGGCCCGTTCGCGGAAGTGTCGCGCGTGCCGGA
>MGBV01000218.1:698-1966 GCA_001788415.1 Candidatus Rokubacteria bacterium GWC2_70_16 | reverse complement strand
CGGGCGTCCGCGAGGCGAGTCCGGTCGCGTTCCAGTCCGTCCAGCTTCGCGAAGGCGGCCGGGCGCTACGGGTGCAGCTCATCGGCGCGCGTCCCGGGGCGCTCGGGACGCCGCGGGCCGTGGTGGACGGGCGCCCCCTGGCCTCGGCCCGCTACGAGATGGTCGTGGACCGGCGCGCCGGCATCGCCCCGGGGAGCCGCGTGGCCATCGGGCGCTTGCGGTTCAGCGTGGTGGGGCTCAGCGACGGGATGGTGGGGAGCGGCGGCGACCCCGTCGTCTTCGTGTCGCTCCAGGACGCGCAGGAGATCCAGTTCCTCAAGGGGAGCGAGGCCATCCGCAATGACCGGGCGCGGCTCGAGGCCGATCTGGGCGCCAGCGGGACAGGCGGGATCGACGCGGCGTCGGTGGCGGCTCTGGTCCAGAACACCCACCTGGCGAATGCCGTCCTCGTGGGGCTCGAGCCCTGGGCCGACCCCGGGGACGTGACCGCGCGCATCGAGCGCTGGAACCACTACCGGGCCATGACGGCAGCGGAGCAGGAAGACGTGCTCGCGCGAAGCGTGATCGAGCGGGCGCGCCAGCAGATCCTCCTGTTCAGGATCACCCTGCTCGCGGTCTCGACGGTGATCATCGCGCTGATCATCTACACCATGACCATGGAGAAGACGCGGGACATCGCCACGCTCAAGGTCATCGGCGCCTCGGATCGGACCATTGCCGCGCTGATCCTGCAGGAGTCACTGGGCCTGGGCCTGCTGGGCTTCGTCCTCGGGTGGGTGCTCATCAGCGGCACCTACGAGTACTTCCCGCGCCGTGTCGCGATCCTGCCGCTCGACCAGTACGTCCTCCTGGGCATCGTCCTCGTCATCTGCGTCCTGGCGAGCCTGCTGGGGATCCGCCGGGCCCTGTCGGTGGACCCGACCACCGCGCTCGCTGGCGGGGCATAGCAGGGAAGCCACGGTGGCGGTGCAGGGGCGAGGGCTGTGGAAGGTGTTCGGGAGCGGCGAGGCGGCGGTCACGGCGCTGCGCGACGCGGACATCGCGGTGGAGGGCGGGGAGCTGGTGGCGATCGTGGGGCCCAGCGGATCCGGCAAGACGACGCTGCTCCGCGCGCTGTCCCTCATTGACCCGCCGACGCGGGGAGAGATCACCATCGCCGGGCGGCGCGTGTTCGACGGCGGGCGGGTCCTGACCGACGATCGGTGTCTGCGGCGCGAGAAGATGGGGATCGTGTTCCAGGCCTACAACCTCATCCCCTTTCTCACCAC
>MGBV01000218.1:0-635 GCA_001788415.1 Candidatus Rokubacteria bacterium GWC2_70_16 | reverse complement strand
CGCGGGGCTCTTGCTGGAGCGCCTCGAGCTCGCCCACCGGGCGCGCGTCCACCCGGCCACCCTGTCGGGCGGCGAGCAGCAGCGGGTGGCCGTGGCCCGCGCCGTCGTCAACAACCCGGCCGTGATCCTGGCCGACGAGCCCACGGCGGCGCTCGACACGGAGCGCGGCCGGGCGGTCATGGACCTGCTCCGGGGGCTCGGCCGCGAGCAGCGCGCCGCCGTCATCGTCGTCACCCACGACCAGCGCATGCTGGAAGGGTTCGACCGCGTGTACCACATGACCGACGGGCGGATCGGGAGCGTCGAGGCACAGGCGGCGTGATCTGGCGAGATGGGGTGTGCCGGCCCCGCTGGGGCACGGTTTCCCCATCGGCTCGCGCGCCGACGTCTGGGCGTTGCCCTCCATCTGCGTGCCCCGATGGGCCGTTCGGCGAGCGCAAGAGAGTTGAAGCGAGGGGCACGGTCCTTGCTAGCATGGGACATGCGGCGGGCAGAGGTGTGCTCCTGAAGCGGATCCCTCACCGAGAGACAGGCAGAGAGGAGGAACCGATGGTTGGACTTCCGCGGCCCTTCGAGCAGTTCGGTAAGCAGCACCGGGCAGTGATGAAGGCCTACGAGGCCCTCGGGGAAGCGGC
>MGBV01000217.1:2702-5900 GCA_001788415.1 Candidatus Rokubacteria bacterium GWC2_70_16 | reverse complement strand
TCAAGGTGTAGGTGCCAGGGGCCAAGTCGGGGAACGTCTGGATGAAGATCTGGTCCAGTTGGTTGTTGGCGCAACCCGTGCCCGGCCCGCACTCGGGGAACCCGGAGGAGTTCTGAGAGAAGAGGGTGCCGGGCGCACCGGCAGGGCCCGTCAGGGTGGCAGCAAAGGTGTCGGCGGTGTTCTTGTGTTTGCCGTCAAAGGCGGTGATGAAGTTCACGGTCAGGGCCCAATCCAGGACGGGCACGCCATCGACCAGAGCGGGAAGAACAAAGCCCTGGCTGATACTGTGGGTGTCCTTCGTGGGACCGCCTCCGATGTCGCCGCTAGTGTCACCGAGCACGGCGAATGCAGCGCTCGTGAAGTAGCTGTTGAAGCCCGCATTGCCGCTGCTCCCGTTGATGGTGTCACCGCTTGATCGGGCGTTAGCTGTGTCGATCAAGGTCCACGAGGCGAGCGACGGCGCGGCGTTCGTCCCGAACTCCCCGTTGAGGATGAACTCCGTTGGTACCGCGAGGCCGGGTGAGGTCCAGGTGACGGCCAGCGCCGCCACGAGAAACCCGATCAGCCCTCTCCGCCGAGCCACAAGACCCAAGCGCAGGCCCTCCTCCGGCACGTAAGCAAGCACGGAGCATGCCAGTCGCGTACGGTTCGAGGTGTTCTGTCCTGTCGGCTACTTACGCGACAGGAGTGAGAGGGCATGTGCAGCGCCTTGCACAATCCCCGGTGTCAGGGTTCACACCTATAACACGGCCGTTCAGTTCAGTTGAGCCAGCGCGCGCCGCGCCTCGTCCTGCCCCGGGAACGCGGCGGGCGCCTGCACCGCCTGCCGCAAGGCGCGCCGGGCATTGTCCCGGTCGCCGACCTGGGCCAGCGCCATGCCCAGGTGATACTGCACCTGCGGGTTGTCGGGCAGCTTGCTCGCGCTCTCCTTGATGAGCGCGAGGGCGCGGTGATGGACGCCCCGCTTGAACAGCATCCAACCGAGCGTGTCCGACGCCTCCGGATCGTCCGGCGCCACCTCCTTGGCCATCTGGGCGAGTTGAAGGGCCGGCTCCTTGTCGCCTCCGTGCTCCGAGAGAACCCAGGCCAGGTTGTTCGCGGCCGGGGCGAAGCGCGGGTTCACCGCGAGCGCCCTCTCGTACGACTGCTGGGCCCGCACCACGTTGCCCTTGCGCTGATGGATCACGCCCGAGAGCATCAGCGCGGCCAGGTCGCGCGGGTTGATCTTGAGGGCGTCTTCCAGCCGGCCGAGCGCCTGGTCGTACTGCCCCGAGACGGCGTAGAGGTTGCCCAGCTGCACGTATGGGCCGACGAGACGCGGCTCCATCTCGACCGCCTTGAGCAGCCCGCCCTCGGCGGCTCGTGGGTCCCGCCGCGCAAGATGGACGCGACCCAGCAGGTACTGGTGCACGCCGGAGTCCGGCACCCGGGCGATCTGCTTCTGCGCGCGAGCCAGGGCGGTCTCCGGCTGGCTTTCCGCGAAGCTCAGCGAGACGAGCTGGGCGAGGGGCTCGACGAAGCCCGGCGCCAGCGCCAGCGCGGCCTCGAGTTCCTTGCGGGCCTCGGCGCGCTTGCCCTGGGCGAGGAGACCGAGGCCGACCAGGTACGCGCCCCGCGGATCCCTGGGGGCGAGGGCGACGAGCCGGCGATAGGCCTCGGTGGCCTTGGCGGGCTCGCGCTTGCCGAGATACGCGGTGCCCAGGAGGCGGGCGGGGGCCAGGCGCGGCTCGGCCTTGAGCACGGTCTGGAGCTCCTGGATCGCCAGGGTGGTCTCCCGCCTGGCGAGGTGGACCCGGCCGCGGAGGAACCGGGCGTCCACGTCCCCGGGGCTCTTCCTGAGGAGGGCATCGAGCGCCTTCTGGCTCTCGTCGCGCTTGCCCTCGGCCAGGGCGATCTCGGCCAGCCGTCGCCAGGCCGGCAGGAAGTCGGGCGCCTTCAGGGTGATCTCGGTCAGCGTTTTCTTCGCCTCACAGGAGCGCGGGTGCGCGAGGAGGAAGAGCGCCGTCTGCGAGCCGGTCCGCCGTCTGCGGTCGGTTGCGGGCGGCCCGGTGGTCCGCTTTGAAACTGAACTCCCGCTCGCGAGCGCGCAGTCCGCATCGCCCGTGAAGCAGGCCTCTCGCGTCTTGCCCTGCGCGGGGGCCGGCTTGACCTCTGAATCACCATATGCATAATGTGACCAAAGGGTGAATGAGACGCAAGTGGCTCCCGGTGACGCTCGCGAGAATCCGCGAACTGGCGGCGCAGCGGAAGGTCCGCTTCACACTCAAAGCGCTGCAAGAACTGGCTGGGCTCGACCAGGGACTCGACCAGGAGGATGCCTGTGGGGTCCTGCTGGAGCTCTCCCCGGGCGATCTCGTGAAGCGCCTCGCGTCCAGGAAGACCGGCGAGTGGATGTACGTATTCAAGCCCACGGTGGCCGGGACCGTCATCTACGTGAAGGTGGTTCTCCGCGACGACTGCGTCGTGATCTCCTTTCACGACGAAGGAGGTGAGGGCGATGAGAGCGACTGAGCGCGGCGCGATCCTTCGGGACGAGGCCTGCCCGGTATGCGGCACGGCGATGCGTGAGCGCAAGGGGCGGCTCAAGCTGGCGGTGAACGGTGAGGAGATCACGGTGCCGGACGCGACGCATCTTCGGTGTTCGAGGTGCCGCGAGGTCGTCCTGCGGGTTGATGACGCCAGGCGGCTCCGGCAGCGCGCGCTGGGGATCTATCGGGAGAAGTACGGGCTCCTCTCGGCGGACGAGATCCGATCGATCCGGGAGCGCTTTGGTCTTACCCAGGCGTCGCTTGCCCGGCTGCTGCGTCTGGGCGGCAACACCATCTCCCGATGGGAAGCCGGTCGGAACGTACAGACGGGCGTCATGGACATGGTGCTGCGAATGATTCGGGACCTGCCGGGGAGTCTCGAGTACTTGAAGAAGCATGTCGCATGACGAGAGGTTGACAGTTCCAGCCCATCGTCCGATCAAGCGGTCCATCGGACGGCTCCGCTGGCTCCCGGCTCTGGCGAGCGGGGGCGCCTCTTGCGCGCCGCCCTCCGGTTCACGGGACGCCTCCTCGGAACGCTGATCCCTCCGCTCCCTGCGCAGTTGACCGGCCCGCCGTGAGCCTCTACTTGAACCCCGCGACGGCCTTCTTCGCCTCGTCCTGGCCGGGGAAGGGGATAGGCGCGGCGGCGCCGATGGAGAGCGCCTGG
>MGBV01000217.1:1652-2642 GCA_001788415.1 Candidatus Rokubacteria bacterium GWC2_70_16 | reverse complement strand
TCGCCTGCTGGGGGTTGCCGGCCTGCAGATGCGCCAGCGCGAGCTGGTGGCGCACCGGGGCCAGCCGCGGCTCGGCCTTGAGCACTTTCTGGAACTCCTGGATGGCCTCGATCGAGCAGAGCCTGGTAGCGCTTCGCGAAGAGCAGCGCATCTCGCAGACCGTACCAGTGGCCCAAAGGTTGAGAACCGATCACGCCACGGGCCAGCGGTCGAGCAAAGCGCCCCGCACTCTGTCGTATGCGCCGTCCGGGTCATACGCGGCGTTCGGGGGGAGCAGCGGCAGGCTGTCGTTGCGGAACGCAGGGCGGATGATCTTGGCTTTGAGGTTGTCGGCGAACTGCCGCCTCGTGATCCGGATCCGACCCGCGGCGAGGTACTCGAGGCAGCAGCGGACGACGGCGTCGGGGTCCACAAGCTGGTGCTCGAGTGCGGCAGCGAGGTCGAACAGATCGCGGCCCTTCTCGCGCTGGTACAGGGCGCGGAGCTTCGTGGCAGATAGCTCGTCGGCGTGGTAGGTCGTGATCTTCACGGTGCCCGTGGTCCACGGGCTCGCCAGATGGAACGGGCGCGCTTGGTAGCCGAGGACGCTGAAGTGCTCGCGTGTGTTGATCTCGATCTTGAGCCGCAAGCGCTGTGCCGGCGGGATCTCGGATTGGAAGCGATAGATGACGCTGTGAGTGATCGGGCTCCGTTCGAATGCGGACTGCCCGAGCAGCGGATCGAGCCGGCGACGCAGGGCGGTCAAGACGGTGCCGATTGGGCCTGGCGTCACCTGGACGAGGTCGAGGTCGTCGGAGTAGCGGAGCGGAGCGCTCTCGAAAGGATGAGGTCGTGCTCGACCTGGTGGTCGGTGGCCCACGGGACCACCGAGCGCCAGTGGGCGATGAAGGCGGGCGAGATCACAGGTCCGGCTCGACCCGGGCGTTCACGAGGACGTGCCAGCGCGACTCCCGGCGGGCCCGGCGCGCGGGCTGGCCCGGGTCAAGCCGC
>MGBV01000217.1:0-1626 GCA_001788415.1 Candidatus Rokubacteria bacterium GWC2_70_16 | reverse complement strand
CCAGCGCGCCAGCGGGTCGGCGAGCCGGCCCCGGGCGACGAGATCCAGGAGATACCCCAGGCGCTGGGCATGAGGCAGTTCGCCGGTCTGGGCCGCCTCGACAAGTCGGCCCGCATCGCAGGCCTCGGCCAGTTCGCGGAGCACGGTCGCGACGTTGGAGAGGTACCCGGCGGCGGCCACGTAGCGGAGCAGGTCCAGGGCGGTGGCCTCGGGCGTGGAGACGCGCATGCGTCCCGTCACCGTCTTGACCGGCATAACGGGCGTGCGCGTGAGGTTGCGCTTCTTGAGGAAGCGCAGGCGCTCTCGTCCCACCACGACCGGGCGCTGCCAGCTGGTGGTGACCACCTGGAACTCTTGCGGGGCCTGGGGGGCGGCGCCGTGAAGCGCAGCCGCGGTGAGGACGCCGACGTAGTACAGCCCGCCGGCCCCCGTCATGAGGTCGTCGATGTACCACGAAGCCGGTGGCGCCCCGGCGACGCGATACTCCGCCGGCACGATCACATAGAAGCCGCGCCGGGGACTGGCCAGTCGGCGCCGCCGCGCCAGCGTCTGCGCGGCCTTCTTGAAGCTCTCGCCGGTGGTGGCCAGAGCCGCGAGGGCCTCGGCGCGGGTAAAGGTGTAGCGGCCCCGTGACTGGAGCCGGTCCATCAGCTCGTCGAGCCGGCGGGGTGGTGCCGTCGCCATCTCGGGTGAGGTACGGGAGACCATGCCTCCCGTTACCATACCGAAATCGGGTGAGGAACGGGAGTGGAAACTTCCCGTCGCTCACCCGAAACAGGGGCCAGGGAGGTCGCGCATGGCGGCCCCGCGCACGCCCGGCGCGGCGACGTAGAAGCGGAGGGCTTCACGGAGCAACTCGGACTGGGTCCGGCACTCCTCGGGGGCGACCTGTTCCGCTCGCCTCCGGAGCCGATCGGGTTCCAGCGGAAGTTCCCCGGGATGGTCCGGTGCCGATTTCGCCCGGCGCATCGGGGCCTCGGGTCAAGCGCCGCAACCTGCGCGGCCGCAGCCCGCCGGGCAGCCTCGAGAAGCGCGCCTCGGCGACATGGGTAGGCGGTGTCGTTCCGCGCGCTACCTGAGCGCGGCGAGCGCCTTCTTCGCCTCGTCCTGGCCGGGGAAGGGGGTGGGCGCGGCCACCGCCGCAGCAAGGGCCTGGCGCGCGGCGGCCTTGTCGCCAGCCGCGGCCGCGGCCATGCCGAGGTGGTACTGCGCCTCGGGGTTGCCGGGCAGCTTGGCGGCACTGTCCCTGAGGAGGGCCAGTGCGCGCTGATGGAGGCCCCGCCGGTGAAGGATCCAGCCGAGGGTGTCCGAGATGTGCGGGTCCTCGGGCGCCTGCTCCTTGGCCGTCTGGGCCAGCGTCAGCGCCTTGTCCCTGTCGCCGCCGTGCTCGGAGAGGAGCCAGGCCAGGTTGTTCGCCGCGGGCGCGAAGCGCGGGTTCAGGGCCAGCGCCCTGTCGTAGTGCTCGCGGGCCTTCGCGAGGTCGCCACGCCGCTCGTGGATGACGCCGGCGAGCATGAAGGCGCTCACGTCCCGCGGGTTGATCTCGATGGCCTTGCCCACCTTGGCCAGGGCCTGGTCGAGCTGGCCGGCGGCGGTGTAGAGGCCGCCGAGTTTGAGGTAGGGCCC
>MGBV01000216.1:20308-28594 GCA_001788415.1 Candidatus Rokubacteria bacterium GWC2_70_16 | reverse complement strand
AACGGGAATCCGCAAGAGTCATGAGCGGCGGGAGCGGCGCCAGGCCTCCAGCGCCGCCGCATACTCCGCGCCCAGGAGCAGGACAATGCCCGTGTAATAGGCGAACATCGCCAGCGCCACGAGCGCCCCCAGCGGGCCGTAGATCTGATCGTAGACGCCCACGGCGAGGATGTACCAGCGGAACAGCTGCTTGGCGATCTCCCAGAGGGCGGCCGCCAGGAGCGCGCCGGCCAGCGCCGCCCCCGCCAGCACCTGGCGGGCCGGGAAGTAGCGGTAGGCGACGAAGAAGAGCCCGGCGTTGAGCCCGAGCGACAGCGCGACGGCCATCGACCGGATCCACTGGCGCGGCATGAGGGCGGGTGCCAGCACGAAGGTCCTGAGCCAGAAGAACAGGTCCATGATGCCGATGCTCGCCAGGAAGAGGGCGCCCATCACGAACAGCATGAGGACGTCGGAGAGCATGCCGCGGAGGAAGCCGCGCCCCCGCTTGACGCCGAAGATCTCGTTCATGACCAGCCGCAGAGAGCCGAAGAGCTGCGTGGAGAAGAGCAGCAGGATGGCGGTGCCGAGGAGACCCGAGAGGTTGCGCGTGGCGATGATGCGGGCCAGGGCGTCGCTGAGCTCCTTCCGGTACACGGGCATGATCTGGGAGAGCTGGCTCAGCACCGCCTGGGTCGCGGCCTCGTTGGTGAGGACAAAGCCGAGCGCGGAGACCACGAGGAAGAGCATGGGGATGAGGCAGATGAGCAGATAGAAGGACAGCCCGGCGGCCATGAACAGGCCGCGGTGGGCGGCGAAGCCCCGGAGCGCCTTCCAAAGGGCGACGATCACGGCGGGAAGACCGGACCGCGGGGCGCCCTCAGACTACACCACGCTCCTGATGAGGCCCCCATCCACCTGGATGACGGCTCCGGTGACATAGGAGGCGCGCTCGGAGGCGAGGAAGACCACCACGCTGGCGAACTCCTCGGGCGTGCCGACGCGCCCCATGGGGATGTCAGCGCCGGCCAGCGCCATCTGCGCCTCGAGGCTCCGGCTCGCCGTCTTGGCCCGCTCCGCCTGGTGCTGGATGAAGCGATCCGTCAGGATCCGCCCCGGCAGGACCAGGTTCACCGTGATGTTGTCCTTGGCGAGGTCTCCCGCCAGGGTCTTGAACAGCCCCGCCACGCCGGGCCGGATCCCGTTGGAGAGGACCAGCCCGTCCACCGGCTGCTTCACGGAGGAGGACTGGATGGCGAGGATGCGCCCCCACCGCCGCTGGCGCATGTGGGGCAGCGCCGCGCGGATGAGCCGCACCGTGGACAGGTGCACCTGCTCGAAGGCCTCCTTCCACTGCTCGTCCGTCATCTGGTCGAAGCCGCCGGGCGGTGGCCCGCCGACATTGGCGACCAGCACGTCCACCCCGCCGAGGGCCTCGCCGGTGCGCGCCATGGCGCGCGCCACGTCCTCGGCCCGACTGAGGTCGGCCGGGACGGCCAGCACCTCGGCGCCCGTCTGCCTCCGCACCGCCTCGGCGGCCTCGTTGAGCGGGCCCTCGCTGCGGGCGCACATGGCCACGCGCGCGCCCTCGGCCGCCAGTCCGAGCGCGCAGGCCCGGCCCATGCCCTTGCTCGCCGCCGCCACGAAAGCCACCTTGCCCGCGAGTCCGAGATCCATGCCGTTCCTTTCAGTTGGGGATTGGGTCCTTGGCGCCCGGGACGCGCGCGGCGTCACTCATGCGAGACGGGACACTAGCACGGAGAGCGCGGAGGCCGCAACGCTCACGGCCCGAGGTGCCTGCGGAGGAAGGACTCCACCTGGCGGAACGCATCGGCCGCAGCCTCGGCCTGGTACGACACGGTGGCGCCCCACCCCCCGGGCTTGTGGTCGTTCCCCACATGCGGCAGCACCTCGAGCCGTTGCCCCTCCACGTCGAAGTAGTGGTAGGCCCCGGAGTAGATCACGATGGAGGCCTCGGCCCCGCGCGCCCGCATGCTGTCCACCATCTCCTGGCACGCGGGCGGCGGCGTCCAGTCGTCGGCCCCGCCGATCAGCACCAGGAGCGGGCGGACCACGAGCTCCTTCGCCAGCGAGGCGCACCCGCCGGGATAGACACCGACCGCGGCCGCGAAGCCGGGCGCAGGGAGCCTCACCCCGCGCTTCTGCGCCCGCTCGAGGCTCGGCCCGTTGATCACCGCGATGGCGTAGACGCCGCCCTGGGAGAACCCCAGGGCCGCCACGCGGTCCGGCCGGACGAACGGCTGCGACTGCAGCCAGCCGAGCGCGCCCATGGCGTCGTCCAAGCGCGCGGTGACCGGGATGTCGTCTGGGGTCTCGGGGAGGCAGTCGCCCGCCACCTTCCGCGGGCCGAAGCTGTCCACCACGAGGGCGACGTACCCGCGGGCGGCGAGCCAGCCGGCCCAGCGCGCCAGCTGCGGGGAGAGGCCGCCACAGCCGTGCAGCAGCACCACTGCCGGAAAGGGGCCTGGGCCCGGCGGGGCGCTGAGCGTCGCGGTGATCTCCTCCGGGGCCCCGGGCGTCACGCTGTGGAAGGTGACGCCGCCCGCGCAGCCGCCGAGGAGCCCGGCCAGCGCCAGCGCAGCAAGCACACGGGTGTTCATCCGTCACGCCTGAACGTGGAAGCATTCGCGTTGCGGTCGGGCCTCTTCGCGCAAGCGCTCATCGGGCACGCCTGAACGTGGAAGCATTCGCGTTGCGGTTGGGCCTCTTCGCGCAAGCGCTCATCGGGCACGCCTGAACGTGGAAGCATTCGCGTTGCGGTTGGGCCTCTTCGCACAAGCGCTCATCGGGCGAGAGCATACCGGAGCGGGGCCGTTCTTTCCAGGGCCGTCGGTTGCGGTAGAATCGGCCGAGGAGGGCTCCCGCCATGCCCGTGCGCATCATGGAGTACACCGACTATGTGGAGGGCGGGCAGCGGCTCACCGGGCTCGCCGACCTCGCCACGTACAGGAAGGCGATCGAGTCCGCGTAGTTGACTGCCGTCCCCCGCCTGCTCCACGACAGCCCGGTGCTCTTCGGCCGCGACCCCACCGAGGGGCTCCTGGCCTTCGAGCCGCTGGAGGGCTCCGTGCGGGCCTGGGCCCGGGAGGAGGGCCGCGTCGTCTCCAGCGAGCTCCCCTTCCGGCCCTTCCTGCTGCTCACCGACGGCGCGCTGCTCCGCGGGTTCAAGGGCGACGCGGCACTGGCCCCGCTCGACGGAGCGACCGGTTTTCGCTGGCTCGCCGTGCTGCCCTCGCGGGGGGAGGCCGAGAGGGCCCGCGAGCACTGCCGCAAGGCCACGGGCCGCGCGCCCGGCGCGCCGGAGGCCGCGTACCGCCTCCCCGGGGACGCCACGCACCAGTTCCTCCTCTGGACGGGGAAGACCTCGTTCCGCGGGATGATCTTCGGCGACCTCCGCCGCATGGCGCTGGACCTCGAGGTGCTCACGACCCCCGGCTTCGAGTTCCCCAACGCGCTCCGCGAATCCGACCGGATCATCGCCATCGCGCTGGCCGACTCGTCGGGGTGGAGCCGCGTCCTCTCCGGCGCGACGCAGTCGGAGGCCGAGCTGCTCGCGGAATGCGGGCGCCTGATCCGCGAGCGCGATCCCGACGTGCTCGAGGGGCACAACATCTTCCGCTTCGATCTCGAGTACCTCGAGGCGCGCGCCCGGCGCCACGGTGTCGCGCTGGCCTGGGGCCGCGACGGCTCGGCGCTCTCCGGCCACCCCTCACGCATGCAGGTGGCCGAGCGGAGCATCTCCTATCGCCGCTACCGCGTGGCGGGGCGGCACATCGTGGACACGTGGATCCTGGTCCAGCTCCACGACGTGGCCGCGCGCGACCTCCCCTCCTACGGCCTGAAGGACGTGGCGCGCCACTTCGGCGTGGCCGCCCCCGATCGCACCTACCTGCCGCCGGACGATATCCCGCGCATCTTCCGGGAGGACCCGGCGCGGCTCATGGCCTACGCGCGCGACGACGTGGTGGAGACCCTGGCGCTGTCGGCGATCCTCTCGCCGCCCTACTTCGTCCAGGCCCAGGCGCTGCCGCTCGACTACGAATCGGTGGTCCTCAAGGGCAATGCCACGAAGATCGACGCGCTCCTGTTGCGGGAGTATCTCCACCAGCGGCGAGCCGTGCCGCAGCCCTGCCCCGCCCGGGCCGTGGCCGGCGGCCTCACGGCGCTCTTCCAGCAGGGGGTCGCGCGGGACGTGGTGCACGTGGACGTGACCTCGCTCTACCCCTCGCTCATGCTCGCCGAGGGCCTCGCGCCCGCCTCCGACCGGCTCGGCGTCTTCTCGGCGCTGCTGCGCGACCTGCGCGACTTCCGCGTGGCGGCCAAGCGGCTCGCGCGCGAGGCACCCACCGAGGCCGAGCGGCTCCTGCTCACCGCCCTCCAGCAAACCTTCAAGATCCTCATCAACTCCTTCTACGGCTACCTGGGCGCCTCGTTTGCCCACTGGAACGACTACGACGCCGCCAACCGCGTGACCGCCGAGGGGCGCCGGCTCGTGACGGCCCTGCTGCGCCGCCTCCGCGAGCTGGGGGCGACACCCATCGAGGTGGACACCGACGGCATCTACTTCACCCCACCCGCGACGCCGCCCACGGCGGCCGGGGACGCGGACAGCGTCGACGGGCTCCTGGCCGCGCTCGGAGGGGTCCTGCCTGAGGGGATACAGCTGGAGCTGGCCGGCCGGTACCCGGCCATGCTGAGCTACAAGATGAAGAACTACGTGCTCCTGGACGCTGCCGGCAAGCTCCTCGTCAAGGGATCGAGCCTGCGGTCCCGCGGCCTCGAGCTCTTCCAGCGCCGGTGGATGGAGGAGATGTTCCGGCTGCTCCTCACCGGGCGCCGCGAGGAGATCCCGGCGCTCCTGGGTCGCTGGGAAGAGGACTTCACCCACCGGCGCGTGACGGTGCAGCAGTTCATGAAGACGGAGACGCTGCAGGAGTCCCCGGCGAGCTACCAGGAAAAGGTCGCGGCGGGGAAGCGCAACCCGAGCGCGCCCTACGAGCTGGCTCTCCGGGCCTCGCGGCCGTACCAGGCCGGCGATCAGCTCTCCTACTACGTGACCGGCGCCGGGCCACGGGTCAAGGTCGCCGAGACCGCCAAGCTCGCCGCGTCGTGGGACCCGGACGCCCCCGACGAGAACACGGCCTACTACCTCGCCAAGCTCCGCGAGCTGGCCGAGAAGTTCCGCCCCTTCATCGAGCACGACGGGCTGCGCCCGGTCGAGGAGGCAGAGGCGGCCGCTCCCGCCCAGGAGTCCCTCGACCTCGACGCCTGATCCCCGGGCCCGGCTCGCCCTGCCGCCGCGGGAGAAAAACCCCGGGGCTGGGCCCCGGGGTTCGGTGTCTCGCGTCGGCTGTCAGCGGCTATCGCCGCCAGCCGCCCCCTCCCCCGGCGCCCCCCGGCCGGGGCCCGCGATCCGACCGAGGTCCGCCCGCTCCGCGCTGCGGCTGCGGTCGCTCCTCGTCCACAACGAGGTTGCGATCCCTGAAGAGACGCCCGTTCAGCATCTCGATGGCCTTCGACGCCTCTTCCTTGGAGGACATCTCCACGAAGCCGAACCCCCGGGGCCGCCCGGTGAACTGATCGGTGACGATCCGCACCGACTCCACCGTGCCGGCCTGCTGGAACAGCTCCCGCAGATCTTCCTCCGTGGCCTGAAAGGAGAGGTTGCCGACGAACAGCTTTGCAGGCATCACGACCCTCCTGCCGCGATCAGGACCGAGTCAACAACCTCTCCCCGGCTCGCCTGCGGCGTGTGGGGCACGGCGCCCCGAAAAACCCCTGCGCTGCGGGGAACGCGCAACTCCTGCGCTCCGCGCGCTACGTAACGGTACTGAGGGTCGCCGAAACTGTCAAGCGAATCTTGCTCGGAATGTTCCTTCTTTCACGACGTTACGGCGCGGTGGGACCGATCAGAGGTAGACGCCGCGCGTGATCCCGCCGTCCACGGTGATGGCGATCCCGGTGAGGAAGGAGGCGCGCGCCGAGGCGAGGAAGCACACCAGGTCCGCCACCTCCTCGGGCAGCGCAATCCGCCCCAGCGGGAAGTCCGCCGCGCGCTCCCGCTCGAAGGCCGCGGCGTCCTTGCCCGCGGCCTGGGCCTGCTGGCGGGTGAGCGCATCCCAGCGCTCCGTCTTCACCGGCCCCGGCGAGACGGCCGTGACGAGGATGTTCGACTTGGCGCCGAGGTCGGCGAGCGCCTTGGTGAAGTTGATCAGCGCCGCATTCGCCGTGCCCCCCATCATGTAGGTTGCCGACGGGTTCCGCGCCGCGGCGCCGACGACGTTCACGATGCGGCCGCCCCCCTGCCGCTGCATGTGGGGGAAGACCTCGCGGGCCATCCGGATGTAGCCGAGGAGCTTCAGCCGCCAGCCGTTGAGCCACTCCTCGTCGGGCGTCGCGAGGAAGTCGCCCGCCTTGATGGCGCCCGCGTTGTTCACGAGGATGTCCAGGCGCCCGAACCGGCTCACCGCCTCGGCCGCCGCGCGCGCGACGCCCTCACGCTCCCCGAGATCGGCCGCGACGGTCTCCACGCGCCCGCCCGTCCCGGCCTCGATCTCCCGGGCCGTGCGCGCCAGCGTCTCGGCGTCCCGGGCGCAGATCATCACCCGCGCGCCCTCGCCGGCCAGCGCCCGCGCCACCGCGCGCCCGATGCCCTTGCTGCCTCCCGTGACCAGCGCCGTCCTGTCCCCGAGTCCGAGATCCATGGCTGTTCGATCACCCCCAGGCGTCCGTCGACGCCGCTCGTCTCAGTCTCTCCGCGGGAAGCGGGGCACGGCGGCCCAGTCGAAGCCCCCGGCGTCCCGCGCTCCCAGGGCCACGGCCTCCTCCCAGCAGCGGCGAACGCCCTGGGCGAAGACCTCCAGATCCATCCCCCCGAGGCTTCGGCCCAGGAGCCGCGCGCAGCCGTCGTGGAGGAGGAGCCGGGCGCCATCCAGGTTGCCATTGGCCAGATGCTGGAAGCCCACCGCCACCTGGATCAGCCCCTGCACGATCTCGCGCTCCGCGCCCTCGGCCCGCATCCAGTACGGCTCCAGCTGCTCGTGCATCTCGAAGTAGAGACCGGCGTCGAAGAGGCAGGCGGCGGTGTAGAGCGCCCGGCCCAGCGGCGGGTCCCGCGGCTCCAGCGGCTGCCCGCACACCAGGCGCCAGGCTTGCCGCGCCCGCTCGCAGAAGGCAGGCTGATGGGCGCGGAGCCCGCTCTTGACGGCCAGCCCGTCGCGGGATCGCTCGAAGAGGTCGGCGGGAAACGACTCCGGGACCCGCCCGGCCGCCTCCAGCGCCCTCGGGTCGTCGCACACGGCCGTCACGGCCTCGAGGCCCCGGCGCGCATCCTCGTCGTGGAAGGCCCCCAGGATGAGCTCGGTGAGCCGGTTCCGGAGCGGCAACGGCAGCGTCACGTGGCGCGCGAGAGCGGGGACAGAGCCCGGCCCCGTAGCGAGCGGAGGGGATGGGCGCTCCCGAGCCGGTGATGCGGGAGGCGGCAGATGGGGCAGCGGCCAGGAGCCATCGACGCGAAGTATAGCACGCAGGTCAGAGGCGCTCGACGCGCGTACCCGCCAGCAGATCGTGCAGCGCGCGCTTGTCCTGTCGCAGCGCGGCCAGCAGATGCCCCATGCCGAGCGCCAGCAGTGACAGCGCCCACCCGAGCGCCCGGCCGACCGCCATCCCCAGCGTGAGCGGACCGCCATCGGCGGCGACGACCCGGACGCCGAGGATCATCTTGCCCATGGTCTGGCCGAAGAGCCAGTGAAAGAGCACCGAGTAGACCAGCGGGAAGAGCCACTGGAAGGCGCCCCCCGCCGCCTGGAACACCCGCGAGCCACGGAGCGCCGCGCCCCAGAGCAACCCGGCCAGCGCGCCCAGCGCCACCTGCACGCCCACGGTGAAGGCCCAGTCGATGGCGACGGCCGCAGCGCGAAGCCAGAAACCGGCCAGCCGTGCTCCCACGCCCGGCGCCACCGAGGGCTCCGCGGTCTCGACCTCGGGGACACCCCAGCCCGGGGAGGACTCCAGCATCGCGCGCGCATCGTAGCACAGGTATAATTTCGCCATGATCTCAGTGCAGGAGGGCCAGGCGCGGATCCTGGCGCAGGTCACCTCCGTCGCGCCGCCCCAGGTCGTCCCGCTCCCCGAAGCCCTCGGCCGCGTCCTCGCCGAGGACCTGCGGGCGGCCATCGACGTCCCCCCCACCGACAACTCCGCCATGGATGGCTACGCCGTCGCCCACGCGGAGGTGGCGGCGGGGGGCCACCGCAGCCTGCGGGTCGTGGCCGATCTCCCGGCCGG
>MGBV01000216.1:5685-20301 GCA_001788415.1 Candidatus Rokubacteria bacterium GWC2_70_16 | reverse complement strand
TTCGGCGGCAGCCTCCCCGCCGGGGAGACCGTCCGCATCATGACGGGAGCGCCCATGCCCGACGGCGCCAACACCGTGTACCCCCAGGAGGTGGCCGAGCGCGAGGGGGAGCGGATCCGCGTGGGTGCCATCGCCCGCGGCGCCAATGTCCGCTATCGCGGCGAGGACGTGCGGGCGGGCGGGGTCGTCCTCGAGGCCGGCACCGTGCTCCGTCCCCAGGAGCTGGGCGTGGCAGCCTCTCTCGGGCTGCCGCAGCTCAGCGTGCGCCAGCGCCCGCGCGTGGCCATCGTGTCCACGGGCGACGAGGTGGCCGAGCCGGGCGCACTGCGCAAGCCGGGACAGATCTACGACTCCAACCGCTTCGCGCTCCGCGGCCTCGTCGAGCAGGCCGGAGGCCGGGCCATCGACCACGGGGTCGTCCCCGACCTCTTCGACGAGCTTCAGACGAGGCTCCTGGAGGCCGCGCGCGGCGCCGACATCGTGCTCACCTCCGGGGGCGTCTCGGTGGGGGATTACGACCTCGTGAAGGCGGTGCTCCGGGAATCCGGGGGCATCGACTTCTGGCAGGTCGCCATGCAGCCCGGGCGGCCGCTGGCCGTGGGGCGCATCGGCCAGGCGCACTTCTTCGGGCTGCCGGGAAATCCCGTGGCCTCCATGCTGACGTTCTGCCTGTTCGTCCGCCCGGCGCTCTGGAAGCTGGCGGGCCGGCGCGACCTCTTCCCTCCCCGCTTCCATGCGGTGGCGGCGGAGCGCCTGCGGAAGAAGCCCGGGCGGCGCGAGTTCAAGCGCGGCGTCCTCGCCTACACCGGCGAGCGCTGGGAGGCGCGGACCACGGGGCCGCAGGGCTCCGGGATCCTCACGTCCATGGCCCAGGCCAACTGCTTCATCGTCATCGAGGAGGAGCGGGGGGACGTGGCGCCCGGGGAGCGCGTCGTCGTCGAGCCCTTCCCTCCCGTCTGATCGCCGACCCGGCCTGCCCCATGCCGCACAGGATCCGGACCGACCTGATGGAGCGGATCGCGCCCCTCGCGGAGGAGGCGGCGACGACCTTTGCCCGCAGCCTCGCCGACCTGGCCTACGCCGACGTCCGCATCGAGGTCAGCGAGGGCAAGTGGGCCTCGGCGGAGAACGGGTCGGCCAAGTCCTCGGGCGACGACTACGGCTTCGCGGTCGGGATGCGCGTGCTGGCGGGTGCCCGCGCCATCGCCCCGGGGTACTTCGGCCGCGCGCTGGGCTCGGCGGATCTCGACGGGCTCGCGGCGCTCCTGCGGGAGGGCTTGCGGGCCGCGCATCGCCGGGCGCTGGCGAACGCCGAGGCGAAGGCGGAGGCGCGGGGGAAGTTCGGCCCCCTCGGCGAGGCCCTGACGGACACGCGCCTCTCCCCGGTCCGCGTGACGCGCGACGTGGTGCCGGCGGTCTTCCAGCTGGACCCGCGCGGCGTGGACCTCGGCGAGATGGTCCGCTTCGCCACGGAGGTGTCGCGCCAGGTGGGAGGCGCGGACAGCCGTATCCGCTACAACTACATCTCCGCCATGACCCAGCTCGCCCGCGAGCTGTTCGCCTCCTCCGAGGGCGCCCTCATCGACCAGTCCTTCGCGCTCACGCAAGGGCTGTGCTACCTCGTGGCGGGCGACGACGGCCACGGCCAGGAGATCTACGACGTGGTCGGCCACCAGCGCGGCTGGGAGATCCTCACCGCGGGCGTGGACGATCCGCTCCTGTCCTCCCCCCCGTTCCCGCGCTTCGCGCTGGACATGGCGCGGGAGGGCGCGGAGCTGGCCGCGGCCCCGCCGCTGCCCACCCTCGATCGGGAGGTCACCGTGGTGACCGACCCGCACTACAACACCCTCGTCTCCCACGAGATCATCGGCCACCCGATGGAGCTCGACCGGGGCCTCAAGATGGAGACGGCCTATGCCGGGCGCTCGTGGCTCCTCCGGGACCTCGACCGCCACCAGCTCGGCCGGCAGATCGCCTCGCCGCTCGTGACCGCGTACTCCGACCCCGCGCTACCCGGCTACGGGCACTACAGGTACGACCACGAGGGCACGCCGGCCCGGCGCGTGGTGCACATCGAGGGGGGCGTGTTCAGGGGCTTCATGAACAGCCGGCAGACCGCCGCCATCTTCGGCGGCAGCCCCAACGGCCACTGGAAGGCCACGGAGGCCTCCCTCGTCCCCCTCATCCGCATGTCCAACACGGTGTTCGGCGCGGGCGACCGCGACCCGGCCGACATCATCAAGGAAGTCGACCGCGGCTACTACCTCGTGGGCCACAAGACCCCGTCCATCGCCGAGAGCCGGGAGAACTTCCGCATCTCCGCCCGCAAGGTCTACGAGATCCGCAACGGCCAGCTCGGGCGCCTGTACCGCGACGGCGGGATCATGGCCGACACGCGGGCGTACCTCATGAACGTGGACGCGGTGGGATCGGACTTCCGCCTCTACCCGATCCCGAACTGCGGCAAGGGGCAGCCCATGCAGACCAAGAAGCTCGGCAACGGCGGGCCGACCATGCGGAGCCGCGCCATCATCACCGGAGGTCGCTAATGGCTCTTGCGAAATTCGGTTACGCGAATTGGCCGGGGGCGGGCAGGCGGGGGCGCTGCCTGGACCCGTGCCGTAGCGGCGCTCGAAGCCGACGACCGCCCCTCTCAGTTGCACCACGTCCGCGGATCGGCCGTGACCAGGGTGCGAGGTCCAGGCAGCGCCCCCGCCTGCCCGCCCCCGGCGTACCGGTAATCCGCAAGAGGCATTAGCGTTGCCGACGGCCGCGGAGCTGGGGCGGGCGGTGGCCGGGGCGCTCGCCTTCGTCGCCGCCCAGCCCGGCGTGCGCGAGGCCGAGGTGTTCGCGGCCGCCAACCGGATGCTCCTG
Organism: Candidatus Rokubacteria bacterium GWC2_70_16; assembly: GCA_001788415.1. Taxonomy (GTDB): domain Bacteria; phylum Methylomirabilota; class Methylomirabilia; order Rokubacteriales; family CSP1-6; genus UBA12499. Next base: position 17,427 of record MGBV01000216.1, on the reverse strand, counting down.
ACGCGCCTCAACTACACCTCCCACATCCCCTGCAACGGCGTCGAGGAGCCCAAGAGCAGCGAGGCGTACGGGCTCGGGATCCAGGCGGTCTTCGAAGCCCCAGGCGGGATCGCCACGATCGGCTTCGGCGCCGAGCCGAGCGACCTCTCCCAGCGGGGCGTGGAGCGGGCGCTCGACAAGGCCCGACGGGGCGCGGTCCACGACCCCGAGTTCGTGTCGCTGCCGAGGCCGGGCCCCGAGACCCGCCGGCTCCGCGCCTACCACGACCCGCGGCTCCTCGAGGTCGGCGACGGGCAGCTGGTGGAGGTCGGCTGGAGGGGCCTCGGCGGGGCCCTCCGCGTCTTCCTCGCCTCGTCCCCGCTGGCCGAGCTCGCCGGAGGCGACGCGGGCCTCCGGCGTCTGGGGCTCATCGTGGGCGGGGATGTGACCGTGCTCCAGGAGCGGATGGCGATCGCGTCCAGCCACCTGCCAGAGCCGCAGACGGACGAGTCCACGCTCATGATGGGCTTCGTCACCGCCATGGTGGAGGCGCATGGAGCCAAGGGCTCGGGCTGGTCCACGGGCACAGGTCTCGAGCGCTTCACCGACGAGGCCGGCGTCGAGGCGGCGCAGAACGCCATCGCCGCCATCGGCGGCGAGCGGGTCCCCGCGGGCGACTACACGGTGGTCTTCGGCAAGCAGCCGGTGGCCGACATCCTCAACAATCTGGTGATCCCGGCCTGCCAGGCGGGCGCCTTCTACTCGTCCAGCACGCCCTTCCTCGGGCGGCTCGGCAAGCCCGTGGCCTCGCCGCTGCTCTCGGTGTACGACAGCGGCGCCGCGCCGGGCCTCATGGGCTCCAAGGGCATCACCTGCGAGGGGCTCCCCACGGGACGCACCGACCTGCTCCGGAACGGCCAGCTGGTCGGGCTCTTGACGAACTGGTACGACGCCCAGCGCTTGATTCGCGACCCGCTCATCCGCCACAAGCTCGGCGTGGATGCGGCCGCCGCCGCCCCGGCGCTGGTGGCGCGCAACGGCTTCCGCTACACCGGGAGCGGCGGGCGCGCCTTCGACGTCCAGCCGGGGGTCGCGGCCTCCAACGTGATCGTGGAGGGCGCCGAGCCCCTCCCCTTCGAGGAGCTGGTCCGCACGGTCAGGGACGGGCTCTACATCGGCCGCATCTGGTACACGTACCCGATCAACGGTCTCGGCGCGGGCGACTTCACTTGCACCGTGGTGGGCGACTCCTTTATCATCCGGGACGGCCGGATCGCCGCCCCGATCCGCGCCAACGTCATCCGGATCAACGACAACGTCACGCGGCTGCTCCAGAGCATCGTCGGCATCGCCAAGGACGCCAAGGGCACGCTCGTCTGGGCGGCCGACGAGGTCGTGTACGTTCCGGAGATCGCCGTGAGCGGCGTCCACGTGGACGAGATCTCGAGCCCCATGGAGGCGTCCGACTGATGGCCAGGCCCGACCTCGCGCGGCTCCAGCAGTTCGCCCGGGAGTGCCGCGTCCAGATCCTGCGCATGCTCGCCCACGCCGGCTCCGGCCACCCGGGCGGCTCGCTCTCCGTGGCCGACATCCTGGTGACGCTCTACTTCCACCGCATGCGCTACGACCCCGCGCACCCGACGTGGGAGGAGCGCGACCGGCTCGTGCTCTCCAAGGGACACTGCGTGCCGGCCCAGTACTGCTGCATGGCCAGGGCCGGCTTCTTCCCCGAGAGCCAGCTCATCACGCTCAGGAAGCTGGGGAGCCCGCTTCAGGGCCATCCGGACCGAGTCATGCTGCCAGGCGTCGAGGCGGCCACCGGCTCCCTCGGCCAGGGGCTCTCCATCGCCGTCGGCATGGCGCTGGGACTCAAGCTCGGCGGCAAGGGCGCGCGCGTCTACTGCGTCGTGGGCGACGGCGAGATCCAGGAGGGCCAGGTCTGGGAGGCCGCCATGTCCGCCCCCCGGCTCGGCCAGCCCGATCATGCGCTGGACAACCTCTGCGTCATCGTCGACTACAACAAGATCCAGCTCGACGACCACGTGAGGAAGATCCTGGACCTCGAGCCCCTGGTCGACAAGTGGAAGTCCTTCGGCTGGCCGGTCCTCGACATCGACGGCCACGACTTCGCCCAGATCGACAAGGCGCTGGACCAGGCCGAGGCCATCAAGGGCAAGCCCACCTTCGTGGTCGCCCACACCGTGAAGGGCAAGGGCGTCTCCTTCATGGAGGACGATCCCGAGTGGCATGGCAAGGCGCCCAAGCCTGCAGAGGCGATCCGGGGCATCAGGGAGATCCTCGGGGAGGCGCTGCCGGACTGGGCCCAGGCGGTCGTCGGCGAGCTCGAGCGCCTGGAGCCGAGGTGATGCCGGCCAAGGCCTCGCGCGCCGCCTTCGGGGAAGCTCTCCTGGAGCTGGGCGCCACGGACGAGCGCATCGTCACCCTCGACGCCGATCTCTCGAAGTCCACGATGACCGCGAAGTTCGCCAGGACCTACCCGTCGCGCGCCTTCAACGTCGGCATCGCCGAGTCCACCATGATCGGCATGGCGGCCGGGCTCGCGCTGACCGGCCGGGTGCCCTTCGCCTGCTCCTTCGCCTGCTTCCTCATCGGGCGCTTCGAGACGATCCGCGTGTCGGTGGCCTACACGCAGGCCCCCGTGAAGCTCGTGGGCACGCATGTGGGCGTCGCCATCGGGGAAGACGGCTATACGCAGATGGGGCTGGAGGACATCGCCTGCATCCGCGCGCTGCCCAATATCCCCATCGTCCAGCCCGCCGACGAGATCGAGACCAAACAGGCGGTGGCGTGGGCCGTGGAGCATCCGGGCCCCGTGTACCTGCGGCTCACCCGGCAGAACCTGGAGTCCGTCCACGGAGACGACTATCGCTTCCGCTTCGGCCTGGCCGAGGTCCTGCGCCCCGGGCAGGACGTCACCCTCCTCGCCTCGGGCGGCCCGCTCTGGAACTGCCTCGAGGCCGCCAAGCGGCTCGCCGCCCAGGGCCTCGGCGCGGAGGTGGTCAACGTGGCCACGATCAAGCCGCTCGACGAGGAGACCATCCTGGGCTCGGCGGGAAAGACGGGACGGGTGGTCACGGTGGAGGATCACGGCGTGCACGGCGGCCTCGGCGGCGCCGTGGCCGAGCTGCTGAGCGAGGTCATGCCCACCCCGCTCCGGCGCTTGGGCGTGACGGGCTTCGGCGAGTCAGGCGACCCGAAGGGGCTCTACGCCAAGCACGGCCTCGATCCCGACGGCATCGCGGAGAGCGTCCTCAAGTTCCTCCACCGCTGACGGGCAGAGGGCGCGCGCCCTCAGCGGAGCCCGAGGAGGGGCAGCGGCAGGCCGGCGTCCATCAGGGGCGGTAACCCTTGGCCTTGAGCGTGGCCTCCACGCGGGCTTGATGCTTCGTTTCCCAGGCCTCCAGCGACTCGGCCGCGTCCGCGGAGGCCTTGGCCTGGGCGCGGGCCAGGACCTCCGCCGCCCGCCCGCCGGGCACCACCACGATCCCCTCCTCGTCCGCCACGATGACGTCGCCCGGGCTCACGCGGATGCCGCCACAGGTGATGGGCGCGTTGATCTCGCCGGGCCCCTCCGCGCCCCTCGGCATCGGCGACACGCCCCGGGCGAAGACGGGGAAGGCGTTGGCGCGCGACTCGGCCACGTCGCGGATCACGCCGTCGATGACGAAACCCGCGACCCCTCGCCGCTGGGCCACGGCGCACACGTTGCCGCCGGCCACCGCCGTCTCCGCGTCCCCGGCCTCGACGACGATCACGTCCCCGGGCTCGGCGAGGTAGATGGCGGCGTGGAGCATGAGGTTGTCGCGCGGCGCCGTGCGCACGGTGAAGGCGGGCCCGGCGATGCGCGGCATCCCGGGCCACAGCGGCCCGATGCCGATCCGCATGACGCAGCCGAGGTCGAGCATGTCGCCGAGCGTGGTGGGCGAGAGGTCCCCGAAGGCCTGCACGACGCCGGCCGCCGGGCGGGGGATCTCGGTCCTGATCGCGGACGCATGCTGGGTCACGGGTCACTCCGAGAGTTTGAGGAGAAGGCCGGTGCGGCGCGCGCGCGTGATCGCGGCGGCCAGCGCCCAGTGCGCGAGCGCCACGTAGAGGAGGGCCAGGGCAAATCCCTTGGTCAGCGGGGCGCTGAACTGGGAGTCGAACCCATACCCTGCCCGGAACGCATCGAGGAAATACGTCAGCGGGATCGCGGCCGAGATGGCCGCCACCCAGCCGGGGAGCACCGAGATCGGGTAGTAGATGCCGGCCAGCATGACGATGAGGTTCACGGCGGCCCAGGCGGAGGTCTCGGCCCGGGTGCCGAAGAGCAGCACCAGCGTGCAGACCAGGAGGCCGATGACGAGAGCGCAGAGGAAGCAGCCGGCGAGGAAGGCGGCGAGGCTCCCCGCGCCGCCACCGAGGAAGTCGAAGCCGAAGGCCCGCGTCCCGATGAACGCCATGAGCCCGAAGACGATGAGGCCGCGCGCCACCCCCACGAGCCAGGAGCCCAGCGCCAGGTGGCGGATGCCGACGGGGGCCAGGAACTGGTGCTTCATGGACTTGGACCAGATGTCGAAGAGCACGGCATAGGCCACGTCGAGCTGGCAGACCTGCACGGCCGAGAGCGCCACGGTGCCGGAGAGGATGAAGGCCGTCATCTCGGGGGTCAGCGCGAGGAATTGCGTCAGGAGCCCGTGGGAGAGCATGGCCACCCCGGGCCAGAAGGTCAGCTCGAAGACGAAGAAGACGTTCCGGCGCGCCATGATCACGTTGCGACAGGCGAAGGCCCAGGTCCGCGTCCACTCCGCCCGGAGCCCATCGGCGCGCAGCGCAGGCTCGCTCACGCTCGCCATTCCCCCGTCTCCGCTCGCCTCGCCTTCGGCTGCGGCTCGCCCGTCAACGGTTGAGCTCAACGAAGACCTCCTCGAGGTCCGGCTCCCGTACCTCGCAGTGCCGCACCACCACGCCCTGCTCGTGGAGCCACCGCAGGATCTCCGGCAGCCGCTTGTCGGCCGCATCCACCGCACACTCGAGGTGCTCCTCCCGCAGCCGGCACTCGAGCACCCCCGGCAGTGAGGCCAGGCCGGCAGGCTCCAGCGGGTCCAGCCTCAGCGCGATCACCTCGCCCAGCCGGATCTGGCGCTTGAGCGCGTCGGGGGCGCCCTGGGCCAGGATGCGCCCGGCCTTGATGAAGGCGATGTCGTCGCAGAGCTCCTCGGCCTCCCGCATGTAGTGGGTGGTGAGGATGATGGTGGTCCCCCGCTCGCGCCTGAGCCTCGCGATCTGGGCGCGGATCCTGATGGACACGTCCGGGTCGAGCCCCAGCGTGGGCTCATCCAGGAAGAGCACCTCCGGCTCGTTGAGGAGCGCCTTGGCGAAGGCCAGCCGCTGCTTGAGCCCGGTGGACAGCTCGTTGTACTCCGTCTTGCGGTGTGAGGTGAGCTCGCATAGCTCCACCAGCTCCTCCACACGTCGTCTCAGCGCGCCCCCGGAGAGCCCGTAGAGCCTGCCGTAGAACATGAGCACCTCGGCGGGCCTGAGGCTCCACACGAAGGAGGCGTTGCCGCTGGCCATATTGAGCCGGCGGCGCACGGCCAGGCTCTCCCGCACGACGTCCAGGCCCAGCACCGTGGCCGAGCCCGCATCCGGTAGGAGCAACGTCGCCAGGATGGACAGCAGCGTGGTCTTCCCCGCCCCGTTGGGCCCCAGCAAGCCGAAGATCGCCCCGCGCGGGACCTCGAGGCTCACGCCCCGGAGCGCCTCGGTGCGCCGGCGATGGAGCCACCCCGTGCGGAAGGTCTTCGTGAGGCCGCGCGCCTCGACGGCCAGCATGACCGGGCCATCGTACCACGCGGGTCCGGCGCTCGGCCCCGGGGCGGGTGTGGTCGAGGCGCCCCGTGAAGCCGCCCCTGGCGTCCCTCCTGGTGTTCGCGCCCTTTACAAACTCACCCCTCCATTGCTGGACCTCCACCCCGTACCGGAGGGCGAGACTGATCACCGAGACCTATCTGTTCTGAGCATCTCGCATGGCTCGAGCCGACCACGCGCAAGAAGTGCGGTGCAGCGCGGGAAGTCGGACCCCCTCTCACGGCCGTGAGCGTCGCCAGCGTTTACACGGAATCGGGCCGTCGCTGTGACTCGAGCGAGCGGCGTCCTGCAAGGGGCTATCGGAAAGGACACATTCGTGGGCACGCGAGCTGGCTCGGCGATTGCACGCTCTCTTTGCAGCAGTGCCTTGGATACCGAATCGAGGAGGGTGGCCGATGCTCACAAGCTGCGCGAAATGGGTTCTCGTATGGGGTCTGTCGCTAACCCTGATCGGGCTCGCCGGTCAAGCCCAGGCGGTTCCCGCATTCAACCCCGCCACGGGGAACTGGTACGACGTCGTCGGCCCGGCGCCCTGGGCGGATGCCGAGGCGGCCGCCGTGGCTCTGGGCGGCCATCTCGTCACGATCAACGACGCCGCCGAGCAGGCCTGGCTCGTCGCCACGTTCGGGGGCAGTCCCGACCTCTGGATCGGGTTCAACGATATCGCCTCGGAGGGCAGCTGGGTCTGGGTGAGCGGCGAGCCGAGCGCCTACACCAACTGGGCGGTGGGCGAGCCGAACAACGCTGAGGGCGTCGAGGACGCGGCCCTGATGAATTGGGGGATCCCAGGCCTCTGGAATGACTACGGGAACAGCGCCCCTCGCCTGGCCATCGCGGAGTGGGCGCCAGCCACCGCCGGTGTCCCTGGGCCCGCGAGTCTCCTGCTGCTCGGGATGGGTCTCGCGGGGCTGGTGGGGCTGCGCCGGCTTCGCCGCTCGAGGGGGTAGCCGCCGCCGCGAGCTCCCGGAACCGGCCCGGACCTGCTGGCCCTCACGGGCGCCGGGTCCCCGGCGCCCGTGCTGCCGAGGGCTCGGCCGCCCTCGTTCGTCCCGGAGTTTGGACGCGCACCCCCTGATCTGGTAGAACCGGGGCGTGGATGTCCCGGACGAGCCCATCTCCTGGCGGTGTCAGGCGGCCGCCCTTGCCCCCGGGCAGACAGCCACCTTCCGCCTGGAGCGCAACGGCAAGGTGGTGGAAGGCTTCGTCGTGAACCATGCCGGCCGCCACCACGCCTGGGTCAACCGCTGTCCCCATGCGGGCACGCCGCTCGACCTCTGGCCCAACGAGTTCTGCACCGAGGACGGCCGGCACCTCGTCTGCGCCACCCACGGCGCCATCTTCGCCCCCGACACCGGGGTCTGCCTCGAGGGCCCCTGCCCCGGCGCCCGGCTCGAGCGCCTCCCCATCGAGCGCGATGGAGAGGCGCTGGTGATCTCATGCCCGACATGACCCCGGACGAGGAAGCGGCAATCCTGGACACCCCGCGGCTCCGGCTGCGCCCCTTCACCGCCGAGGATGCCGAGGCCCATGCGCGGCTGTACTCCGATCCCGAGGTGACGCGATATCTCGGCGGCGGGAGCGCCACCGTGCAGACTCCGGGCGAGCGCTCGGCCCGCACCCTCGAGGCGTTCGTGCGGCACTGGGAGGAGCATGGCTTCGGGGTCTGGGCGGTCCTGGAGCGTGGGAGCGGGCGCGTGATCGGCCAGTGCGGGCTCAAGTACCTGCCGGTGGCGTCCGCGGCAGCGCCCGACGTGGAAGTCCTCTACGCGCTCGAGCGCCGGTGGTGGGGCCGCGGGCTCGCCACCGAGGCAGCGGGCGCGGCGCTCGACCACGGCTTCGTGACGCTGCGGCTGCCGCGCATCGTCGCCGTGACGCGCCCGCAGCACCACGCCTCGCGGAGGGTGATGGGCAAGGTCGGCATGACCTGCGAGGGGGACGTGGAGGTCTACGGGATCCGGGCCGTGCTCTACGCGCTGTCTCGGGAGGCCTACCTCGCCCGCCGGGACGCCCGCCGACCGCGCGCCGCTACGTCGACAGCGTCAGGAGCAACCGGTCCACCGAGCGCTCGAGGCAGCGGCTGATCTCGTCGCGACAGGCGCGGAAGCTCTCCTCCCCCTGGGTGGCCGGATCGGCGATGTCGCCCTCCTCGCCGGCCAGTTCGCGGAGCGTGAGCACCGGCCGCCCCCGCGCCTCGACGAAGTCCTCCACCATCCGCTTCTGCTGCGCCGTCATCGTCACGATGAGCTGCGCCTCGGCGAGGAGGTGGCGGTGCCGCTTGAGATCCGTGGACGCCAGATCCTCCTCGCCCAGCTCGATGCCGGCCTCCCTGAGCACGAGGCGGGCGTCCAGCGAGGGCAGCATGCCGTCCCGCGCATAGGGGGCGATGCCTCCGGACCGGATGCGGATGCCCGCGAGGGCGTCGCGCTGGCCCAGCAGGCGCTCGAGGAGGGCCTGCGCCATCACGCTGCGCGCCGTGTTGGCGTGGCAGACGAGGAGGATGGTCCTCACCGCTCCTCCCAGGGGGATTGCCAGAAGCGCGAGTCCCCGCCCAGATCCTTCCACTCGGCGGGGGGCCGCTCGTGGAGCGTCCGCCCGAAGTCCGTGCCTGGCGGCAGCTTGAGATCGGTCCCAAGCGTGCCGGGGAAGAGGGTGGCCAACTCCTCGGGGGCCAGCCGGCGATCCGCCACCAGCCGCCTCACCGCCTGCGGCTGGGCGAGCAGCGTGTAGCCGTAGCCGAAGGAGTGGAAGACCTGGCCATTCACCCCCGCGGCGGCGTCGCTGGCCAGGTAGACCACCAGCGGCGCCACGTTGTCCGGATCGCGCTCCGTGCCGGCCGCCATCTCGCTCGGCCACTTGCCCGTCTCGGCGAACACCTTCTGGCCGCGCGGCGTCGAGTCGATCATCCGCGTGGCGCCGCTGGGCAGGATGGCATTGGCCGTCACGCCGTACTTGGCCATGGCGTTGGCCGTGGACCAGGTGAGCCCGATGATCCCGGCCTTGGCGGCGGCGTAGTTGGGCTGGCCCGGCGAGCCCAGCGCCGAGACCGAGGACATGCTGATGATGCGCCCGCCCTGCTGCTGCCGCATGGCGATGGCGGCGGCGCGGGTCGTGTTGAAGGTGCCCTTCAGGTGCACGGCGATCACGACGTCCCACTCGGCCTCGCTCATGTTGAAGATCATGCGGTCGCGCAGGATGCCGGCCACGTTGACCAGGATGTCGATGCGCCCCCAGGCCTCGATCACCTGCTGGACCATGGCGGGCCCCTGCTCGGAGTCGGCCACCGACCCGTAGTTGGGCAGCGCCGTGCCGCCCCGGGTCCTGATCTCCCCCACCACCTGGTCCGCCGGCCCCCGCTCCACGCCGTCGCCCGCGAGGCTCGCGCCGAGGTCGTTGACCACGACCCGGGCGCCGGCCGCAGCCAGGGCGATGGCGATCCCGCGGCCGATGCCGCGCCCGGCCCCCGTCACCAGCGCCGTCTTGCCGTCGAGCATGCCCATGTCCGTTCGCTCCTCAGGCCAGCGAGCCGAGGAAGTCCGCCAGCACCCGGTTGAAGGCCTCCGGCTGGTCCAGGTTGGACGAATGCCCGGCGCCGGCGATGACCTCGAGCCGTGCGCCAGGGATCTTCTTGGCCATGTACTCGCACGGGGCGAGGAAGGGCGTGTCCTCCCCGCCGACGATGACGAGCGTGGGCACGCCGATGCCCGGCAGGGAATCGATGATCCGGGAGTCCTGCTGGGCCAGCATGCCGCGCGCCGCATGCGCCAGCCCCTGGGCAGAGCGGTGGTAGCGCACGGCCTCCTCCATCTCGCGGCTCCGGCCCCCCAGCGCCTCGAGGCCGCGCGCCTCGAGATCCTGGGCCCGCTTCTGCGCCTGCTGGTTCCACTCCTCCCGCGCGGCGGCATTGCGGAAGCCGGGCCCCGAGTCGCAGATGACCAGCGCGCGGACCATCTCGGGGTGCGCCAGGTGGAAGGCCAGCGACATGGTGCCGCCGAGGGAGAGCCCACCCACCACGGCGCGCGGCTGCCCCAGGTGCTCGAGGAGCGCCCGCATGTCCGCCACGGTGAGGGGGTGCGAGTACTGCGTGGGGTCGGCGGGGCTGTCCGTCTGCCCGTGGCCGCGCATGTCCCAGGAGACGATCCGGTAGCGGTCCCCCAGGGCCTGCCGCTGCCCGTCCCACATGCGCCCGGTGGCCGAGTAGCCGTGGGTGAGCAACACCGCCGGCCCGCTGCCACCGTCCTGGTACTCGATCTGGATGCCGTTGATCGCCGCCTTCGCCATGGCTGCCTCTCTCAGTCGGGCAGCGGGCGGTAGTACGCCTTCCCCGCCCCCACCCACTCCTGGAGCATGGCGCGGAACCCTGGCCCCATGGGATCGATGCCGCGGATGGGCATGGTGCCACGCCGGATCGTGAAGTCGTGTGGCGCCAGCTCGCCGGCGCGCACGAAGTGCCGCTCTGCCGCCGCCGCACGCCCCCGCTCGGCGAGCCACCGGCCGAGACCGAACTCGGCCCGCGCCTGCTGGTCTTCCGGGCTCGGCATGGCTTGGAGCTGTCTTACCTCTCGCGCGCCCATGACGGGCGCCTCGCCGCGGACCCAGGCGCGGAGCAGGCCCAGGTGGCGGGCGGCCTCGATCCCCGTGATGTGGCGAAAGGTGTCGGTGCCGAAGGCCACGTCATTGGGCCGGACGATGCGCCCCTCCTCGTCGATCCAGACCGCCGTGGGGACATTCACCATGTTGTACAGGTCGGCGACGCGATGCTCCACGTCGATGAGCGACGGGTGCGTCGGCTTCGCCGCCTCGATCCAGGGCCGCGCATCCTCCGCGCTCCGGTCGAGCGCGACGGCGATCGCCACGAAGCCGTGCCCCCGGAGTTCCTCGTACAGCGCCTGCCAGACCGGCAGGTCGAGCCGGCACCCTCACCAGGAGGCATAGGCCACCAGCAAGACCTTCTTCCCGCGCTGCGCGGAGAGCGAGTGCAGGCGGCCGTGGAGGTCGGGCAGCGCGAAGTCGGGCGCTTCGAGGGACGCCAGGGCGCCGGCGCGGTCGGCCGCCGAGGCGCCGAGATAGGCCGCGCGCTCCTGGAGCTCCAGCGCCAGCGGGCGGTCGAGGAGGGCCGCAAGATGGTCGAGGGAGATGCCGTCGGGCGCGGCGCGCGAGGCTCCGGCGGGAAGCGGCACACAGAGCCCTTCCCGGCAGAGGCCCTCAGGCTCGAGCCGCCAGCCGAGGGCCTCGACAGCCCGTGGAGAGAGCCTGACGCCGTCCTCTCTGACGCCCGCCGACACCGCGACGGGTCTGCCGTCGTCGAGGAGCGTGAAGTCACGCTCAGGCTCGCTCACGCTCGCCGCCTCGCTCCGCTCGCGGGATTGCCAGGTCCGCTCGGCTCGCCGAGGCGCGCGGCGGCCGCGAGGTCGGCGCTCATGTCGCGCGCGAGGGTGGGGCTCATAACCATCTCCTCGATCACCGTGCGTTGCGGCAGCGTGACGCAGAGGAGGATGGCCTGGGCCACGTCCTCGGGCTGCATCATGGTGGCCCGCGCCCGGGCATCGGGGACGAGGGGACGGTTGTCGAGGATGGGCGTGTCCACCTCGGCGGGCATGATGGTCGTGGCGCGGATCCCTTTGTCTCGGAGCGTGGCGTGCACGTGCCCCATCAGGTTGCGCACGGCGGCCTTGGCCGCGCCGTAGGGCGCCCCGCCGATGAGCCCGGGCCTGAAGGCGGCGACCGACGCGACGGTGACGATGGTGCCGGCGCCGCGCTCGATCATGCCGGGGAGCACGGCCTGGGTCAGCGCGAAGACGCCCGTGAGGTTGACTCCGATCACCTGCTCCCACTCTTCGAGGCCCACCCAGCGGATGTGGCGCACCCGGCTCGAGTGCCCGGCGTTGTTGACGA
>MGBV01000216.1:3870-5605 GCA_001788415.1 Candidatus Rokubacteria bacterium GWC2_70_16 | reverse complement strand
GGCGCCATGCGCCGCCCCGCCACGACGACTCGCGCTCCCTCCCCGGCCAGCATCCGGGCCGTGGCCCGGCCGATGCCGCTGCCGCCGCCGGTGACGATTACGACATGACCTTCGAGCCTGCGCACCCTCTCGCCGCCCTCCGTCACGGCCGCCCCGGCCGGCCTCAGGACCACGCCCAGACGGGCTGCTCCAGGTGATCGACCCGGGTCGCCCGGCCATGCACCACCACCTCCCGGAGCTGATAGAGCACGGCCGCCGTCGGCGCATGGATCGTCTTGCCCAGCACCGGCATCTGGATCACGGGCCGCGCGCTCTCGGGGATGCTGATGAGCCGCGGGACGCCAGGGCCTTCGAGATCTGCCAGCGGGACGCGGTGGATCTCCTGCACCTCGTCCGGCGCCGGCTGCAGCGGGCCCGTGGGCCCAGACCACACCACCACCGGGGTGATCAGGAAGCCCGAGCGGGTGGGGTAGTCGTCCAGCAAGCCGAGCACGGAGCCCCGGCCCAGGCGGAGTCCGACCTCCTCCATGAGCTCACGCAGCGCCGCCTGCTCGGCGCTCTCCCCGGCCTCGATCCTGCCGCCGGGCAGGGCCCATTGCCCCGCGTGGTCGCGGAGCGCGGCGGCCCGCCGCGTGAGGAGGAAGCACGCTCGCCCCTCGTCATCGCCCAGCAGCACCACCGCCACGGCGGCCGACCGGAGCCCGTTCCGCTGATGAGCCCGCCGGTCGAAGGCGGCGAGGTGGAGCCGCGCCCGCTCCCGGAGCCTCGCGTCGAAGGCCGGCATCAGTAGGCGGGCAGCGTCCCGGCCGTCACGCCGGACTTCCGCACGGCCGCCACCTCCTCGGCAGCCTTCGCCGCCAGGAAGCGGCTGTCGCTGGCGAGCGTCACGAACTGATAGCCCGCTGCGATCATCTTGAGCGCATAGGCCGCCGTGCTGTTGTGGATGCCCGCCACGACGCCGTGGCGCTTGCAGGCCTCGACGATCTTCTGCTGCGCTTCCACCACCGGCGGGTCGGTCTGATCGAGCCGGGGCTTGCAACCCAGCGCGAGGCTCAGGTCGGAGGGGCCCACGTAGATGGCGTCCACGCCGGGAACGCTCAGGATCTCGTCCAGGTTCTGCACGGCCTCGGCGGTCTCGATCATCGGCATGACGATCACGTCGTCGTTGGCCCGATCGCCGTAGTCGGCGCCGGCGTAGATGGACGCGCGCACGGGCCCCCAGCTCCGGAACCCCCGCGGGGGGTACTTGCACGCGCCGACCAGCGCCTCGGCCTGGGCCCGCGTGTTGATCATGGGGCAGATGACGCCGTAGACCCCGGCATCGAGGATCTTCATGAGCTGCCCGGGGTCGTTCCACGGGACGCGGGCCAGCGGCATCACCGGGGTCGTGGAGATGGCCTGGAGCATGGTCACGGCCGTCTGGTAGTCGATCACCCCGTGCTGCATGTCCACGGTGAGCGAGTCGAACCCCTGATGGGCCATGACCTCGGCGGAGAAGGAGGCGGGGATGGCCAGCCAGCCGTTGACGACCGCCTCCCCCCGCGCCCAGATGGACTTCAGCCTGTTCTCTCTCACGGCGCTCTCCTCGGCATGTGGATGGTGGACACGCAGGCACCAGGATACATCAGAATCCCCGTCACGCGGGGCGCGGCGCGGGCCAGTGGGTGGCGCGGCGGGCGGGGCGCCCCACGGCGCGCAGCGCACCGCCCCTGAACCTCCTGCGATCCTTCGTCGG
>MGBV01000216.1:0-3846 GCA_001788415.1 Candidatus Rokubacteria bacterium GWC2_70_16 | reverse complement strand
CCGCCGCGCCAGGACCCACTGGCCCGCGTCGCGCCTCGCCTCGCGCGGGACCGTTCGGGATGGGGCTCAGCGACGGCGCAGGAGGAGGTGCGGCCCGTCCTCGGCCGCCACCACGTAGCGGTACTCGGGGGCGCCGGGCGAGGGCGAGATGCCGACCGTGTCGCCCCGGCGAACCATGGTGGCCCCCGGCACGTTGCGCCAGGGATACGTCGTCGCGTTGACCAGCAGATGATCGCTCTTCTCGAGGCCCACCGGAAAGACGAAGACCAGCGGGCGCATGGCCAGATGCGGCACATAGGGGTCCTGAGCCGACACCGCGGCGCCTCCGGGCACCTTCGCCAGGAGCCGGTGGGCGGCCCGCTGCTCGGGCTTCGGCCAGAAGCGGTACACGGCGAGCGAGTTCACGGTGCGGGAAGAGAGCGCCACGCTCGCCACCATGGCGACCACCAGCACCGCCGCGGGCATGCGCCCGGGGCGGCGCGCAGCGAGGCGCGCATAGCCCGCCACCGCGCCCACGAAGAGGAAGGGCAGGACGAAGGCCTGGTACTGGGTGCGGTGGTGGAAGAGGACCGGATCGCGGCTCAGGAGATTCTGGGCGAGCCCGGGCAGCGCCCCCACCGTCTCCAGCGGCGCCGCCAGCGGCAGCAGCGCCAGCGGCGCCAAGAGCGCCCCCAGGTAGACGAGGCGCTCGAGCGTGGCGAGCCGCGCCACGGTCCGCAGCGGATGCAGCAGCACGGTAGCGAGGATCTCGGGGAGCGAGCGCCCCAGGTGGTCGTAGCGCCAGAGGTGGCTGTAGGCCTCGCCGCGGTAGCCGGGGATGAGCCAGCGCACCTCCACGAAGAGGATGCCGAGCGCGGCGGCCGCCATGCCGGCGCCCCAGAGCCAGAGACGGCGCGAGAGCGCCACCCACAGCCCGAGCCCCACCACGGCGATGGCCGCATCCTCCCGGCACAGGAGCGCCAGCGCCGCGGCGCCGCAGGCCCAGGGCAGCCGCCCCGCCTCGACGGCCCAGAAGGCGGCCAGGAGCAGCGGGATCACCAGCGCCGCCGCGTGGAAGTCGCGGACGTTGATGCCGTGCAGCGACGGGTTCACGAGATAGAGGACGGCGAAGGCCGCCGCGGGCCGTTCGTCCCCGAGCCGCCGGCGCGCGAGGCCGAACACGGCCACGGCGCCCAGCGCCAGGAGCGCCGACTGGGCGACGAGCAGCGCCACCGCCCCCGGGGCCACCCAGAAGGCCGGCACGAAGAGGTACATGATCGGCGAGAGGTGATCGCCCCAGGCATGCATCTCGGGCAGGCTCACCCGCGGGCCGCGCCCGCCCGCGAGGTTCCACACGAGCTGCACGTAGTAGCCCAGGTCGAGGGCATGAGTGAGGAAGGTGTAGTGGCGGGTGACGGTGACGAAGGAGAAGAGGAGCGCATACGCCGCCACCCCGACGGCCACCACGCGTCGCGGCCGCCACGCCGGGATCGCCGCGGGCCTGATGCAGAGCCGCAGCGACACCACCGCGAGGATCGCGAGGACGATCTCCTCCGGCCGCCACCAGGGGAAGAGCAGGGCGCCGAGGAGGCTGGCGCCGAGGGCCAGCGCCAGGAGATCCAGGAGGCGGGCGGGCGTCAAGCGGCCATCAGGCGCTGCGCGGCCGCCCCGCCTGGTCCGGCAGCCGCGTGTACCGCCCGCGGAGCGTCTCGAGCCGGCGCGAGCGCTTGAGGCCCCACCGGTGGAGGAGGTAGCGCGTCACGACCCAGAGGATCTTGAGGCCGTAGACGCAGGAATCGTAGAAGCCCGCCGAGGAGGCCTCCGGGAAGTAGCGGACGGGGACGGAGATCTCGGCGATCCGGAAGCGGCCCGCCACCACCTGGGCGATGATCTCCTGGTCGAAGACGAAGCCGTCGGAGTTCATCCTGAAGTTCACGGCCTCGAGCGCCTCCCGGTGAAAGGCGCGGTAGCCCGTGTGGTACTCGGACAGGTCGATCCCGAAGGCCCGGTTCTCCACCCAGGTCAGCGCGCGGTTGGCCACGTACTTCCACCAGGGCATCCCCTGCTGGATCGCGGAGCCGCCGCCCTTGAGACGCGAGCCCAGGACGAGCTCCGCCTCGCCGCGGACGATGGGCTCGATGATCTCGGGCAGAAGCGTCGGATCGTACTGGTAGTCCGGGTGCACCATCACCACGATGTCGGCTCCCGCCCGGAGCGCCTCCGTGTAGCAGGTCTTCTGGTTGGCCCCGTAGCCGTAATTCCTGTCGTGGACGAAGACCTCGAGCCCCAGCTGCCGCGCGATCTCGCGGGTGGCGTCCGTGGAGCCGTCGTCCACGAGGATGACCAGGTTGACGGAGTCCTTCGGCAGCTCCTCGTAGGTCATCCGGAGCGTGCGCCCGGCGTTGTAGGCGGGCATCACCACCACGACCTTGGGCTGCGGCATCACCCCGCCTCCCGCCGCCGGCACACGGCGACGAACTGATAGGCGAGCCCGCCGGGCCACACACGCGCGGCCGCGGCCGCCAGCCCGTGCAGCGCCTCGAGCCAGGCCCCGTGCAGCCTCTCGGGAATCACGAGCGGCAACGGCACCGGCGTGACCCGGAGGTCGCGCACCTCGAGTCCGGCCCGGGCCAGGAGCCCGAGGAAGGTCTGCCGGGTGAAGAACCGCAGGTGGGTGCCGTCGAGGATGCCGCGGTCGCCATACTCGAAGCGCCCGAAAAGGAGGGACAGGCGAATCCACAGGTGGGCCACGTTGGGCACCGACGCGATCACGCTCGCGCCGGGCGCGAGGAGACCGTCGAGCCTGCGCATCACCCCCAGGGGGTCGCTCAGGTGCTCGAGCACATCCCCGTACACGGCGGCCTCGAAGGGCCCGCCCACGGCAGGCACCTCCCGCTCGAGATCCACCACGAGAACCTCCCGGCACTTCCCCCGGGCCGCGCCCGCCCGGGCCGGGTCGCGCTCGAGGGCCGTGACCTGCCAGCCGCGCGCCGTGAGCCGCTCCGCCAGGAACCCGTCGGCAGCACCAACGTCCAGCACCCGCCGGCCGCCGCCCTCTCCCAGGGCGGCCAGGATCAGCGCGTGACTCGAGTGGCGATCGTCCTTCAGCCGGTACGCGACCGCGGTCACGGACGCCGCGTCAGCAAGAGCAACGACCGCCGCAGACGGGCGCCGGGGCTCCACCAGGATCGCGTTGAGCCCACTGCCCGACGAGCGCGGCGCTCAGGCGCCGCTGCCGACCACCGCCACGTGGGCCTGCTTCGAGTCGGTGGGGTGGAAGATGGGAACTGCCATGGCTCTGCCGTCCTTTCCCGGATGGCCCGCGTCGCCGCCGACAAGCGCTGACGTCCCGTCCAGCCTGGGCACACGGCGGATTACCCGCCGGCCGCGGCCCGGCGCCCACGGCCAGGATATCATCCGGCCTCGCGACGGCATGAACCACTTTGGCTGCGGCGCCCGCGGGGAGCGCTCCGGGCACCTTGGCGATACGATGGATGACTGAACACGGAGCGGTCGAGCACGCCGGGCCGGGCGCCGAGGAGATGGCCCAGGATGAGCCGGAGGGGGCGTCCGATGGTCACGCTCTGGCGGGGGAAGCCCGGCCCGAAGCGGTTCTCGAATCGCGGTCGCTCGCTCGAACGGGCCAGCGACGGCTCCCCGAAAAAGATGAACGGCGGCCGGGTCAGCCGCCGTTCACCGTCACAGCTTCGGCAGTAGCTGCTTCAGGGTCTACGACGCATGAGGCCCAGAACCGACAGCCCCAGACCCATGAGGATCAGGGTGGCGGGTCCAGGTACGGTGCCGCCGCCGCCTTCCTCGATGATTTCCGCCACCTTCGTGGTCGTGAAATTGGTGAAGAACGCCGCG
>MGBV01000215.1:15099-30086 GCA_001788415.1 Candidatus Rokubacteria bacterium GWC2_70_16 | reverse complement strand
CGCGGGCCCGGATCGCCAAGGCCCAGGCCGATGCCCGCACCCTCGCCTCCGCCGTGAGCATGTACTCGGCCCACATGGGCTCGCTCCCGTCCACCCTCGCGGATCTGAACTCCGCGTCCACCAACGCGGCGGGCCAGAGCGCCGGCCCGTTCATGCCGTCGACGCCCGCCCCGCCGGCGGGCTGGAGCAGCTACGCCTACAGCTCCACCGCGTCCGGCACCTTCGCCATCTCCGCGACAGGCGACAGCACCACGGTCAGCCTGCCGTAGGGATTGCGGATCGCGCGGTCTGACTGGCGAGGGAGGGGGCTCCCCCCCTCCCTCGCCCGATCTCCGTCGCTTCGCATGGCCGCGCTGCGCCAGCCGCTCCTGCTCCTCCTCCTGCTGGGCGCGGTAGCCTTCTCCGGTGTCCCGGGCTTCGATCTCGTCTGGGACGACCGGCACTTCATCCTCTACAGCGCGCCCCTGACTCACGGCTCGCCCGTTGCGCTCTTCGGCTCCGGCTTCGGGCTCGACGGGGCGGGCAGCGGCTACTACCGCCCGCTCGTGACGCTCACCTTCTTCCTCGAACACCGCCTCTTCGGCGCGAGTCCCGCGGGCTACCACGTGATGAACCTCCTCTATCACCTGGCGGCGGCGCTGGCGCTGGTCTGGGCCGGCGCGAGGCTCCTGGGCAGCCGCGGGGCGGCCTGGCTCTCCGGCCTGGTGTTCGTCCTGCACCCGATACACACGGAGTCGGTGGCCTTCGTCTCCGGGCGCACCGACCTCCTGGCGACGCTCTTCTTCCTCCTGGCCGTCGGCTGCCATACGCGCTGGGCTTCCGGGCGCTCGGCATGGGCGCTGCCAGCGCTCCTGGCCTTCGCTCTGGCCCTTCTCTCCAAGGAGCCCGCCGTGGCGCTCCCCGCGGTGCTGCTGGCCTGGGAGCTGACGCTGGCTCGCGCCGAGGGCGGCGCCGGCGCGCCCGCCCGGATCGCCGCGCGCCTTCTCCCTTTCGTTCTCGTGGCGGTCGCGTATCTGGGCGTGAGGCAGTGGGCGCTGGGATCCATGCCCGGGCTGCCCCCGGGGCAGGAGAGCTTCGCCGCGCGGACGGCCGCCGGCGTGGCGGCCCTCGGCCGCTACCTGCTCCTCCTGGTGGCGCCCTACCCGCCAACCCCCGACATGGTGCTCGATCCCGCCGCCGGCTGGCTCTCCTGGGCCACCGCCGCGGGGCTCGCGAGCCTGCTCCTCGTGGGGGCAGGGACCGCGCTCGCCTGGCGGCGCTCGAGACTGCCCGCCTTCCTGGCTTCGTGGTTTCTCCTCACGCTCCTGCCGGCGACACCCTTCGTGCCGTGGGGGCCCATGCAGATGGCGGAGCGCTTCCTCTACCTGCCCTCCGCGGCCTTCGCGTTCTGCCTGGGCTGGGCGGGCGGGCGCTGGCTCCCGTCCCGCGGCGCCCTGCACGGCCAGCTCGACGCCCGTCAGGCCCTGGTCGCCTGCGCCGCTGCGGCGCTCCTCCTCTCGGCCCTCGGCCTGACCCTCTACCGCAACGAGGACTGGCGCGACTCGGAGCGGCTCTTCACCCGCATGGCGCTCTCCTCGCCCCGCTCGTGGAAGGCGGCGGTGAACCTCGGCCACCTCTATCAGCAGCGGGACGAGCTGCTGCCGGCCGCGGCCGAGTTCAGGAGGGCGCTGGCGCTGCAGCCCGATCTTCCCTCGGCGCTCATGGGGCTCGCGGTGGTGGAGAGCCGTCTCGGCATCCACGAGGACGCGATCCGGCTCGGACGGCGCGCGCTGGCGGCCGCCCCGGGGAGCGACCTGATGGACCTGCAGCTCGCCCTGATCCACAGCAACGCGGGCGATCACGTGGCGGCCGCAGGCCGGTTCGCCGAAGCGGTGCGCAAGAGCCCGCGGCGCCCCGACGCGCGCTACCACCTGGCCCTGGAGCTGGCGCGGGCCGGGCGAGAGGCCGAGGCCCGCGCCGTCCTCCGGGAGGCGGAAGCCCTCGCGCTGAGCCTCGGGCTGCCCCCATCGGCCGGGGGCAGCGCGGCCGACCTCGCCCGCGCCCGGCTCCGTGGAACCCCCACGCCATGAGCCCACGCTTGCCACCGCCCGCCCGCGCGGCATGGCTCGGCGTGGCGCTGGCGGTGGTCCTCGGCTATGCCGCCACGCTCAGCTACGACTTCGTGTGGGACGACACGCTCCTGATCCAGCGCAGCTGGCACCTGCACCAGTGGAGGTCGCTCCCCGCGGTCCTCGGCTCTCACTTCTGGGCCGAGGTCCAGGAGGCGAGCCACTACTACCGCCCGCTCGTGATGCTCAGCTTCTTCCTCGACCTCCGGCTCTGGGGGCTCAATCCGGCGGGCTTCCACCTGACGAACCTGCTGGCCCACCTGGCGACCTCGCTTGCCGTGCTGGCACTCGGCCGCAGGCTCACGGGCAGTCACTGGGCCGGAGGGATTGCCGGGGTCGCCTTCGCGCTGCACCCGCTCCACACGGAGTCTGTCGCCTTCATCTCCGGGCGCACGGACATCCTGGCAACGCTCTTCTTCCTCCTGGCGTTGCTCGGGTACGCGGCCTGGCGCGACACGGGCCGGCGCCTTCCGTACGCGCTGTCGCTCGGAGCGTTCTTCCTCGCGCTCACGGCCAAGGAGGTGGCCGTCACCCTGCCCGCGATCCTGGTCCTCTACGACTGGGCCGCCGGCGCCGATCCCGCGAGCGCGCACGGGGTGCGCCGCGCCGGGCTTCGCTATGCCGGGCACGGGGGCGTGATGATCCTCTACGCGGGCATCCGCCTGGCCGCGCTCGGTCCGACGCTGGATGCGGAGCCGGGCAGCTGGGGAGGCCTGGGGACACGTCTGCTCACCACCCTCGACATCGTCGCCTCCTACGCGCGGCTCACGGTCATCCCCTATCCCGCCAATGCCTACCCGCTCATCGTGCCGGTGACCTTCCCCGGAAGCGCGGGCCTCTGGCTGGCGATGGCGCTCCTGGCCGCGGCGCTGGGGCTCACCGCGTGGGCGCTGCGGCGCTCGCGCATGCTGGGCTTCGGCGCCCTCTGGTTCTGGATCACGCTGCTCCCCTTCGTGGGCGTGAACCTCCTGCCCCTGTCCACCGCCATCATGGCGGAGCGCTTCCTCTACCTGCCGACGGTCGGGTTCTGCCTGGTCCTGGCCATGGCCTTCTGGCGGCTGCTGGGATCGGCGGCGCTCTCCGCCTCGAGCGAGCTCCGCCCCGCCCCGGCGCTGGCGCTGGCGGGGACCGTGCTGCTCTACACGCTCCTCACGCTGTGGCGAAACGAGGACTGGAAGGACGACTACCGTCTGTACTCGCGCATGGTCGAGGCCTCCCCCCACGCCGCCCTGCCGCACGTGAACCTGGCCTACACGCAATTGCCGCGGGGGGAGATCGCGGAGGCCGACGCCCATCTGCGAGAGGCCGCAAGGCTCATGCCCCGGAACCCCCGGGCCCTGGTGGGGCTGGGACTCACCCGGACGCTCCTCGGCGGCCCGGAGGCAGGCCTCCGCTACGCCCTCGAGGCCAGAGCCCTGGCGCCGCTGAACCACCATATCCTGGCCACGCTCGGCGCCGTCTACCTCTATCGGGACGAGCCCGCCCGCGCGGTCGAGCAACTCGAGGACTCCCTCCGCCTGAACCCCCATCAGGTGCATGCCTCGCTCAACCTGGCCCTGGCCTTCTTCAGGCTCGGGCGGCAGGCCGAGGCCGAAGCCACCCTCGCGCGCTCGGCCGACCTGGCCCGGCTCATGAGCCCCGGGCTGCCGCTGGTGGACCGGGTCACTGCCGAGATCCACGCCAGGCCTGACCCGGCACGCGCCCGGACAGCCTGGGAGCGGTACATCGCCAGCCTGCGCGCCGCGGGCGAGCTGGCTGGCACCCAGCAGGCCGACCTGGCCTACGCCGAGGGCCAGCTCGCAAGGCTCCGGGGAGGCGGGCCGTGACGGGGCCGGGCGGGCTCCTCGCCCCGGTCCTCCTCTTCGTGTTTGGGCTCTTCGTGGGGAGCTTCCTGAACGTCGTGATCGCGCGGCTCCCCGCGCGCCGGAGCATCGTCACGCCGCGCTCGGCCTGCCTGCACTGCGGGGCTCCCATCCCGTGGCACGACAATGTCCCGCTGCTCTCCTTCGCCCTGCTCGGCGGGCGCTGCCGGCACTGCCGGGCTCGCATCTCGTGGCGCTATCCCGTCGTGGAGGCCGCCACCGGCTGCCTCTTCGCGCTGGCGCTGTGGCGGCACGGGCTCTCGCTGGATCTCGCGAGCGCGCTCTTCCTGCTGGCCGCGCTCGTGGCCGTCACGGGCATCGACCTGGACCACCAGATCATCCCGGACGTCATCACGCTGCCCGGCATCGCCGTCGGGCTGGCCTGGAGCCTCGCCACGGGGCACCCTCGCTGGCTCGACGCCATCGTCGGGGCCGCCGTGGGCGGCGGGCTCTTCTTCCTGATCATCGTCGCCAGCGGCGGCGGCATGGGCGGAGGAGACATGAAGCTCGGCGCCATGCTCGGCGCCTTCCTGGGCTGGCGGCTCCTCCTCGTGGGCGTCATGGTCTCCGTGCTGGCTGGCGGCGTCGTCGCCATCGCTCTGCTCGCGCTCGGGCGCCGGGGTCGGAAGGACGCCGTGCCCTTCGGGCCTTTTCTCGCGCTGGGCGGCGCCGTCGCGCTCCTCTGGGGTGAGGGGATCCTCCACTGGTACCTCACCGCGTTCGCGCGCTGAGGCAGCTCGCGGGGGGGGCGTCAGTCTGGTGACGTCAGGCGTGTTCGCTTGGGCGAGTGGTCGGGCGCCCGTCATGACGGATCCGAGAGAGGGCGCGGCCCCGGAGGTGCCGATTCTGCCGGCCCCGGCGCTCGGACAGGGCCCGGATCGGGAATCGTGCGCCCTGGGGCAGACCCGGCCATGCAGCAACTTCGGGCCGCGCCCCTGGCCTCCTTCTTGCTAGAATTCCCGGTGAGCCCGCGTGGCGGTGGAAAGGCTGGGCAGAGGCACATGGGACCTCGACGCTCTGAGAGACTGACGGCGCAAGCGGGCTTCAGCCTGGTCGAGCTGCTGGTGGTCATCGCCGTCATCGGCATCCTCGCCGCCATGACGACGCCGTTCTTCATTCGCTACTACCAGAGCGCGGGGCTCAAGGCCGCGGCCGAGGAGCTCGTGACCTTTCTCAACCAGGGGCGCCAGATCGCCATCAAGGAGAACCAGTCCGTCTGCGTCCAGGTCACGTCGGCGGCCGTCCGCCTGCGTGTCGGTGGCTGCAACGGGACCACCTGGGTCGGCCCGGGCACCGACGCGGCCGGGAACTGGAAACTCCCGCAGGGCTTCACGCTCGCCGGCACGACCGAGCCGGTGTTCAGCTACCTCGGCGCGGCCTCTCCCGCGGCGACATACACCGTCGCGAACAGCGCCAGCGGCGCGACCCTCTCCGTGACCGTGTCGGCCTCGGGCAGGGTCAAGGTCGGGCCCTGAGTGGAGGCGGTCATGCGGCGGCTTCCCGGGAACCAGCGGGGCATGACGCTCGCGGAGATCCTCGTCGCCATCGCCATCATCGGCGTGGGGCTCGCGGCGCTGGCCGCCGCCATCCCCCTCTCGGGCTACGGCATCCAGGAAGGGAGCCAGCTCTCCACCGCCACCTTCCTCGCCAACGAGCGGCTCGAGCAGGTGAAGAACGCCACGTGGACCGCGACGCCCGCGGCGGACAACTTCGGCGTCTCGTCGGGCGATGCCGCGCCCCAGAGCGGCGGGATCACGACCTTCCCGGACGAGGCTTCGGTGGCGGCGCCGTACACGGCCTACAGCCGCAAGGTGCGCGTCTTGGACTGCGCCGGGGGGGGCGGCTGCGCGGGGATCACGGACGCCAACCTGCGCCAGGTCACGGTGACGGTAACGTACAGGCCGCTGACCGGGGTCGGCCAGAGCCCTGCCACCAAGGCCGCCACCGTGACCATGCTCATCGCCAAGCGGTGACGGCCATGCGCAGGATGCTCCGGGACCAGCGCGGCTTCACCCTCACCGAGCTGCTCGTGGTGACGGCGGTGCTCGCCGTCGTGCTGGGCGCCGTGGTCCTCATCCAGCAGAAGGGGCAGGAGGCGTACATCATGGGCTCCAACCGGGTGGAGACCCAGCAGAACGCCCGGGTGGCGCTGGAGCTCATGACGCGCGAGCTGCGCTCGGCGACGGCCGTCACCGCCATCCCGAGCGGCACCAACATGACCTTCGCGGACCAGAACGGGGCCTCCGTCCAGTACCAGGTCACGAGCGGCACCCTGACCCGCACGACCGCGGGCGCCACGACCACGCTCATCGGCGGCGTGCAGGCGCTGGCCCTGACCTACTACTCGGCCTGGGACGGCCAAACCGGCACCGGCACGACCACGGGGACGGCCTCGGCCGTCAGGGTCATCAAGATCGATCTCGAGACCAGGACGGAGGAAGGCGCCGGCACCGGCTCCTTCGCGAACCAGTACGCGAAGATGGAGTCGATGGTCCGGCTGCGGAACCTGTGAGGGAGAGACGAGCCATGGACATCCGCCGACTTGCCCGAACCCTGACCGGCCAGCGGGGCATCGCGCTGCCCATGGCCCTCATCGCGCTCCTGATCCTCACGGCGCTCGTGCTGGCCTTCTCCGTCCTCTCCACCTCCGAGCCGACCATCGCCGCCAACCAGCTCCGCGTGGCCCAGGCCCGGGCGCTGGCGGAGGCCGGCCTCGAGCGCGCCACGTGGGCCCTGACGAACAAGGACGCCACGGGCGGCCTCGCCGACCCCCTGCCCTCCCCCGTCCCGGCGCCCTACGACGGCAGCCAGCTCCTCATGGTCTCGGTGGGGGCGACCCAGGTCGGCGGCTTCCGCCTCACCGTCACCAGCGGCGCGCAGAGCAATGAGCGCGGCGTCGTCGCCGTGGGCTGGGTCCCCACGGATTCGAGCGCCGACGGCCGGACCAAGGCCCACCAGCGCATCACGGCCACCCTGACCAAGGTCCGGTTCCTGGACCCGCCCTGCGCGCTCTGCGTCCGCGGCGACCTGGACGTGGGAGGCAACTCGGCCATCGACTCGCGCAGCGACACGAGCTGCGGGGCCAAGTCGGGGACCATCACCACGGGCACGACGGCGATCGGCAGCGGCGCGGCCGATGTCTGGGGCGCCGACGGCAACAGCACCAGGAACCAGACCGGCACAGCCCCCCCCGCCGACATCGTGAACAACTACAGCGCGGCGAGCTTCGACAACTTCCTCTTCACCAACAGCGACCTGGACGCGCTGAAGGCCATCGCCAAGGCCCGCGGGACCTACTACCAGGGCGCCGTGCTGTTCAACTCATCGAACCGGATGCCCAACGGCATCATCTTCGTGGACACGACCACCGGCAACAACATCACCGCGTCCACCCCGTCGTCGGAATTCGCCGCTCTCAGCATCCACGGCGGCGCCCCGGCGGATCCCAGCGGCATCTTCAGCGGCTGGGTCATCTCGAACGGCGGCATCAGCATCAGCGGCAACTTCCGCATGCACGGCATGGTGTACGCGGTCAATGACATCTCCTACGTGGGCACCGGGACGGGGGAGATCGTCGGCCAGATGATCTCCCAGAACATCCGCGACACGGTCGCCACGAGCATCGACACCAACACGGGCGGCAACGCCGCCGTCACCTACAACTGCGCCTATGCCAAGACCGGCGGCGGCCAGATTCCCCAGAGCTGGTTCCTCAAGGCGGGCACGTACAAGGAAGTCGCCGACCCGTGAGCGGCCGCCTCCTGCGCTGGGCGCCGGTGGTGATCCTGCTCCTGGCCGCCTGCGAGGCGCCGCCTCCGCCGCCGAAGGCCGAGCCCGATCTGGCCACCCAGGCAGCCCAGGCGCTCTCCCGGGGCGAGTACGCGGCGGCGGGCACCCTCTACCGGCGGGCTCTCGAGGGCTCGCCGGACAGCCTGGCCCTCCACTATGGCCTGGCCGTGGCGGCCTCGTACCTGGACCAGCGGGAGACGGCCATCCGCGAGTTCAGGTGGGTGCTCGAGCACGGCCCGGCGGGCTCGGCGGAGGTCGAGGCCGCCCGCCGCTGGCTCGCCAGCGCGGGCGCCCTGCCGCGGCCGGCCGGCCCGGCGGCGCCAGCCGCCGCGGAGCGCGAGCTGGGCCACGCGAGCCTGGAAGGACGGGTCGTCTTCGGCGAGGGGCAGGAGCTCCGGCCCATGGCGCGCAAGGCGCTGATCCTCGTGGGACAGCCGGGCACGCCCACCAAGGAGGAGCGCTACAACCTGAGAACCGACGAGGAGGGGCGCTACCGCTTCCCCAGCGTGGCCCCGGGGCCCTACAT
This sequence comes from Candidatus Rokubacteria bacterium GWC2_70_16, assembly GCA_001788415.1. Lineage (GTDB taxonomy): Bacteria > Methylomirabilota > Methylomirabilia > Rokubacteriales > CSP1-6 > UBA12499. Next base: position 21,801 of record MGBV01000215.1, on the reverse strand, counting down.
GCTCACCGACCGGGTCGCGGGCCCGGTCATCTGGCGGCTGCGCGTGGAGCTCGGGCCCGGTCAGGAGATGGCGCTGGACCTCACCCCCGCCAACAGCGTGAAGGCGCGCGACGACTTCCCCAACCGGGAGTAGCCCGCGCGCCTTCGGCCCACCATATGGGGCGTGCATTGTTTGTTGACACTCCCGCGCGAGGGCCCGTATACAGTAATCACCTGTTCGGAGCCTTTCCCGACGCTCACTTAACCGCCGGTTGAGCCACGTGCCCGGGGAGCCGCCCCCGGCGCCGGGCGCGCCAGCAGGCGTGGAGCCGACCATGGGGCTGTTCGGACTGGGGAAGAGGCAGGCGACCTTCGGCCTGGACATCGGATCCAGCAGCGTGAAGGCGGTGGAACTGGCCGAGGGACGGGGCGGCTTCTCGCTCCGCTCCTTCGCCATGGTCCCCCTGCCTCGGGATGTCATCGGCGAGGGCACCATCAAGGACCCGGCCGTCGTCGCCGAGGCGATCAAGGAGTGCCTCGACAAGGCGGGGATCAAGAGCAAGGCGGCCGTCATCTCGGTGTCCGGGCGCGAGGCGATGACGAAGCGGGTGCCGATCCCCAAGGTCTCGGCCAAGGAGCTGGCCGACGCCATCGCGCTCGAGGCCGAGCACCACATCCCCTTCGCGGTGGACGACGTGTTCCTCGACTATCAGGTCGTGGGCGAGTCCGGGAACACCATGGACGTCGCGGTGGTGGCGGTGAAGAAGGTGAAGGTGCTCGAGTACGTGGCGGCGGTGGAGGAGGCCGGGCTCGAGGCCGTCGTGGTGGATCTCGACGCCTTCGCCATCCAGAACCAGTACGAGCTCAACAACCCCGGCGACGGCGGCGAGGCCGTGGCCCTCATCGACATCGGCGCCAGCTTCATGAAGACCAACGTGATCCGCGGCGGCGCCTCCATCTTCGCCCGCGACGTGCCGTTCGGCGGTCACCAGTACACGGACGCCATCGCCCAGCGGCTCAGCATCCCCGTCGAGAAGGCCGAGGCCGCGAAGCACGGGCAGGACGTGGGGGTCAACTGGGAGGCCATGGTCCCGGCGCTCGAGGCGGTCTCGCGTGACCTGTCCATGGAGGTGCAGCGCACCTTCGACTACTTCGCCTCCGCCGCCGAGCATGAGCGGATCGGCAAGATCGTGCTGTCCGGCGGCTGCGCGCGGCTCGCCGGGCTCGACGAGTTCCTCTCCTCCTCGTGGGGGATCCCGGTGGAGCTGGCGCGCCCCTTCCAGGCGCTGCAGGTGGACACCGCGCGCTTCCCCGCCGAGGAGATCGAGCGGGTGGGGCCGGTGCTGGCGGTGGCCATCGGGCTGGGGCTGCGGCGTCCGGGGGACAAGCCGGCATGATCAAGATCAACCTGGCGCCGCCGGCCGCGAAGAAGCGGTTCGCGATGCCGAGCTTCAACCTGGGCATCCTCTTCGGCATTCTCTTCGTGGCCCTGGTGGCGGTCCTCGGCTTCTGGTGGTGGACGCTCGACGCCGAGGTGCAGGACCTGAACCGACAGGTCGCCGAGAACCAGAAGGAGATCGGGCGGCTCAAGCAGGTGATCGCCGAGGGCCAGCGCTTCAAGCGGGAGAAGGAGGATCTGGAGCGGCGGGTCAACGCCGTCGAGTCCGTGGCCCGGCTCCAGGCGCGCCCCGTGTACCTGCTCGACGCCGTGGCCGACATGCTCCCCAAGGACCTCTGGCTCACGCGGATGGAGGAGAAGGGGCCGCAGCTCCGCTTCGCCGGCACCACCTACTCCTCCACGGCGCTGGCTGACTTCATGGCGAACCTCAAGGCCTCCGGGAAGTTCAAGGACGTGGATCTGCTGGAGTCGCGGCAGGACCTCAGCAAGTCTCCGCGGACGATCACCTTCGAGGTGTCGTGCCGCTTCGAGATCTGAGCCATGGCCCTGCTGGATCCCATCTATGCCCTGCCGAAGCCCCAGAAGATCGTCCTGGGAGTGCTGCCGCTGGTCGTCGTGGGGGCCCTCGGCTACTTCATGCTGATCTCGCCCAAGACCGACGAGCGGGACAGCCTCTTCCAGCGGAACGAGGCGCTGCGCGCCGAGGTGATCAAGGCGAGGGCCGACGAGGCGAGCCTGCGGCCCTTCCGCCTGCAGGCCGAGGCCCTGCGCAAGCGCCTCGAGGCTGCCAAGGAGCGCCTGCCCGTGGAGAAGGAGATCCCGAGGCTCTACCGGCAGATCTCCGACCTGGCCTTCCAGTCCGGGCTGGGGCTGGCCCTCTTCCAGCCGAAGCCGCCGGAGGAGCGCGCCGTCTTCGCCGAGGTGCCGATCACCATGACGACCGAGGCGGGCTACCATCAGCTCGGCGCCTTCTTCGACCGGATGGCCCGGCTGCCGCGCGTCGTGACCCTCGGCGACTTCAAGGCGACGGCCATCGATCGCCCCACGGGGACGGTCCGCGCGGAGATGACACTGGCCACCTACGTCTTCCGCGCCGAGGGGGCGCCTGCGCCCGGCAAGCCCGGAGCGCCCGCGGCCAGGCCCGCGGCGCCTGGCGGGCCGGCAGCACCACGACCGGGAGCCCGGCCATGATGGCTCGATGCGCGCTCGTGGCGCTGTCAGCGGCCCTCGTCCTGGCCGGCTGCGGGGGCGGGACGGCGCCTGCGCCACCCGGACCGCCGGCTCCGGGGCCGGTGGCCACCCCGCCCCCGCCGCCCAAGCCGCCGGGCCTGGCCGCCCAGCCCGAGGCGGGACCACCGCTGCCGCCCATCCCGTACGAGGTCAAGCAGCGCCGCGATCCCTTCAGCCCGGTGGTGGTGAGCCAGGGGGGCAAGGGATTGCAGGTGGGCTCGGTGAAGCTGGTGGGAATCATCCAGGGACGGCAGTCGCCGCTGGCGCTGGTCGAGGCCCCCGACGGCATCGGCTACATCCTCAAGCCGAGCGACACGTTGGGTGACGGCCGCGTGACCCAGATCGGCCCGGACTCGGTGACCTTCGCCGTCCCCGGGGCTCCGGGGCAGAAGCCCGGCAGCGTGACGCTCAGACTGAGAACGGACTGAGAGGGGGGTGAGGTGATGAAGGCCATGGCGCGCATCGCAACGCTCCTGCTGCTGATCGGCCTCGCAGGCCCGGAGACCGGCAGCGCGGAGACCGCACCCGTCCAGCTCAAGGACATCGGCGTCGATCGCCTCGCCGACGGCGTGACCGTGAAGATCAGGACCAGCGGCCCGGTGCAGTACCAGGCCACGCTCATGGACGCCCCGACCCGGCTCGTGGTCGACCTGGCGGGGACCGTCTACGGGTGGAGCCGGCAGAGCCTCACCCCAGATGTGGCGCCTATCAAGGAGATCCGGGGCAGCCAGTGGAAGCCCGGAACCTCGCGCATCGTCCTCGAGCTGACCCGCAAGGTCGGCTACCGCATCGAGCAGAGCCGCGACGGCCTCTCGGTGATCCTCGACGCCTCGGCCACCGCCAGGAGCGAGGGGGCCGCGGCTGCCGAGCCGCCCCGGCGCCCCGAGCCAAGAGCAGAGGCGACGATCGAGGCGCCCGGGCGCGCCCCTGCCCGCGCTCCGGCGCGGCTCGCCCAGGCGGCGGCCGCCGCCAGTGGGCCAGTCGGCGCCGCGGGGGAAACACCCGCGCCCCTCCGCATCGCCCAGGCCCAGCCCTCTGCCCAGGCCCCGCCCCCGGCCGCTCCGGCTCCCAATGGCTCGCGGCTCATCTCCATGGACTTCAAGGACGCCGACGTCGTCAACCTGCTCCGCATCCTGGCCGCCGAGAGCGGGCGGAACATCGTGACCGGAGACGACGTCAAGGGGAAGGTCTCGGTCTCGCTCCGCAACGTGACCTGGGAGCAGGCCCTGGAGACGATCCTCGAGGTGCGGGGGCTGCAGAAGATCGAGAGGGCCGGCGTCATCCGCGTGGTCTCCACCGAGCAGCTCACGAAGGAACGGGAGGCCCGGGCGCGGGGGGACGAGGCCAAGCTCAAGGCCGAGATCGATACCCGGACCAAGCTGGCGGAAGCGCAGCTCAAGGAGGCCGATCTGGCGGCCAAGCGGCTCGCCGCCCAGGCGGCGGCCGAGGAAGCCAAGGCGCGGGGCCCCCTTCGCGAGGAGACGATCCGCCTCTCCTACGCCGATCCCGAGGAGGTCGCCAAGACCCTGCAAGGAATCCTGGGCATCCCCCCCGAGGGCTCGGCGCCCGTGACAGGCCTGCTGCCGGGCACCCCCGCGGTGGTCCCGAGCGGGGCCACCCCGCCCCCGACCGAGCCGCCCTTCTCCGCCATCTACGGCGCTGGCGCCGCGCCCCGGGGGCCCGTGTCCGTGAGCCAGGACGTGCTGGCCAAGGGCATCACCATCAGGGCCCACAAGCCCACCAACACCATCTTCATGCGCCACTACGCGGCCGACCTCGAGCGGATCAAGAAGCTGATCCGCGAGCAGCTCGACGTGCCGCTGCCCCAGGTCAAGATCGAGGCGCGCATGGAGATCCTGGACCGCAACGCGCTGGAGGCCATCGGCGTGCAGTGGGGCGGCGCGGCCGCGCGCAATGTCTTCAACCGGGCCACGCTGGTGGGCCAGGGCTTCCAGTCGGCGCCCAGCGCCGTGCCCGGCCTGACCCTGCCGGTGGTCGGTGGGGTGCTCCAGCCAGACGGCTCGACCATCACCATCAGCCCGACGGCCCAGTCGGGCATCCTCCCGGTCAACCAGAACGTCACGCTGAACCGGCTCTTGCCGGTGGAGACCACCACGGGGCTCCCGATGGGGGGCAACCTGGTGAACCTGCCCTTCCAGCTCCTGCCCAACGCCGCGAGCACCGTGCCGGCTGGCGGCATCGCCTTCGGCATCATCGGCACGAAGCTCAACATCAACCTGGCGCTCCAGGCCCTCGAGACCCAGGGCAAGACCCGCACGCTGGCGCGCCCCGAGATCGTGACGGTGGAGAACAGCAAGGCCACCGTCTCCCTGGGCGAGGAGATCCCCTACGCCACGGTGAGCAGCGCCGGCACCCAGATCCAGTTCAAGGAGGCCGTGCTCAAGCTGGAGGTCACGCCCACGGTGACCCGCGAGCGGATCGGCAACGAGGACATCACCAAGATCAAGATGGTGGTGATCATCGAGAATAACTCCCGCGGCGACACGATCAGCCCCGCTCCGGGCGTGAGCGTGCCGCTCATCAACCGCAGGAAGGCCGAGACCCAGGTGCTCATGCGGGAAGGCGAGCGGCTGGTGATCGGCGGGGTGACCCAGTCCGTCCAGCAGAACACCGTCCGCAAGGTCCCGATCTTCGGCGACATCCCGCTGCTCGGCTGGCTCTTCAAGCAGAAGGAGCACTTCGAGACGGGCCGCGAGCTGGTCGTCTTCGTCACGCCCACCATCCTCAAGACCGACGGCGCCCAGGCGGCGCAGACCGCGCCGGGCAAGTAGCGCCGTGAGCGGGACCTTCCGCTTCCTCACCGCGGGGGAATCCCACGGCGAGGCGCTGACGGCTGTCATCGAGGGCGTCCCGGCCGGCCTGCCCCTCGCCGAGGCCGACATCAACGAGGACCTGGCGCGGCGGCAGCGCGGCTATGGCCGCGGCGGCCGCATGAAGATCGAGCGCGACCAGGCCCATATCTCCTCGGGGTTGCGCTGGGGCGTGACGCTCGGCAGCCCCATCGCACTCACCATCCAGAACCGCGACTGGGAGAACTGGAAGACCACCATGGCCGTCGGCGAGCCCCCGGCGGGCACGCCCCCGAAGGCGGTGACGCGGCCGCGCCCCGGGCATGCCGACCTGGCCGGCGCCATGAAATACGGCCACCGCGACATCCGGAACGTGCTCGAGCGATCGAGCGCCCGCGAGACGACGGCGCGCGTCGCCGTGGCCGGGGTCGCCAAGCGGCTCCTGGCCGAGTTCGGCATCTCGATCCTGAGCCACGTCACCGAGATCGGGGGGTTGCGCATCAGCGCGCTGGCGCTGCCCTGGGAGGAGATCCGGAGCCGCGCCGAGGGCTCCGAGGTGCGCTGCGCCGATCCCGCCGCCGAGCGCGCCATGATCGAGGCCATCGACGACGCCAGGGCCAAGGGGGACACGCTGGGGGGCGTCTTCGAGGTGGTGGCGCTCGGCTGTCCCGTGGGCCTCGGCTCCTACGTCCACTGGGACCGGAAGCTCGACGGGCGGCTCGCCCAGGCCTTCTGCTCCATCCACGCGATCAAGGGCGCCGAGCTCGGCATGGGCTTCGAGGCCGCCCGGCACCCCGGCTCCCAGGTCCACGACGAGATCCTCTTCGACCGCGACGCAGGGTTCACCCGGCGCACGAACAGTGCCGGCGGGCTCGAGGGTGGCGTGACCAACGGCCAGCCCGTGATCGTGCGCGCGGTGATGAAGCCCATCGCGACGCTCAGGCGCCCGCTCCGGTCCGTGGACATGGAGACGAAGGACGCGGTGGAGGCCGTGGTGGAGCGCAGCGACGTCTGCGCGGTGCCGGCCGCCGGCGTGGTGGGAGAGGCCATGATGGCCATCACGCTCGCCCAGGCCTTCCTCGAGAAGTTCGGCGGCGACAGCCTCGAGGAGATCCGCCGGAACTACCGGGGCTACCAGGACTCCCTCAAGACCTGGTAACCCCGGCAGACCCGGCGCCCCGATGAGGCCCGGAGGGCCGAAGAGGCCCAACCGCCACCCGGAGTCCTCCACGTTCAGGCGACATGGTCAGAGGCCCGGAGGGCCGAAGAGGCCCAACCGCCACC
>MGBV01000215.1:0-15056 GCA_001788415.1 Candidatus Rokubacteria bacterium GWC2_70_16 | reverse complement strand
AAGAGGCCCAACCGCCACCCGGAGTCCTCCACGTTCAGGCGACATGGTCAGAGGGCCGCAGGCCCGAAGAGGCCCAACCGCCACCCGTAGTACATTACATTCAAGCAACATGATCAACATCCCCGTGAGCCTCGGCGCGCGCTCGTATCGCATCCTCGTGGGGCCGGGCCTCCTCGCCGGAGTCGGCGCCGAGCTCTCGCGGATCGGTGTCGGCAGCCGGGTGGCCGTGCTCAGCGACGAGCCGGTCCTGGCGCTGCACGGCCGGCCGGTCGTCGAGGGCCTCGAGGCCGCCGGCTTCGCGGTGACCACGATGCGGCTGCCCGAAGGCGAGGCGGCCAAGACCCTCGCCACGGCGGAGCAGGCGTGGGACGCGCTCCTCGCGGCGGGCCTGGACCGCACCTCCACCGTGGTGGCGGTGGGCGGCGGCGCCGTCGGAGACCTGGCCGGGTTCGTGGCCGCCACGTACATGCGCGGCGTGAGCTTCGTCCAGGTGCCGACCACGCTCCTGGCCCAGGTGGACGCCTCCATCGGCGGCAAGACGGCCATCGACCACCCGCGCGCGAAGAACCTGATCGGCGCCTTCCATCAGCCGCGCCTGGTGGCGGTGGACCCGGCGGTCCTCCTCACGCTCCCCGAGCGGGAGTTCCGGTCGGGGCTGGCGGAGGTCATCAAGCACGGGATCGTGCTCGACGCCCCCTACTTCGCCGACCTGGAGGCGAGCCTCCCCGCGCTGCTGGCGCGCGATCTGCCCACTCTCACGCGGATCGTCGCGGGGTCGTGCCGCATCAAGGCGTCGGTGGTCGAGCGCGACGAGCACGAGACGGAGCTGCGCGCCGTGCTGAACTACGGTCACACCATCGGTCACGCCCTGGAGGCGGTGACCGGCTTCGAGCGCTGGACGCACGGGGAGGCGGTGGCGCTCGGCATCGCCGCCGCGGCGCGCCTGGCCGAGCGGCTGGGCATCGGGGGGAGCGACGCGACGGCGCGGCAGACCCGGCTGCTCCAGGCCGCCGGCCTGCCGGTCCGCGGCTCCGGGGCCGCGCCCGCGGCGGTGGTCGAGGCCCTGGCGCGGGACAAGAAGGCGCGGGATGGCCGAGTCCCGTTCGTCCTCGCCCCGCGGATCGGCGCATTCCAACTCGTCTTCGACGTCCCGCAGGAGGCCGTGCTGGCCACGCTCGACGAGCTGGCCTGAGCGCGATGCCGGGCCAAGGGACGAGCCAGACGAGGCCCCGGAGGGCGAGCCGCAGCCGCAGGCGAGGCGAGCGGAGAGGAGCACTGCGGCGAGCGGAGCGAGCCGGCGCCGGCCGAGAACGTGGAGGGGGAGCCGGAGGCGAGGCGACCGGATGTGGGAATCCGACGAGCGTGAGCGAGCCGTGGCGAAGGCGATTGGCCCGGCGATTGACTGGGCGCGGCGAGCCACGTATAACAAGATCGCCATGGCGCAGCCGGTGGCTCGGGTCAGCGGGGACGTCGCGGCCCAGGCGGCCGCCCAGAGTGCCATCCGCCGGTACGAGGAGCGGCTCGCAAGGGACCCCGCGTCGCTGGCCTTCGCCCCTCTCGCGGACGCCTACCGCAAGGCGGGCCGGGTCCGCGAGGCGATCCGGCTCTGCCGCGAGGGGCTCGAGCGCTTCCCGCACTACACGACGGCGCGCCTCGTGCTGGCCAAGGCGTATCTGGACGAGGGCGACACGCAGCAGGCGGCGGCGGAGCTCGGCAGCCTCGTGGCCAGTGGATCGAAGGACCCGGAAGCGCACCGGCTGCTGGCGCAGCTCCACCGGATGGCGGGCCGGCTCGACGAGGCGGTGGCCCACCTCGAGCAGGCCGCGAGACTCGATCCGGGGGACCGCGAGTCGCGCCTCGCGCTGGAGCTCCTGAGGGGGGGAGGGCGGCTGCCCGAGGGGTCGCCGCTGGCCGGGCTCCTGGCCGACGACACGTTCGCGACGCTCTCGTTCGGGACGGCCTGTCTCGATCAGGGGCTCTGCGAGGAGGCGGCGCAGATCTTCCTGCGGCTGCTCAAGAGAGATCCGGGAGATCTCCGGGCCCGCGCGCTGCTCGAGCAGGCGCTCCGGACCAAGACCCAGAAACGGAAGGGACCATAACGCGATGCAGGTGTCCACGGCGGAGTTCAAGAAGGGTCTGAAGATCCAGTTCGACGGGGCGCCCTACGCCATCGTCGACTTCCAGCACGTCAAGCCCGGCAAGGGCGGGGCGTTCGTCCGCACCAAGCTCAAGCACCTCAGGCTCGGCAGGGTGATCGACAACACCTTCCGCGCAGGCGAGAAAGTGGCGCTGGTGGACTTCGACGAGAAGCGCATGCAGTACCTGTACCGGGACGACCGCCTCCACTTCATGGACCTCGAGTCCTACGAGCAGATCTCGCTCTCGCCCGAGGAGGTCGGGGACGCGCGGGACTTTCTCAAGGAGAACACCGAGGTCGAGATCCTCTTCATCGACGGCAGCCCGGTCACCGTGGAGCTGCCGAATTTCATCGAGCTCGGGATCGCCGAGACGGATCCGGGCATCCGCGGCGACACCGCCTCCGGGGGCTCCAAGCCCGCCCGGCTGGAGACGGGCGCGGTCATCCAGGTGCCGCTCTTCCTCAACGTGGGCGACGTGGTGAAGGTCGACACGCGCAGCGGCGAGTACCTCGGCCGCGTCGCGGCGGCGGGGTAGCGGCGTGGCCGGGAAAGCGCGCGCGCGCGGCGGATCGGCACGCGGGGCCGGCGCCTGGACGCCCCGGGAGCTGGTGGAGCTGGCGGTTCAGCACGACCTGGCGGAGCTCGAGGTGGACCAGGGCGGCACGCGGATCCGGGTCGTGCGCGCGCGCAGCGCGGCGGCCGGCGAGGCCGCGGCCCGGGCGCAGGCCCCGGCCGGCGCGGGCGCGCTGCCCGCGGAGCGCGCCGAGCCCGCCGGCGAGACCAGCCTGGTGAAGGTCGAGGCGCCGATGGTCGGCACGTTCTACCGGGCCCCGTCCCCGGACGCGGCGCCCTTCGTCAGCGAGGGGGACCTGGTCAAGGACGGCCAGGTCCTCTGCATCATCGAGGCGATGAAGCTGATGAATGAGATCGAGTCGAAGGTCGCCGGGCGCATCGCGAAGGTGCTGGTGGAGAACGGCCAGCCCGTGGAGTTCGGCCAGCCCCTGTTCCTGGTGGAGCCGCGTCGCTGAGACCGGGCGGCCGGGTCCCGTCCCGCCAGACATGTTCCACAAGATCCTGATCGCCAACCGCGGGGAGATCGCGCTGCGCGTCCTCCGGGCCTGCCGGGAGATGGGCATCCGCGCCGTGGTCGCCCACTCGACGGCCGACACGGACTCCCTGCCCGTGAGGCTCGCCGACGAGAGCATCTGCATCGGACCGGCGGAGTCGCGCCAGAGCTACCTCAACATCCCCAGCATCATCTCCGCCGCCTCCGTCACCGACAGCGAGGCGATCCACCCCGGCTACGGGCTCCTCTCCGAGAACGCCGCCTTCGCCGAGATCTGCCGGGCCTGCGGCATCACGTTCATCGGCCCCTCGCCCGAGGCGATCCGCATCATGGGCGACAAGGCCCAGGCGCGCGAGACGGCCAGGCAGGCCGGCGCGCCGGTGGTGCCCGGCAGCGAGGGCGCGCTCCGCGGCCTCGACGAGGCGCAGGCGGTGGCCGACGGCATCGGCTACCCGGTCATGATCAAGGCCGCCGCCGGCGGAGGCGGCCGGGGGATGCGCATCGTGCGCGAGCGCGAGGCGCTGGCCCAGGCCTGGGCCATGTGCCAGTCGGAGGCCACCAAGGCCTTCGCCTCGGGCGAGCTGTACCTCGAGAAGTTCGTGGACGAGGCCCGCCACGTGGAGGTGCAGGTCCTGGGCGACCGGAATGGGATCCGCGTCCACCTGGGCGAGCGCGACTGCTCCGTCCAGCGGCGGCACCAGAAGCTCCTGGAGGAGTCCCCCGCGCCGTCCATCTCGGCCGAGACTCGCGCCGGCCTCTGGAAGGCCGCGCTGGCCGTGGCCAACGCGGTCAACTACGTGTCGGCGGGCACCGTGGAATTCCTGGTGGACCGGCAGGGGCGCTTCTACTTCATCGAGATGAACACGCGGATCCAGGTCGAGCACCCGGTCACCGAGATGGTGACGGGCATCGACCTGGTCCGGGAGCAGATCCGCATCGCGGCGGGGGAGCGCCTGGGCTATTCGCAGAGCGCCATCCGCGTGAGCGGGCATGCCATCGAGTGCCGCGTGAACGCCGAGGATCCGGAGACCTTCGTCCCCTCGCCCGGGCGCCTCACGGCCTGGGTGCCGCCCGGCGGCCCGAAGGTGCGGGTGGACAGCCACATGATGGCCGGCTACACGGTCCCGCCCCACTACGACTCGCTCATCGCCAAGATCATCGTCCATGGCCGGGATCGCGGCGAGGCCATCGCCCGCATGCAGCGCGCGCTGGGCGAGACCGTCGTGGAAGGGGTCAAGACCACCATTCCGTACCACCTGAAGCTCCTCTCCGACCCGGCGTTCGTCTCCGGCGAGTTCACGCTCCCGCGCCTCGAGCAGAGGCTGTAGGCGGCCGTGAAGTTCCCCACCCCACTCTACGTGATCCTCGACAGCGCGGCGGCCCGCGGGCGCGAGCTACCCGCCCTGCTCGAGGCCGTCCTCGCCGGGGGATGCCGCGTGGTCCAGCTGCGCGAGAAGACCGTGCCCATGGCGGAGCTCTACCCGCTGGCACGGAGGCTGCGGGAGCGCTGCCGCCAGGCCGCAGCGCTCTTCATCGTCAACGACCGCGCCGATCTCGCGCTGGCGCTCGAGGCCGATGGGCTCCATGTGGGGCAGGACGACCTGCCGGCGGCTGCCGCGCGGCGGCTCCTCCGACCCGGGATGATCCTGGGCGTCTCGACCCATGACGAGCCGCAGGCTCGCCAGGCGCTCGAGGACGGCGCCGACTACATCGCCGTGGGGAGCATGTTCCCGACGGGCACCAAGGCCGGGTTCCAGCTGGTGGGGCCTGACCTCCTGCGGGAGCTCCGACCCGCGATTCCCGTCCCGCTGGTGGCCATCGGAGGGATCACCGAGGCCAATGTGGGCGAGGTCGTGGCGGCCGGCGCCGACGCGGCGGCAGTCATCTCCGCTGTCTGCGGGGCGCCCGATCCCGGGCAGGCGACAGCGCGGTTTCTGGAGGCGATCCACGGCCGCCATCGGGCCCCGGACGGTCGTTGACCATGACGCAGAAACGGTTATAATACCGTCGCCTTTAACCCAACCCGCCCTGTTTGAAGGAGGGAACCGATGAGAACCGTACGACTCCGCTACCTGCTCCTTGCGCTCGCCGCCCTCGCGCTGGTGCTCCCGGTCACCTCTCTGACGGATGCCCAGTCCAAGGGCACCATCAAGATCGCCACGCAGAGCCCGCTCTCGGGCGGCCAGGCGGCGCTGGGTGAAGGCATCAAGCTCGGCACCCAGCTCGCCATCGAGAAGCTGAAGGGGCCCATCGAGAAGCTCGGCTTCAAGGTGGAGCTGGTCCCCTTCGACGACCAGGCCAAGCCCGACGTGGGCGTGGCCAACGCGGCCAACGTCCTCGCCGACAAGGACATCCTCGTGGTCGTGGGCCACCTGAACTCGGGCGTCGCGATCCCGTCCTCCGAGAAGTACAAGGAGGCGCAACTGGCGATGATCTCCCCGGCCAACACGAACCCGACGGTCACCGACCGCAACTACCTGAACATCACCCGGGTCTGCGGCCGTGACGACGTCCAGGGCGTGGTGGGCGCCGAGTTCGCCAAGACGACGCTGAAGGCCAAGAGCGCGTACGTGATCCACGACAAGACCACCTACGGGCAGGGCGTGGCCGAGTTCTTCAAGGCCGACGCCGAGAAGAAGGGCATCAAGGTGCTCGGGTTCGAGGGCACCGAGGAGAAGTCGAACTTCGACCCGATCATCACCCCCATGAAGGCCAAGAACCCGGACCTGATCTACTTCGGCGGCATCTACGACCAGGCGGCGCCCTTCTTCAAGCAGGCGCGCGAGAAGGGGGTCAAGGCCCAGTTCATGGGCCCCGACGGCATGGATTCCTCGGACCTGACCAAGATCGCCGGCAAGGCCGTCCAGGGCATGTACTACACCTCGGTGGCGGGTCCGGTGTCCGTGTACCCGGCCGCCAAAGAGTTCGCCAAGCAGTACAAGGAGAAGTTCAAGAAGGACCCCGAGCCCTTCGCGGCCCAGGCCTATGACTCGGCGGCCATCGGGCTCAAGGCCATCGAGACGGCCATCAAGGCCAGCGGCGGCAAGGTGCCGAGCCGCGAGCAGGTCTCCGTCGCGGTTCGCAAGACGAAGCACACGGGGCTCACGGGGACGGTGGAGTTCGACGAGAAGGGAGACCCGAAGAAGGCCCTCTACTTCGTGCTCCAGGTGGCCTCCGACGACCCGACCAAGTGGGGCGACAACAAGGAAGTGAAGCGGCTGTCCATCGCGGCTCCGCCGCTCAAGAAGAAGCCGTAGCTCCCCGCATGAACCCACAGAGGGGAGGGGCCCGGTAGCGGCCCCTCCCCTCTGTGCTGTTTCGAGGCCCCATGGATTTCGAGCTCCTCATCGGGATCTTCCCCCAGGTCTTCCTCGACGGCCTCATCCTGGGCTTCATGTACGCGCTGATCGCGCTCGGCTACACCATGGTGTACGGGGTGCTGGAGTTCATCAACTTCGCCCACTCCGAGATCTTCGTGGTGGGCGCCTTCGTGGGTGTCGAGATCCTCCTCACGTTCCAGGCCGCCGGGCTGCTGGAGCTCTTCTCGCCCTTCCTCGTGCTGCTCGTGGTGCTGCTGCTCGGCATGCTGGCCAGCGGGCTGCTGGCCGTGACGGTGGAGCGTGTCGCCTACCGGCCGCTCCGCGGCGCCCCGCGGCTGATCCCGCTCATCTCGGCCATCGGCGTGTCGTTCTTCCTCCAGGACGCCGTGAGACTCGTCGAGAGCGTCTGGCGCAACGCCTTCAACCTCGTCTACCCGACGATGGACACGCTCAACATCCGGTTCAGCTTCACCGAGACCATCGACGTCTCGGTGAAGTCCCTCGTGGTCATCGTGGCCTCACTCCTCATGCTCTGGGGGCTCCACGCCCTGGTGAACCGGACGAGGATCGGCACGGCCATCCGCGCCGTGGCCGAGGACCAGGCCGCGGCCAGCCTCATGGGCATCAGCGTGAACCGGATCATCTCGCTCACCTTCCTGATCGGCGGCGCCATGGGCGGGGCGGCGGGGGTGCTCTTCGGCGTCCAGTACAGCCTCATCAACCCGTACACGGGCTTCATCCCCGGGCTGAAGGCCTTCACCGCCGCCGTGCTGGGCGGCATCGGCAACATCCCGGGAGCCATGCTGGGGGGGCTCGTCCTCGGGCTCCTGGAGGCCTTCGCGGCCTCCTACCTCTCGCTCCTCACGGGCGGGGCCTTCGGCGCCGAGTACAAGGACATCTTCGCCTTCTCCATCCTCATCCTGATCCTCATCTTCCGGCCCAAGGGTCTCCTGGGCGAGGTCGTCAGGGAGCGCGCTTGATCCAGAGGCTGCTCGCCCGGCCCGTGCCCGCGACCATCCTGGTGATCGCGCTGCTGGGCGTCACGGCCTACGCGGTCTCGCATTTCCCGCGCTCCATCGTGGCCTTCATGCTCTTCCAGGCCTCGATCCTCCTCCTCTACTTCGCGGCCATGCCCGGCTGGCTCAAGGGCCTGCTCACCGCCGGGACGCTGGGCGTGCTGATGCCGGTGGTGGGCTCCATCAACGGCTACTACCTCGAGATCGCGATCCAGGTGGGCATCTTCGTCGCGCTGGCGCTGGGGCTCAACATCGTGGTGGGGCTGGCGGGGCTGCTGGACCTGGGCTACGTGGCCTTCTTCGCCGTGGGGGCCTACACCTGGGCCATCTTCGGCTCCCCCCAGGCCAACCAGATCTTCGGCGGCAGCGCTTTCCCGCTCCCGCCCGCCTGGTTCTTCCTCTTCCTGCTGCTGGGCGTCGGGGTGGCGGCGAGCGCCGGCATCCTCCTCGGCCTGCCGGTGCTGAGACTGCACGGCGATTACCTCGCCATCGTCACGCTGGGCTTCGGCGAGGTGATCCGCGTCCTCGCCAACAACCTGGACAAGCCCATCAACTTCACCAACGGGCCCAAGGGCATCACGCCCATCTCGCGGCCGCCCATCTTCTTCGACCCCCTGCTGCGCGCGGTCGGGGTGGACCCGAACCCGAACGTGGTCTACCCGCTCTACCTCTACTTCCTCGTGCTGCTGATTGTCGGCGTCACGATTCTGGTGAACCGGCGCGTGGAGGACTCGCACGTGGGCCGGGCCTGGGAGGCCATCCGCGAGGACCAGACCGCCGCCCAGGCCATGGGCGTCCCGCTCGTGCGCATGAAGCTCATGGCCTTCGCCTGCGGCGCCTCCTTCGCCGGGGCCGTCGGCGTCCTCTTCTCGGCCAAGCAGGTGTTCATCAACCCCGAGTCCTTCACCTTCATGGAGTCCATCGGCGTGCTGGCCATGGTGATCCTGGGCGGCATGGGCTCCATCCCCGGCGCCATCCTCGGCGCCACCGTGGTGACGGTGCTCAACCTGCAGGTGCTGAAGGGCCTGTCGCTCTGGCTCAACGAGCTCCGCAACGCCGGGGTGACCCTCTTTGGCTGGAGCCTCGCCAACCTGCCGACGCAGCTCGAGCCGGCCAAGTACGAGCGCATGGTCTTCGGTCTCATCCTGGTCCTCATGATGGTCTTCCGTCCCCAGGGCATCCTGCCGGTCCAGCGCCGGCACCGCGAGCTGCGTGACGGGGCGGCCCTCCCCGAGAGCTGAGATGGCGGCCATCCTCGAGGCCAAGGGCGTCACGAAGCGGTTCGGCGGACTCACGGCGCTGGACTCGCTGGACTTCGAGCTCGAGGAAGGGCACATCGCCTCCATCATCGGGCCCAACGGCGCCGGCAAGACCACCTTCTTCAACGTCTTCACGGGCATCTACGTCCCGGAGGACGGCGCGGTGACCTTCCGGGGCATGCCCGTCCTCGGCCGCCGGCCCGACCAGATCACCGCGCTGGGCATCTGCCGCACCTTCCAGAGCATCCGGCTCTTCGCCAACATGACCGTGGCCGAGAACGTGCTGGTGGGCATGCACAGCCGCGTGCCGCTCACGCTGTGGGACGTGCTGGCGCGTGGCGGCCGCTGGAAGCGCGAGGAGACCGCGCTCTGGCGCCGGGCGGCCGAGATCCTGAGCCTCGTGGGGCTCAGGGAGAAGGCCAACGAGCTGGCGCGCAGCTTGCCCTACGGCGATCAGCGCCGGCTCGAGATCGGCCGCGCGCTGGCCTCGCGGCCGGCGCTTCTCCTGCTCGACGAGCCCACGGCGGGCATGACCCAGGGCGAGGCCCGCACCCTCATGGATCTCCTGCGCCGCCTGATCCGGGAGCTGGCGCTCACGATCCTCCTGATCGAGCACAACATGCGGGTCGTGATGGAGGTCTCGGACCGCGTCACCGTGCTGGACTACGGGCAGAAGATCGCCGAGGGCCGGGCCGCCGAGGTCCAGCGGGACCCGCGCGTGGTGGAGGCCTACCTCGGCCGGAAGAAGCCCGGGCTCGCCGCGGGGACCGCCCTTGCCTGAGGCCCCGATGCTCGACGTCCGCGACCTGCACGTCTACTACGGCGAGATCCACGCGCTCAAGGGGATCTCCTTCCGGGTGGCCCAGGGCGAGGTCGTCACCCTCCTCGGCAACAACGGAGCCGGCAAGACCACCACGCTCCGGACACTCTCCGGGCTCCTCACCCCCCGCAGGGGGGAGGTCCTCCTGGACGGCGCCTCGCTGGTGGGCGCCCCGCCGCACGGCATCGTGCTCAAGGGCATCACCCATGTGCCGGAGGGGCGGCGCATCTTCAATCGGCTCACGGTGCTCGAGAACCTCGAGATGGGCGCCTACACGCGCTCCGACCGCGGGATCGCGGAGGACATGGAGCGGGCCTTCGCCGTGTTCCCGCGGCTCAAGGAGCGGCGCAGCCAGGTGGCGGGCACGCTCTCGGGCGGCGAGCAGCAGATGCTCGCCATCGGCCGGGCGCTCATGGCCAAGCCCCGCCTGCTCCTCCTGGACGAGCCGTCCATGGGGCTGGCGCCGGTGCTCGTGGAGCAGATCTTCGAGACGGTGCAGGCCATCAATCGGCAGGGCGTCACCATCCTCCTCGTCGAGCAGAACGCGGCCATGGCGCTGTCCATCGCCGGGCGCGGCTACGTGCTGGAGACGGGGGAGATCGCGCTCGCGGGCCCGGCGGCCGACCTGGCCGGCAATCCCGAGGTCCGCCGCGCCTACCTCGGCGAGGCCTAGCAGACTGCTGAAAAAGGCCCATCTGCGGAGGTACGGCACCCTCGGCCGCACGCTCAACGTGGCTCGCTCACGCTCGCCCGGATCTCCGGGTCCGCTCGTCTCGCCTCCGGCTCGGCTCGCCAAGCGGAGTACGCCTCGCGTGCGGCCGTCGGGCGCCGCCTCGCATCTGGACCTTTTTGAGCAGCCTGCGGGGTTTTTCCGCATCCTGTTAGACTAAGGAGACGAGAGGCGTGATGACACAGGGACTGACCTTCGAGGAGCATGCAGTCGGCGCGACGTACCAGACGCTGGCGCGCACGGTGTCGGAGGCCGACATCTGCGCCTTCGTCAACCTGTGCGGCTTCACCGAGCCGCTCTTCTACGACATGGAGTACGTGGCGCGGGAGTCCGTGTTCACGGGCCGCCTGGCTCCCGGCGCCCTCACCTTCGCGCTGGCCGAGGGCCTCATCATACAGACCGGCCTCATCCACGGCACGGGGATGGCGTACCTCGGCGGGGAGATCCGGATCGTGGGGCCGGTGCTGGCCGGGGACACGCTCCGCGTCTCCGTGACGGTGGCCGACAAGCGGGAGACGAAGAAGACCGACCGCGGCATCGTGACCTACCGCCACCGGGTCACGAACCAGCGCGGCGAGGTGGTCCTCGAGGCCGACATCAAGCGGATGATCAGGCGGAGCGGCGCCCGGGGCTGATGCTCGTCCTCACGCGCCGGGATCTGGAGCGGCTCCTCTCCCCTGCCGACGTGATCCGGGCCGTCGAGGGCGCCTTCCGCGAGCGCGCGGCCGGCCGGGCCCAGGCCCTGCCGCGCGCGGCCCTGCCCATGGCGCGAGGTGGGGTCTTCCTCTCGATGGTCTCGGCCCTCCCGCGCCGGCGCGCGCTGGGCGCCAAGCTCGTCACCGTGGTGCCGCAGAACCGGCGGCTGGGCCTGCCGACCATCCACGCCTGCTATCTCCTCGCCGATCCGGGCACCGGCGCGCCGCTGGCGCTGATGGACGGGGCCTTCCTCACCGCGATCCGCACGGGCGCCACCTCCGCGCTCGCCGCGCGGCTGCTCGCCCCGCGCGAGGTCCGGAGCGTCGCCTGCTTCGGCGCCGGCGTCCAGGCGGCCTTCCAGCTGCGCTGCCTTCGGGTCGTGCGCCCCTTCGCGCGTGTCCTCGTGGTCGGGCGCCGCCCGGAGCGGGCCCGCCGCTTCGCCGGGCGCATGCGGGAGGCGCTGGCCCTCGATGTGCAGGTCACGGGCGATCGGACGGCCGCGGTCCGCGAGGCCCGTCTGGTCACCTGCGCCACGACCTCGGCGAGACCCGTCTTCCGCGGGCGCGACGTGCAGCCGGGCACTCACGTCGATGCCGTCGGCTCCTTCAGACCGTCCACGAGGGAGGTGGACACGGCGCTGGTCAAGCGGGCCCGCGTCGTGGTGGACACCTACGAGGGGGCGCGGGAGGAGGCCGGCGACCTGCTCATCCCCCTGCGGGCCGGGGCCATCCGCCGCGGGCACGTCCGTGCGGAGCTCGCCGAGCTGGTGTCGGGCCGGCGTCGCGGACGCATCTCGCGCGAGGACATCACGCTGTTCAAGTCCGTCGGGTGGGCCGGCGAGGATGCGGCGACGGCACGCCTCGCCTATGATCGGGCCGTGGCGGCGCGGGTCGGCACGGAGGTGGCGCTCTGAGGCCGCGCGGACAGGCCGGAAGGCGCCCGCGCCCGCGCCCGACGCCACGGGGGAGCGGGTAGCCATGGGCCGGACCGCGGAGGCGGTCATCATCGGAGGCGGTGTCACCGGCCTCTCCACGGCCTTTCAGCTGGCTGGCCGCGGCCTCCGCCGCGTCGTGGTCCTCGAGCGCAAGTTCCTGGCCGCCGGCGGCACCGGCCATTCGGTGGGCATCGTCCGCCAGCTCTACCCGACGCGCGAGACCACGGAGATGGTCCTGCGCTCGCTGGCGGTGTTCCAGGACTTCCGCGAGCGGGTCGGCGGCGAGGCGGGCTACGTGCCGTGCGGGGTGCTGATCGGCGTGTCTCCCGCGATGCGCCCGACGCTCGAGAAGGCGCTCGCGCTCCAGAAGACCCTCGGAGTCCAGGCCGAGATCCTCGATCCGGAAGACCTCCCGCGGCTCGAGCCCCGCATCGATCCCTCCGGGCTCGGGGCGATCCTCCACGAGCCGGCTTCCGGATACGGCGATCCCGCCTCCGTCGCCGCCGGCTACGCCGAGGGGGCCCGGCGGCGCGGCGTCACCATCGAGCAGGGCGTCGAGGTGGTGGCGATTCACCGAAGCGGTGATCGCGTGACGGGGGTGCTGACCGCCTCCGGCGAGGGCATCGACGCCCCCGTGGTCGTCAACGCGGCAGGCCTCTGGTCGCCCCGAGTCGCGCGGCTTGCCGGAGTCGAGCTGCCCATCGTGATCGGGCGGCACCCGGTGTTCGCCATCGAGCGCGATCCCGCCTTCGGCCCCGCCCACGCGGTGTACCTGGACCTGGCGGGGGGCAGCTATGTCCGGCCCGAGACCGGCTCGCTCACGCTCACGGGCTCGCTCACCGACGACGAGACAGAGCACCCCATGGACCCCGACCTCCTCGGGGCGGAGGCGGGCTTCGACGAGGCGAGCGAGGCGCTGGCGCGAACGGCGCGGGCCATCCCGCGGCTGGCCGACTCGCGCCTGAGCCGCGGCTACGCGGGCGCCTTCGACATCACCCCCGACTGGATGCCGATCCTGGACGAGTCCCCCGTCCGGGGCTTCTACGTCGCCGCCGGCATGTCAGGCCACGGCTTCAAGCTCGCGCCGGCCGTGGGCGAGATGATGGCGGCGCTGATCACGGGCAGCCCTGGCCCGGTGAGTCTTGCTCCCTTCAGGCTCGACCGGTTCGCCTCCTCCTCCCGCGCCGGGACCTTCGTGTCCTCCTACCTCGGGTGATGCCGGCGCCCCCAGCCGACGCGGTCCAACCCCCGGCCGAGGACTCCACCCGGGTCGCGCGCGCGCTCCTCCTGGCGCTGGGGGGCGCCCTCTGCCTGGCGGAGATCCGGATCGCCGGACTCACCGACGCCGGCTACGAGATTCTGTACGGCCGCCACGGGTGGGCGCCGGGCGAGATCGCCTTCATGCTCCACTACCTCCTCTTCGGGATCCCCGCCGCCGCCCTCCTCGGCGGAGCGCTCGCGCTGGGCCTGGGGAACCGTCTCTCCGCGGGCTTCGACCGCCTGGCGACGCTGCCCTCACGGACGGCCTGGCGCCTGGCGGGAGGAGCCGCGGCCGCGGCCTTCCTGCTCATCGCCCTCGTCCGCCTCGGCATCCTCCGGGACACGGCCATCACCGACGACGAGAACGTGTACGCGTTCATGGCCCGGGTCTTCGCCTCCGGGCGCCTCTCCCTGCCGTCACTCCCGGAGCCGGTGCGGCCCTTCTTCGACAACCAGTTCATCGTCAACGACGGCAAGTGGTACGGCATCTACTTCCCGGGGTATCCGGCCGCGCTGGCTCTCGGCGAGTGGCTCCACGCAGCCCGCTGGGTGCCGGGGCTCTCGGCGGCCCTCACGGTGCCCCTGACCTTCGCCGTCGGGCGGCGGACCTTCGGCCAGCGGGCCGCGCTCCTGGCGCTGCCGCTCCTCGTGCTCTCGCCATTCTTCGTCTTCTCCTCCGCCACCCTGCTGGCGCATGCCTGGGCGGGGCTCCTCTTCATGGGCTTCGTCTACGCGGCGCTCCGGATCGCGGCGGCCCCGGGCGCTGTCGGCTGGTGGCTTGTCGCGGCGCTCGCGCTTGGCTGGGCCGGGCTCACCCGTCCGCTCTCGGCCGCCGCCTTCGCACTCCCCTGGCTCTGCTGGCTGGGCTGGCGCCTCTGGCGCGACCGCTCCGGCCGGACGGGCGCCGGCGCCATCGTCTTCTGCCTGGTGGGCGTGCTCACGCTGGGACTGTTCTGCGCCTACAACCTGGCGCTCTCGGGATCTCCGCTCGTGACCGGCTACCAGACCTTCGCGCGCATCAACAACTTCGCCTTCACGGTCGGCGCCCTCGCCGCGCCGCCACCGCTGCCGAGCCTCCACGAGCTGGGCTACACGCTGGCCCGACTCAACTTCTGGCTTCTGGGCTGGCCCGTGTCGCTAGCGCTCCTGCCGTTCTTCCGCCGCGCGACCGAGAGCGTCCTTCTGGCCCTCGGAACGGCGGCGGTGCTCCTCGCCTACGCGCTCAGCGCCGTCCCCAGCATCAACGTGGTGGGGCCTGTCCACTACGCCGAGCTGGCGCCGCCGCTCATCCTCCTCGGCGCCAGCGGGCTCGAGCGCGTCGTGGAGCGGGCCCGCGCCGCGGCGCCGGCGCCGGGCCGCGAGCGACTCCTCCTCGGCCTCCCGCTCGGCGCGACGCTCGTCATGCTCCTGACCTTCATCCCCATCTACGGCGCCTCCCTCCGGGCCATGGCCGACGTGGCCCGCGCGCCGTATGCCCTCGCGGAGGAGCGCGGCCTCGACCGCGCCGTGGTCTTCGTCCACAGCCTGCCCGCGCTGCACCGGCGCCCCTTCGCCTGGGTGTACACTCACCGGAACAGCTCACCCGGCCTCCAGGATCGGATCCTCTTCGTGCGATACCTCGGAGCGGAGAAGAACAAGGAGCTCATGCGCTACCTGCCGGACCGCAAGCCGTACGCCATGGGGCTGCGCGGCGGCGAGCTCCTGCTCGTGCCGGTGGAGCCCTAATGACTCTTGCCGAATACGGTTGCGCGAATGGGCCGGGGGCGGGCAGGCGGGGGCGCTGCCTGAACCCGTGCCGTAGCGGCTCTCGACGCCAA
>MGBV01000214.1 GCA_001788415.1 Candidatus Rokubacteria bacterium GWC2_70_16 | reverse complement strand
TGGAGGAGGACGTCAACGCCATCGCGCTCAGTTTCCACACTCTCGGGCACATCGGGTGGCTCACCGAGGTCATGGGGCTCCTCCGGGACCACGGGGCCACAGAACGCATCACGGTCTTCGCCGGCGGCATCATCCCTGAGGAAGACCGACCGACCCTGACCGCGCTGGGGCTGAAGGGCTTCCATGGCCCCGGGACGCCGCTGGCCACGATTGCGGCGGACGTGCTGCAGGGGCTCGAGGAACGACAGGCGCAGTGATGCTTCTGTAGAGCTCAAGACTCGCGTGGCGCAGAGCCGACGGGCCGCCCGAACTCACGAGGCTCCACTCCCCGAGGGGCTCCTTCCGCATGACTCGGGACACTCCCTGGCGCCGGAGCGCCGCAACGCGGGGCGGGAGGGGATCAGCGAAGTACCTGTCCTCGCCGAGGCGGTCGCGAGCCGGCCGTTGCTCGACCGCGCTCACGCCGCCCGGGTGGGACGGCAGACGCGGCAGGGCCGGTAGCCCGCCGAGCGTGCGTCCCCCAGCGAGGCGAAGACCACCCGGTTCTCGGGCCGCATGTGCCGCCCGTGAACGCAGCCCACGCGGCAGACGATGCGCGTGCTCCGGCACCCCTCGAAGACCAGCGTCGCGCGCTCGAGCCGGAGGAGCCGCGCCTTGACGCCGAGCCCGAAGAGATAGCCGCCGAGGCCGCCGTCGCCCCTGAGCACGCGGTGACAGGGGACGAGAATCGGCAGTGGGTTCCGGCCGAGCGCCGTCCCCACCGCCCGCGCCGCCCGCGGATGCCCGATGCGTCGGGCCACCCACGCGTACGGCCGCGCCCGGCCGAAGGGGATCTCAGCGGCCGCCCGGAGCACCTTCCGCTGGAACGCCGGGACGCCGGAGAGATCCACCGGCACGGAGAAGAAGGCCCGCTTGCCCGCGAGGTACTCCCCGAGCTCGCGCCGCGCCCGCGCCACCAGCCGTCGCGCGGCGGCGCTCCCGGGCACCCGCTGCCGGCCGGCGCGGATCAGCGAGACGCCGCGCGCCGTGGCGTGCACCGCCAGCCGCGCCAGCAGCCCGTCGGCCTCCCGCTGGCCGGCCATGGCTCAGAGCTGGGCGCCGGACTTGGCCCAGTCGTCCAGAAACTTCTTGAGCCCGATGTCCGTGAGCGGGTGCTTGATCAGCATCTCGAGCACGCCGAAGGGCAGGGTCGCCACGTGCGCGCCGGCCTTGGCGGCGTCCACCACGTGCAGCGGGTTGCGGATGGAGGCCGCCAGCACCTGCGTCGTGAAGCCGTAGGTCCGGTAGATCTGGCAGATGTCGCGGATCACGTCCATGCCCACCGCGCTGATGTCGTCGAGCCGCCCGAGGAACGGGCTGATGTAGGTGGCCCCGGCCTTGGCCGACAGCAGCGCCTGGCTGGCCGAGAAGCAGAGCGTCTGGTTGACGCGGATGCCCTCGCCGCTGAGCCGCCGCACCGCCTTGAGGCCGTCCCGGGTCAGCGGGCACTTGACGACCACGTTGGGCGCCACCTGGGCCAGCTCCTTGCCCTCCTTGACCATGCCCTCGACGTCGGTGGCCACGACCTCCAGGCTCACGTCGCCGGAGACGATCGAGCAGATCTCCTCGACGAGGGGCCGGAAGGGGCGCTTCTCCTTCGCGATGAGCGAGGGGTTCGTGGTGCAGCCGTCGACCAGGCCCATGGCCACACCCTCGCGCAGCTCGCTCACGTTGGCGGTGTCCAGAAAGATCTTCATGCGCTCCTCCTGTGGCGCGCCGCGGCGGGGCGCCACGCGCGCTCGATGCGAACCGTGGTGCCCGAGCGGACCTTCCTGAACCTGGTCGCATCCCCCAGCATCCGGCCGAACACGTTCACCGCGCTGGCCGGCCGGATCTCCGAGCCACGGCTCGCCGGGGTGGGGCCGAAGAAGATGCAGAAGGCGGAGCCGGGCGGCCAGTAGCCGAGGTCGCCCATCTCGACCGTCTCGCGGGGCGCCTCGGGCCTCGCCTTCACGGGGATGCTGAAGTAGATCTCGTCGCCCCACGTCTCGCCGGCCGCGGCCAGCGGGAGCGCCTCCCACACTGCCAGGGCCGTGGTGGAGTCGTTCAGGACAGCCTCCGCTGTCACCGATCCCGCCGAGATCCTGATGCGCCGTCCGGTCATGGCCGGCGTCAGTGTAGCCTCGCCGAGCGCCTCGAGGCAAGGCAGTCTGGCGAGGCGCAGCCGAAGGCGAGCCGAGCGGATATGGAGATCCCCCGAGCGGAGCGAGGCGGCGAGGCGCAGGCCTGGCGAGGCACAGCCGAAGGCGAGCCGAGCGGACATGGAAGACCGGGCGAGCGTGAGCGAGCCCAGGCGAGCCGAGCGGACATGGAACTCCCCCGAGCGGAGCGAGGGCCGCCTCATCCCGCGAGCCGGGCGCGATAGGCGGCGAGCCGGGCCTCCAGCGCCACCCGATCGGGAACGGTGGCCGCGCCGGGCCCTTCCACCGCGGCGGCGGCCGCGCATACCGCGGCCGCCACCGCCTCCCAGGGGTCGGCCCCGCGGTTGTACGCGATGAGCAGCACCGCGGCGAACACGTCTCCGGCGCCGGTCGCGTCGCGCTCCACGGCGGGGTCCGGCGCGACGGCGTAGGCCTCGCCGTTGACGAAGAGCGTGGCCCCGAGGGCGCCACGGGTGACGGCGGCCACGGGCACCTGCTGGAACCACTCGAGCGCCTGCTCCTGGAAGGGCGCCACGTCCTCCTCGCTCACCACCAGCACCTGGGCATGGGGCAGCACGAGGGCGGCCTCCTCCCAGAGCCGGGGCGTGATGGCGCCCCCGGCCCCGCGCTCCCGCATCCAGCCCTGAGGCAGGACACCGAGCGAGCCGTCGGGGAAGCAGGCGGCCAGGAGCGGGTCCACCTCGCCCGCCACGGGACAGAGCAGCGCCAGGGGGACCTCTCGCCACGGCGCCGGCAGGTCCTCGACCTCGAGGTCGGCGGCGCGCGCGGTCAGGCGCAGGGTCCTGCCGGACGCCGACCGGGCGTGCTCGAATGTCGTGGTGTGCCGGGCATCGACCTTCACGACGGAGAGGCCGTCCGGAAGGGCGCCCTCGGGGAAGTCGGGGCCATGGGAGGTGAGCAGCCCCACGCGCAGCCCGAGCTGGTGGGCCGCCGCCGCGGCGTAGTAGGCGGCGCCGCCCGGACGCCTCTCCCCGGCGAGGTGGTCGAGGGTCACGTGCCCCACGGCGACGAGGTCGAGACCAGCCGTCACCCGCGGGCCTCGGCGAGCTGGACGCGCACGGTCCGCCTCGCCGGTCCGGCGCTAGAGCGCCATCTGCTTGGCGATGATCTCCTTCATGATCTCGGAGGTGCCGCCGCCGATGGTGAGGAGCCGGACATCGCGGAAGAAGCGCTCGACGGGGTACTCCCGCATGTAGCCGTAGCCGCCGTGGAGCTGGACGCAGTCGTAGGCGATCTTCTGGGCGATGTCGCCGCAGAAGAGCTTCACCATCGAGATCTCCTTCACCGCGTCCTCGCGGCTCTGGAACTTGAGGCACGCCGCGTAGGTGAGCCGGCGGGCGGCCTCGAGAAGCGTCGCCATGTCGGCGATCTTGTGGCGCACCACCTGCTTCCTGGACAGCGGCTCGCCGAAGGCCTGGCGCTGCTGGACGTAGGCGATGGTATCCTCGAGCGCCCGCTCGCAGCCGGCGACCGTCTGGATCCCCGCCACCAGCCGCTCCCGCTGGAACACGCGCATCACCTCGTAGAAGCCCTTCCCCTCCTGCCCCAGCAGGTTCTCTCCCGGCACCCGCATGTCCTGGAAGGCCAGCTCGGCCGTGTCCGAGGCGCGGTTGCCCATCTTGTCGAGCTTGCGGCTCACGCTGAAGCCGGGGGTGCTGCGCTCCACCAGGAACATGGAGATGCCCTGGTGGCGGCGCCCCTGGGCGCCGGGCCCGAGCCGGGCGGCGACAAAGTACAGGTCCGCCAGCACCCCATTGGTGATGAACATCTTGGAGCCGTTGATGACATAGTGGTCGCCGTCGGCGACCGCCCGCGTCTTGATGGCGGCCACGTCCGACCCTCCGCCCGCCTCCGTCACGGCGATGGCGGAGAGCGCCTCGCCGCGGCAGATGGCCGGCAGGTACTTCTCCTTCAGCGCCTCCGAGCCCGCCCAGTAAAGGTGGGGCGAGGCCATGTCCGTGTGGACGCCCACCGCCATGGCCAGGGAGGCGCAGCGCGAGCGGGCCAACTCCTCGTTGAGCACCACGGTGGTGAGGAAGTCCGCGCCGCCGCCGCCGTACGTCTCGTCGTACTCGACGCCGAGGAAGCCCAGCTGGCCCATCCGGGGCCAGAGGCTCTTGGGGATCTGCCCGGCCTCCTCCCACTCCTCGATGTGGGGCGCGACCTCCTTCTCCACGAAGCTCCGCACCGCCTGCCTGAACATCGCGTGCTGCTCGTTGAAGATCGTCACGCTCAGTCCCACTTCCGCTGGTCGTCGATCTTCTTCGCGTTGTCGGGGATCGCGCCCGGGGGCACGATCTCGACGCGACCCCGGAGCTTGATCACATCGCGGATGGCGGCCTCCAGCGCGGCCGGCGCCGCCGCGGCATCCGCCCCCTGGGGCAGCTCCACGCGGAGCGTGAGCCCGTCCTGGTGCCCCTCGCGCGTGACCACCGCCTGGTAGCGCGCGGCGCCGCCCCCCCGCGCCACCGTCTCGTCCACCTGGCGCGGATGGATGAACATGCCGCGCACCTTGGTCACCTCGTCGGCCCGCCCGCGCCAGCCGAGCATGCGCGCCGAGGTGCGGCCGCAGGGGCACGGGCTGCCGTCCACCACGGTGAGATCCCCCGTCCCGAAGCGGATCATGGGATAGCTCTCGTGCCGGACCGTGGCCACGATCTCCCCCAGCTGCCCGTCGGCCAGCGGCTCGCCGCTCTGCGGATCGCACACCTGGAGCACGGCGTCGTCCACCAGGTGCATGCCGCGGGCCTCGGTGCACTCGTAGGCGAGCATGCCGAGGTCGGCCGTGCCGAAGCCCTGGCGGGCGATGATCCCGTACTCGTCCTGGAAGGCGCGACGCATGGACTCGGGGAAGGGCTCGGCGCCCACCTGCGCCACCTGGATCGGCAGCCGGCCCCCACCCATCTCGGCGGCGCGCTTGAGGATGGTCATCAGGAAGGACGGCGTGCCCACGTAGCCGGTCGCGCCCAGCGTCCGCGCCATGAGCACCTGGGTGTCGGTGTTGCCCACGCCCGTCGGCACCACGGTGCAGCCGAGGAGGGCCAGGGCCTCGTCGATCAGGTGGGCGGCCGGGGTGAGGTGGTAGGCGTAGGTGTTCAGCACGATGTCGCCCCGGCGGAAGCCGCCCGCGTACATCCCCGTCTCGGCGTGGAAGCCGCCGAACTCCGGGCCCAGGGGCTCGAGGATGGGGCCGGGCGAGACGAAGATGCGGCGGACCTTCTCCATGGGCACGGTGCAGAAGCCCCCGAAGGGCGGGTCGGCCTTCTGGAGATCGGGCAGCGTGTGCTTCTTCATCACCGGCAGCCGGGCCAGGTCCCCGACGCCGCGGATCGCCCCGGGCCCGAGCCCCGCCGCCTCCAGCCGCCGGCGCACTCCCGGCGCCCGCTCCCAGGCGTGGCGGACCAGGGCGCGCACCCAGCCGTCCTGGTAGCGCCGCCGCGCCGCCGCCGTCATGATCTCCTTCTCGCGATCCCAGTAGCCCGTCCGGCGGTCCACGCTCACGACAGCCACCGCTTCCTCCGCTTGTAGTGCTTGACGTCGCGGTACGACTTGCGCGCCCCCACCTCCGTGAGCCCCAGGTAGAACTCCTTGATGTCGGCGTTTTCCTTCAGGGCCTCGGCCGTGCCGTCGAGCACGATGCGCCCATTCTCCATGACGTAGCCGTGCTCGGCGATGGCGAGCGCCAGGGTCGCGTTCTGCTCGACCAGGAGCACGGTGACCTGCTCCTGCTGGTTCAGGCGCTGCACGATCTCGAAGATCTCCTCCACCAGCATGGGCGCCAGGCCCAGCGAGGGCTCGTCCAGCAGCATCACGCGGGGGTGCGCCATGAGCGCCCGGCCGATGACCAGCATCTGCTGCTCGCCGCCCGACAGGTACCCCGCCTGCACCGTCCGGCGCTCCTTGAGCGGCG
>MGBV01000213.1:56015-59933 GCA_001788415.1 Candidatus Rokubacteria bacterium GWC2_70_16 | reverse complement strand
TGGGCATGAGCACGCTGCTCCACCACGGGTTCGCCTTCACCGAGCCGAAGATGAAGCCCACGTAGCCGTGCAGGAGGAAGGCGGAGGGGATGCCGATCACCGTGATCGCCCGGATCGCCTTGCGGTCGAAGGCCAGCGCCGCCTCGCTCACATCCGTGGAGTACAGCGACAGCGCCCGGTGGATCTGCCGCACCAGGCCCCGCCCCTGCCCAGCCAGGACCACGAGATCCCGCCGGTACTCGAACCAGATCTCCAGGAGAAGCACACCCATCAGGTACCAGGCGTACACGAACCCGAACATGGCCATGGCCGAGGTCACGTTGGGGGTCAGGAGGATCTCGTAGAAGCGCTCCGGACGCCCGAGGTGCAGCAGCAGCGGCAGCGGCGCCACCAGCAGGAAGGCCAGCGCCGTCAAGAGCGACAGCCGGTACGTGGGCTGCAGGGCCTTGACGTTGAAGATCTTCACCAGCGACGCGAGGATGAAGGCCCCGGCCACCAGACCGGTGACGTACGGGTACACGACAATCAGGATCGACCAGTGGATCTCGATCTCGTTGGGATAGATGAAGCCCGTGATGTGCTCCAGGAGCTCGCCCAGGCGCTGGCCCGAGGTCTCGATCATCGCACCTCTCCATCGAGCCCGGCGTAGTACACCTTGGGCTCCGTGTTCAGCGCAGGCTTGAGCACGTGGATCTTGTTCATCCGGTAGAAGCGCGTCAGCCGGCTCGCCTTGCTCTTGAGATCGCCGAAGATCCGCGCCTGGGTGGGGCAGACCTCGACGCAGGCCGGGAGCAGCCCCTTCACCACGCGGTGGTAGCAGAAGTTGCACTTGTCGGCCGTCCTGGTCTTCGGGTGGAGGTACCGGGCGCCGTAGGGGCAGGCCTGGATGCAGTACCGGCAGCCGACGCAGCGCTCGCTGTCCACCAGCACCACCCCGTCCTTGGTCGAGAAGGTCGCGCCCACGGGGCAGACCTGCACGCACGGGGGATGGATGCAGTGGTTGCACAGCTTGGGCACGAAGAAGGTCCGAATGACGTCGCGGTCCTCCTGCGGGGTCTCCTTGGCCGCCTTGCCCTTGACGTTGATGCTTTCGACGATCACCCCGTGGTCCTTGGTGATCACGTACCGCTCGATCCACGTCCTGAAGTAGAATGGCTCCTGCGGCACGTCGTTCTCGGCCTTGCAGGCCTCGACGCACCGGCTGCAGCCGATGCACTTGTCGATCTCGATCCCCATGCCGTAGTAGTGCTTGTCCCCGTTGTAGGCGCTCGCGGCGGGCGCGCCCTTGGCCGCCGGCTGTGCACCGGCTGCATCCGTGGCGGCCGTCTCCTTCGCAGCCGCGTTGGCGGCCATCTCGAGCAGCCCGCCGGCCGGAAAGAAGAGGATCATGCCCTTCAGGAAGTCGCGCTTGTTCATCCCCGGCCCTCCGGCAGGTGCGGGTAATGGCATTGCCAGCACTGGAAGCGCCCGCCGTGGGCCGAGACGTCCACCTTGGGCGCGTCCTTCTGCGGTGCGCCCTTCCCGTGGCAGGCCCCGCAGAACTCGCGCGTCTCCGGCTTCGAGGGCAGCGCGCTCCTGGGCGCCGTCTTGTGCAGCGGGGGCACCTTGTGACAGGTCGTGCAGGCGAGCAGCGCGTGGCTCGAGACGGCCTTCGTCCGCTCGATCTGCCCGTGGCAGGCCGAGCACTCCTGCGGGACCTTGGGTGGAACCGGATCGTGGGGGTTGTGGCAGGTGATGCAGGGCTTCAGCGGGTTGTGGCTCGTCGGGTTGATCTGCGGGAAGCCCGTGGGCCGGGAGGCATCGTAGATGTGGCAGACTGGGCAGGACTTCCGGTCGCGGGGGGCCGCGGGCTTGCCCGAAGATGGATCCTCCGCGTGCTTGGCGGCGGGCCCGTGACATCCCTCGCACGACAGGTTCTTGTGGTACCCCTTCGCCTTCTTGATGGACACGTCGTCGTGGCAATCCTGGCACGCCGCCGTCCCGGCGAACTTCATCGGCTTGGCGATCTCGCGCGCCACGGTCGTGGCCTGATGGAGCTCCGTCGCCACCAGCGAGCGGGGGATCACGGCGAACCGCCCCACGAGCACCGCCGCCACCAGCACGCCGACCACCAGCCCCAGGCGCTTGATCTGCTCGGGCAGCCTCACAGGCGACCTCCTTCCACGGACCCGCGGCCATCTGTCATCGCTTGGGTGCTCCTCCGGTGCCGCGCAGCGGCGCGGCGGCGGCCTCCCTCAGAAAGCCGACCAGATTGCCCATCTCGTCCCCCGTGAAGCGCGGGTAGGCCACGCCCACGCTGCTCGCCATGGCCGCCATCCGCGGCGTGTGGGTCCACATGGCCGCAGCCCAAGCGGACGCGGACTCGTAGTCGCCTCGCCGCTCGGCCAGATCCGGCTCCACCCGTCCCCCCTCGCGCCTCAGGCTGTGGCACTTGAGGCAATTCTTCCGCAGCAGGGTGACCTGCCCCTTGTAGAGATCCGGCCGCGCGTCCCGCAGAGCGTCGCCCTGCAAGTACGCCATCAGGTCGGCCATCTCGGAGGCGCTGATGCTCGGCCACTGGAACCCCCGCTGCGCCAGCATGCCCGCCATGGCGGGGACGTGATTCCAGAGCCGGCCCGCGAGCTCCATGGCGCCCTGGGGGCGGCGGATCTCCTCGAGCACGGGCCCTGGCCCCTGCTCGCTGCGGGGCACGTGGCAGCGGACGCATTGCTTGGCCGCAAACACCGCAGCGCCGGACTCCGCGTCCGCCGCTGCCGCGCGCGATGGCGCGCCCGCGAGGACCCAGGCGCCAGCGCCGATCAGTACCGCTGCGAGCCACACTCTGGGGCTCATGGCTGCCTCCGCTCTCGCCTCTCCCGGCCCGATCCAGCCCCCCGTGCCCCGCCGGCTCGCCCGTCGCAGAGCAAGCA
Source organism: Candidatus Rokubacteria bacterium GWC2_70_16 (assembly GCA_001788415.1). Lineage (GTDB taxonomy): Bacteria > Methylomirabilota > Methylomirabilia > Rokubacteriales > CSP1-6 > UBA12499. The sequence goes on along the minus strand of MGBV01000213.1, from coordinate 57,024 downwards.
GCGGGGGACGCTTGACACCACGGGGCATTGGGAGTCCGAAAAGCCCGGAACCATCGGGCTGGGTAGGGCAGCAACTACGGTGCCAGGGGCAAGGCGCAAGGCCCCCAGGCATTTCGGATAGGAAAACTAGCGAAGCTGCCTCAGATGATCGGGTACAGCAATCCCAGCAACGGGGCGGTGGCGCCTCAGCGTGACCGCCCGGAGACACCCGGATCTCCGGCGCCAGTTACTCCCTCGGCATCACCTCGAAAGCAGCGTCTCGCTCGGGCTCCTCAACTTTCCCGGAGAGCAGCGAGTAGTGCCGGAAACGAGCGGGCATGTGGGCCCCGACCGAGGCCAGTGCCACGGTGAGGAGCAGCAGCACCACCCGGTGCTCCCACAGGAGCGGGATGGAGGCGAGGAGCAGCAGCTTGGCGAGCACCGCCAGCCCCTTGCCCATGAACAGCCAGGCGCACGTGGAGGCCATCTCGAGCGTCATGAGGCCGGCGCCGCTGAGGATCGTGGCGGCGAGAAACGGGAAGAGCCGCCGGTGATCGACCTCGAAGAGGTGCCCGCCCACGAGCGCGCCGAAGGTCATCAGGTGGGCGGTGCGCAGGGCGACGCCCAGGAGCCGGTGGGCCGGGATGACCCGCGGCGGCTCGGGAAAGAAAAGCCTCCTCAGCGACACCACCGCCTTGACGACCTTCACGCGCGTATCGTAGCAGACCGCGCCGGCCCCCACCGAGGTCCGCATGACTCGCCAACATGGTGCGCCGGGCCGGCTACCTCGCCTCGGCCGGGGGCGCCTCGGCAATGAACGCGGCGAGGCATTCCGCCAGCCCGCGATAGAAGGGGTGCTCCGTCCCCTCCCGCAGGCGCGCGCAAAACCCGGGGACCCAGCGGTTGAGGAATCTGCCGAGAAACATCTCGCGCGTCTGGAGGGCTTCGTCCGCAATCCCGCTCTGTCCGGCCGCCGCCGCGCCGGCCGCCTTGTTCGTCAGGTAGTACACGAACTCCAGCTCGGCGGCGA
>MGBV01000213.1:30341-56006 GCA_001788415.1 Candidatus Rokubacteria bacterium GWC2_70_16 | reverse complement strand
CCGGTAGATGTCCAGGACCGCCAGGGTGGAGTCGCCCATGACCCGCCGTCCCTCGTGGAGGTACACCGACCCGTATGGCGGCGCGACCACGCCGTAGGGCCCGACGAAGAGCCGCGTGTACTCGACCGCGAGATCCTCGGCGGAAGAGCCCGACAGCCCCTCCAGCATCTGGTGGCAATGCTCCACCGCCGTCGGACAGATCTGCGTGAGGAAGGCGCGGAGGTTCTCCAGCACCCGTTCGGCCAGCCAGAGATCCCTCTCGGGCATGTAGAAGCATGCTGCGAGGAGCCGATAGCACTCCCCCCTGGCGTGTTCCCACGAGGCGGTGTGGCTCAAGCTCACCAGCGCATCTCCGGCCAGGGCGGGGCCTCTGGCGGAGGCGACCACGGTCCTTGCGGGACGCATGCGGGCTACGCGCTGCGCCCGCCGGGCCTGTAGCTGCGGATGTAGTGGACGTTGGGCCTCGTCCCGGCCTCGCCTGCCTGAAGCGTCTCCCCTTTGTTGTTCTTGAGGCGCACGCTCGGGTAGGTCTTGAGGAGCTTGCTGACCTCGCTGCCCGGGTCCTGCAAATCGCCGAACACGCGCGCCCCCGCCGGGCAGGCCACCACGCAGTACGGCTGCTCGCCGTTCACCACGCGGTGCTCGCACAAGTTGCACTTCTCCACGACAGCCTTGCGCCGCACGTCCCTGTAGTCCGAGTGGGTGTACTGCGTACGATAGGGCGGCGTGGCGCCGGCCTTGCGGGCCACCTCGGCACCGGAGGCGGTGAGGCCGGCGAGGACCGCGGCGGTGTCCCGATACTTGCCGTGCGGCTCCTCCGCATTGAAGCTCAGCACGCTGTACGCCGCCTGCTCCTTCCCGACGTCCTCCGCGCTATAGGGGCACGCGGCCTGGCACAGCCGGCAGCCGATGCACCGGTCCTCGTTGTGGACGGTCAGGCCGTTGGCGTGCTTGTGCATGGCCTTGGGCGTGGTGGGGCATGCCGCCACGCACGCCGCGTCGCTGCAGTGGTTACACATCACCGGCATGGTCACGGCCGACACGTTGGGAAACGTCCCTTCGGTCTTGTAGAAGTAATCCGCCCAGTTGAATGTCTGGCCACCTGCCCGGTCCTGGGTGTTGTTCTCGGTCTTGCAGGCGATGGCGCAGGCGCCGCAGCCGACACACTGCTGCAGGTCGATCACCATTCCGTATTGCGGCATGGTCCGTTCCTCCCTGGATTCCGCGATCCAGATGGCCTGCGTCAGACCTTGACGACCTTGACCCGGGCATAGCCGTGCCGGGCGGAGCTTCCGCTCAGGCGCTCGTAATCGGCAGGCATGATGTCGTTGTTGTTGCCGCCTCTGGGGAGGCGGGCGGCGAAGTCCCTGGCCGCCACCCGGCCATAGGCCGAATGCCCCTGGCCGTAGCACTTGCTGACCGTCCCCGGGCGCACGCCCTCCCACAGGTGCGCCTTGACCTCGATCCGGCCGACGGGCGAGGAGACCCGCACGCGGTCCCCCTCGGCGATGCCGAGCCGCCGGGCATCCACAGGATTGATCTTGATCACGTCCTCCCACGGCTGATCGCCGGGGTCCACCGCCTTGAACTCCTGGTACCAGGTGCAGTTCGCGCTCCGCCCCTCGCGGTTCAGACGCGACTTGTAGTCGATGAAGAGCAGCGGGAACTCCCGCTCGTCCCCCCGGAAGGCCGGCGGCTCGTAGTGGGGGATGAACGCGTGCTCCCCGCGCGCCGTGTAGTTCGCCGCCTGGAGCGCCTCGTCCACCGTGATCTTGTGCTTGCCGGCGTGCTCGCTCAGCGCCTTCTTGAGGGTCTCGCTGTAGAACTCGAACTTCTTCGTCACGGTCCCGAAGTTGCCCCACTTCTTCTTGAAGACATAGGCCTCGGAGTTGTACATGCCCTTGGCCTTGAAGTCCTCCCAGCCGGCGATCTTGTCCCCCTTGAGGGGCTCGGTGCCCCGCCAGAGCGGCGCCGTGTGAATCCTGACGGCGATCTCGCCAAGCTCCTTGCCGTTGGTCGGGGTCTTACCGGTCTCGGGGTCCTTGAACTCGGTGGAGAGGTAGGCGTGGAGCCTGTCGAACCCCTTCGCTTTGAGCTTCTCGGCCAGGAGCCAGACGAACTCCGTCTCCTCCTGCCGGACGTCCCAGAGGGGCGTGATGACGGGCTGGTTGAGCGTGAGATAGCTGTGCCGACCGGCCTTGGACTTCATGTAGCCGAAGAGCTCCGTGGCATGCTGCGCTGCCGGCAACACGATGTCGGCGAACTGCGTCATCTCCGCGGCATGGGTGCCGATGTGGACGAAGAACGGCAGCCTGGCCATGGCCGCGTCCCAGCGGCGCGTCTCCTGGGCCGAGAAGTTGAAGTTGTTCCAGTAGGCGATGATCAGCTTGATGTCGTAGGGGTCCGCGGCGAGCATGGCGTCGGCCACGCGGTTGGTGACGACACCGGACCCCGGCCGGCCGGCGGCGATGGCCGGGAGCTCCTTGGAGCCGCGCTGGTCGATCTTCTTGTGCTTGAGGCCGGCCTTGGCCACGTCGTCCTGGTACTGGTCGAACTTCGGTGTGCTTCCCGTGGGAACCTTCATGTCCCAGATCACGCCGCCCTCGTGGTCGATGGATCCCGCCAGGCCGTTCAGGGCGCTCACTGCCATCGCGCCGTAGCCGCCGCGCGGCTGCATGGCCGCCCCGGGTCCCAGCCAGGAGATGCAGTAGGGCGCTGCCTGGGCGAAGCCCTTGGCCACGCGGACGATCTGCGCCTTCGGCAGGAGCGTGACCCTTTCCGCCCACTCGGGGGTGCGGTCCTTGACCTCCAGGTTCCACCACTTCACCAGACCGTGGGTGTGCTTCTCCTGGAAGCTGGCCTCGTCCACCGCCTGGCCCGCCGCGAAGCGGTTCTTCCCGTCGGCGAAATCCCCCACGAACTCCTTGTTCCAGAGCCCCTCCGTCAGGATGACGTGGGCCATCGCCGTGGCCAGCGCCCCGTCCTCGCCAGGGCTCACCGGCAGCCACTCGTGCGCCTTGGCGCCCACCGTGCTGAGGCGAGGGTCCACCACCGCCACCGTTCCCTGGTCCAGCACCTTCCCGAACCGGCGGATGGCATTGGGCACCATGCGGTTGGACGCCACCGGATCCGCGCCCCAGATGAGGAGGTACTTCGTCTTCTCCAGGTCGTAGTCGTGGTAGCCCCAGAGGCCCTCGGTGTAGTAGTACCCGAACTTCTCGGCCTCGGCGCAGAGGGAGCTGTGGGAGATGTTGTTGGGCGAGCCGAAGATCTTCGGGACCCTATCGTAGAGGAAGTCGTTCAGGTAGGTGTACCGGCCGCGCAAGAGGACGAACTTGTGCGGCTCGTTCGCCTGCCGGAGCGCGATCATCCTGTCCGCGATCGTGTCCACGGCCTCGTCCCAGGAGATGGGGACGAAGCGCGGATCCTCGGTGCGGCCCTTCGTGGGGTTCGTCCGTTTCATCGGCACCTTGATCCGATCCGGGTCGTACACCTGCTGCAGGATGAGATGCCCCCGGGGACACACCGTCCCGTGGTTCGACTTGGACAGCTGGTTCCCGCGCACCTTGACGGCCCGGCCGTTCTGCACGAAGACCTCGATGGCGCACCAGGTGGTGCAGCCCTCGCAGGTCGTCGGCATCCACTTCCCGGGCGCGATCCGGGCCGTGCCGGTCTTGTGGTCGGCTCCGTTGGCGAAGGCATTGAGCAGGGGCCCGCCGAGCGCCGTCGCCGCCCCTCCCGCCACCGTGACCTTCAGGAAATCCCGCCGCTTGATCCTCATGTCCTACCCCCTGTTGAGCTGGGCACCGAGAGTGCGACACCGCGGGAGGCGCCTGCCGCGCAGCAGGATGCTGCCGGGCGCCTCACGCACCGGGACGCTCCAGCAAGAAACACGGCAAGAAGTCTGCCAACTGCCATCCGACGGGAAAGGCTTCAGAAAACGGTGCGCTGGAGGAGCAGCGCCCGGTCCAGGGCTGTTACCGAAGGGTAACGAAGTGAGCGGGAATGTTACCCTTCGGTAACGTCCGAGCCGTAGCGCAATCCGAGGTGCTTCATCTTCTTCCACAAGGTCTTCCGGCTGATGCCCAGGAGCCGGGCCGCCCGGACACGATTGCCGTTCGTGAGCTGGAGGACGGATCGGATGTAGTCGCGCTCGGCTTCTTCCCGAACTTCTTCGAGAGGTTGCGGCGCGGCGGCGAGCGCCGCGGCTCTGGGTCGCCGTACAGGCTGTCTCATCCCGCCGGAGCACCGTGCAAGAACTCCGCCACGGGGCCCTGTCGCGACGTGGTCTTCCCGCGGGGTCACTCCATCTGGAGGAGCTTCAGCTTCTTCCAGAGGGTCTTCCGGCTGATGCCGAGGATCTCGGCGGCTCTCGCCTTCTGGCCGCCGACGCTCCGGAGGATCTCCTCGAGGTAGCGCCGCTCGGCGTCCCGGATTGTCTCGGCAAGCGAGGAGGCCTGGCCCTGGCCCTGGCTTCCGGCTGCGGACCCGCCCTCCGGGGCCACGTCCTCCCCCCCCACGACCGGGCTCCGCGTCAGCGTGACCGCCCGCTGCACGCAGGCCTCCAGCTCCCGCACGTTCCCGGGCCAGGCGTGGCCGAGCAGGTAGGCGCAAGCCTCGGGGGTGAAGCCGCGCATCTCCTTCCCCAGGGGCCGGCCATACTTCTCGAGGAACCGCTCGGCCAACGGGAGGACATCTTCCTTCCGCTCGCGCAGGGGCGGCAGGTTGACCGTGATCACCTTGAGCCGATAGTAGAGGTCTTCGCGGAGCCGCCCCGCCATCACCTCGTCTTCCAATCGCTTCCGGGTGGCCGAGATCAGTCGGACATCGACCTTGAGGGTCTGGGTCGCGCCGACCCGCTCGAACTCCCGCTCCTGCAGCACCCGGAGCAGCTTGGCCTGGACCCCAGGCCCCAGATCCGCCACCTCGTCGAGGAAGAGGCTGCCCCGGTGGGCTAGCTCAAACCGACCCTTGCGATCCCGGATCGCACCGGTGAAGGCCCCGCGCTCGTGCCCGAACAGCTCGGTTTCCAGCAGGGTCTCGGGAATCGCCGCGCAGGCCACCTTGATGAGCGGCTGCGTCTGCCTTCCGCTGAGCTGGTGGATGGCCCGAGCCACCAGCTCCTTGCCCGTGCCCGTCTCTCCCTGGATCAGCACGGTGGCGTCGCTGGGCGCCACCGTGGCGATGAGGTCCGCGATGCGCGCCATGCTCGGGCTGGCGTAGATGAGGTCCCCGAACTGCAGGACGCTTGCCGGCCGGGGCGCCGGCTCCTCCGGGCGGGGGCGCGAGGCGAGGAGCGCGCGGAGCAGCACGAGGAGATCCTCCGACGGGAAGGGCTTCAGCAGGTAATCGGCGGCCCCCGCCTTCATCGCCGCCACCGCCGTGTGGATGGTCCCGTACGCGGTCATCATGACGGCCACCCCTGTGGGGTTCGCCGCCTTGAAGCGCTCGAGCAGGGTCAGCCCGTCGGCCTTGGGCAGCTTCAGGTCCAGCAGAGCCGCATCGAATGAACGCTCCTGGAGGCGCTGGAGCCCCTCGGCGCCGTCGGCCGCCGCGCTGACCTCGTACCCCGCGTCGGCGAGGTCGTGGGCCAGCGTCACCCGGAGTATCGGTTCATCCTCGGCCAGAAGAATCCGTGGACGCATCGCTCTCCCCTGCCCCGCCAGCCGGCAGGGCGATGGTGAAGGTGCTCCCGCTACCCACTTCGCTCTCGACCTCGATGACCCCCCCGTGGGCGTGCACGATCCCGTAGCTCACCGACAGCCCGAGACCGGTGCCCTCGCCCACCTCCTTGGTGGTGAAGAACGGATCGAAGATCCGAGGCAGCCTGTCGGGCGGTATGCCCCCGCCCGTGTCCGTAATCCTCACCTCCACGAAGGGGCCCGCCTCCCGACCGCGCCGTCCCGCGCTGACCGTGAGAGTCCCTCCGGCCGGCATGGCCTGCAGTGCGTTCATCACGATGTTCAGGAAAACCTGCTCGAGCTGATGGGGATCCGCCACGAGCTCCGGCAGCGCCGGGTCCAGCGACAGCGCGCAGGCGATCTTCCGAGCCGCCAGCTCGTGCTCCACGAGGGCCAGGCACCGGTGCACGATGGGTGTGAGGGCCGTACGGGCGAGCTGTGGCCTGGCTTCCCGGCCGAAGTCCAGGAGCTGCCGGACGGTCCGGTTGATCCGGCCCAGTCCCTCCTGGAGCATCTCCAGGTACTGGACCCGCCGCTCCGGGTCGCGGTCCTTCCTGAGGAGGGTCCGCACGCAGTTCTGCATGCCGGCGAGCGGGTTGTTGATCTCGTGGGCGATCCCGGCGGCCATCTTCCCCAGGGAGGCCAGGTGCTCGGCCCGCCGGATCTCCTCCGCATGGCGGTCCTGCAGCCGCTGCTGCGCGTCGCCGAGCCGGGACACCATGGCGTTGAAGTTCCTGCCGAGCCGACCCAGCTCGTCCCGGTCGTCTTCCGGAACCTTGGCGCTGAAGTCACCGCCCTCGATCCGGGTCATGGCGAGGACGATGGCCTCGATCCGCCGGCCCATGACCAGCGTGAAGTACATGGCGAGCAGGCCTCCGCCGGCCACCACGGCGAGAACGGCCAGGAGGGCCGTGATGGTCCACCGCCGGGCCATCTCAGCCTCGAGGCTGGGGAGGGTGACCAGAACCTCGAGGAATCCGAGGGTCGTCTGGTCCTGCGAATGGCAGGCGTGGCATACCGGGCGGTTCAGGATGGGGCGCGAGACCCCGATCGTGCGGGCCTCGTAGTCCCAGACCGGCTCCGCGGGCTTGCCCTCCGCCCGCCGCTCTCGCGGCCCCAGGATGCGCCCCACCTCCGCCCACTTGGCGGAGCGAAGAATGGTGCCCTCGGGGCCCACGATCCGGATCCCCGTCACGTCCGGGACCTCGCCGATCTCCTCGAGGATGGCCTGCACCTCCGCGCTCTTCCCCTCCGTCATGGCCCGGGCGACGGCCCGCTCCGCGAGGGCGAGAATCAGCTCTGCCTCGCGCCTGGCTGGACTGAACAGATGGCTCGCCTGGCCCCGCACGGTGATGATCGTGTAGGCGAGCATCACCGCCAGGAGGATCGCCTCCATCCCGAGGATCAGCTTGAGCCGAGGTGACACCGGGGTGCCCGTCCGGCTCCCGCGCCTGCTGGGGGCCCTGCGGGCGGCCGCCCGGTCGCCCGCGCTTGCAGGCTGCGGAAACACCCCGCAAGCTGCTCAAAGAGGTCCAGATGCGAGGCGGCACCCGACGGCCGCACGCGAGGCGTACTCACTGTACGTTGAGCGTGCGGCCGAGGGTGCCAACGACGCAGATGGGCCTCTTTCAGCAGCCTGTTACGGCCGCTCGAGCTTCGACACGGCCTCGGCGCTCCTCTTCCGGACGCCGTCGAGCAGCCCATCGGCCAGCGCCGGGTTGTGCGCCGGCCGCGCCACCCTCACCAGCGCGAGCGCCTCGCGCGCCCCCTTGACGAGCGCCTGGGCGTCCGGGTTCTTCCTGCCGGCGCGACGAGCCGCCGTCAGGCGGGACTCGGCTTGCCTGAGCGCCGCCGTCGCGCTCGCCACTTCCTTGTCGGCGCCGGTGGTCCACTCGGCCACGAAGTTCCTGTAGCCGGCGTCGTGGCAGCCGATGCACTTCTCCGTCACGGCCTGCCGGGAGTGCTTCGTCGAGAGATCGTGGCACCCGGTGCAGCCGACGGCCTTCGCCATGACATCGGGCTCGGCCTTGGCCAGGGCGCTCTTGGCCTCGCCCCGGAAGAACGCGCTCTGGGCGCGGTGGCAGCCCTCGCACCGCTCGTTCTGCGGGCTGTGATGGCAGGACGTGCAGGTGGCCGCCGTCGCCGTCACCGCCTTGTGGACATCGGCCGAGTGGCAGGCCGTGCACACCGCGCCGAACTCGCTCACGTGCTTCGCGTGGGGCACCCGCTGCTTGGCGAAGGCGACCGTCTCCGGCAGCTTCACCCCCGCCTGCTCGTGACACATGACGCCGCAGTAGCCCCCGCGCACCAGGGCGTCGTCCACCTTCGCCGGCGACTTCCCCGTGAGGCGCGCGGACTCGTCCAGCCAGACATTGGCCAGCTTCAGCAGGTCGGCGGCGTAGAAGACGTTGTGGATACCCTTGGCGAAGGTCACGAACTGCAGGTTGAACTCGGCGTCCTCCGCCAGCTTTGCGGCGCGAGCGCGCTTCGGGTCCTTCACGTCCACCGCCGCCAGCCCCGCCCGGGCAGCGGCCAGCTTCGGTGTCACGATGTCACGCATCTTGCCGAGGGTCCCGTTCCAGCGATCGAGCATCCCCCGGTACTTCTCCCCGTGGCAGTTCACGCAGGCCTGCTCGCTGGGCCTGAACGTCTGCCCCACGATCCTGGCTCGCCCCGCCGCCTCCTTGGGCGCCACGTGGCAGGCCACGCACTCCACCCGCACCTGAAACATGTGGCTGGGAATCATCGGCGTGCCACGCCCGCCCATGCCCAGATACATGCGGACCACGCCCTGGTGCTCGTCTTCGTGGCAGCCTCGACACTCCAGCTCTCCGGCCCGATGCGGCGGCGGGGGCTCGTCGGGCTTGCCGCCGGCGGGCGGTAGCCGGGGGATCTGGGCGAGCAGCTGCCCAGGCGGCGCCGCTGCCGCCCGCTCGCCGGCGCCCACCGGCGCGCCGCAGGCAAGCCAGGCCGCCGCGGCTCCGAGGACCAGCCAGCCGGGCCTCATGGCCTCACCAGGGCGGCGCGGCGCGCCGGGGCGCCGTCACGCGCTGCCGTTGGCGCGCCGATCCGCGGCGGCAGCCTGTGCCGGATCTCGGAGTGACAGCGCTCGCACTCGATATTGTGCTTGGCCACGTGGAAGTCGTGGATCATCGGGGTGTCCGGGTAGCGCTCGAGCTTCTCAGGCTGGTTGTGGCAGGTGAAGCAGCGGGTCCGCGGGGCCTCTCCCTCCCCCTCCACCACGTTGAGGTGGCAGTTCTGGCATGCGATCCCGCGCTTCGTGACCTCCTCGTGGTTGAACGTGACGGAGCCCACCCGGATATCCCCCTTCGGGGCCTGATGGCAGCCGGTGCAGCCCGCGATGGGCTGGAACGTCCGGGCCGTCTTCATGCCCTTGAAGTGGCAGAGGAAGCACGAGGACTCGGTGACCTCGATGTGGCTTCCCTGAACGATCTGCGAGTGACAGGAGGTGCACCGCAGCTGCCGGCCCCGCCGCTCCTCCTCGAGATGCGGCTTGTGATCGAAGATGATCCCGCGCTTGAACACCACCTTGCCGTCCAGCAGCCGCCGGTCGTGGCAGCCCGAGCGCAGGCACGAGGCGTCCTCGATCTCCGCGTAAGGCTTGGACGAGTAGGTCTGGGTGGCCCACTTCACCACCTGGCTCATGGCCTGGAACTTGACCCAGATGGTCTCGCGGAAGCCCGGTGGGTAGTGGCACTTCACGCAGGTGACGTCCTTGTGCTTGGAGGTCTTCCAGGCCTCGACGTAGGGCTTCATGATGTGGCAGGTATTGCAGAGCAGCGGGCTCGTGCTGAAATGCCAGAGCCCGGCCCCTCCCGCCCCTGCCGCCACCAGCAGGATTCCCCCGATGACGAGGATGGCGGTGAGGCGCCGCCGGCGCCGCGCCTGCGCGGGCTCGCCCATCGGTTCTCCCTTCGTCATCATCGGAGGGCCGTGCTGATGATGAGCCAGATCAGCACCAGGCCGATGGCAAGCGCGGTGAATCCCACCACGCGCGCGAAGTTCCTGAGCCAGAGCGGCGGCGGATCGGCCTGGAGCCGATCGAGGCGCCCCTGCCTCTTCAGGCGCTCGTACTCCGCGGGGTGATCGCGCTGGAACTCCTCCTCCGAGATCCGCCCGGTGAAGATCACCGGATCCATGGGGAACTTCTCGGGCCTGAGGTGGGTGTTGAAGAAGTGAATGGTGAAGATGAAGCCCACGGCCAGGAGCGCCTCGTCGCTGTGGATGATGATGGCCAGGTTGAAGGTCCAGCCGGGGAGGAAGCGAGAGAAGAAGGCGGGGAACCACAGGAGCAGCCCGCTGCTGCCGATGATGGCGATGCCCCAGAACACCGCCCAGTAGTCGAACTTCTCCCAGTAGGCCCAGCGGTCGAAGCGCGGCCGCGGGCCCAGGCCCACGAAGTAGCGCATGTGCTGGACCATCTGCGCGATGTCCCGGGGCTGGGGCACCATGGACTCCGGCCCCCAGAACATCCCGTGGCGGCCCGCCAGGGCCAGGCGCGCCAGGTAGCCCAGGTGCAGGGCGAAGTAGGTAAAGGTGACGATGGCGAAGAAGCGGTGCAGGTACCCGGTGGTGAACGGGCCGCCGAGGGCCAGCGACAGCCCCTTGCCCCACCCCGTGTGGGCGAACTTGAGCGGCAGTCCCGTGATGGCCAGACCGAGGAAGCTCGTGATCACCATCCCGTGGAGGATCCGGTGGTAGAGGTTGAGCCTGAAGTAGTGTCGCTCCGGGCCGCTCACGGGTCCCGCGGCTCCTCGGCCGGCCGACGGCCGCGACGGAGTCGCTCCACCAGGGACCGCGGCAGCCAGAGCGCGGTGTGCACCCCGAAGAAGGCGAACGTCCCCACCAGCAGCGAGATCATCAGGAGGTTGACCCAGTAGAGCCGGGGAAAGCGGACCCTGTCTCCAGCATCCGCATGCGGGTGGAACTGGGCAAAGGACTCGCCCGCCGCGGGGTGGCATTGCTGGCACGTGGAGACGATGCTCGCCGGAGAGACCTGGGAGCGCGGGTCGGAGGCCGGCTGGATCGAGTGCGACCCGTGGCAGTCCGAGCACTTCGCCACCCGCGTCAGCCCGAGCTGCGTCACCTTGCCGTGGAAGGTGTCCCGGTAGGTCCTGAGCGACTCCTTGTGGCAGGTGCCGCATTCCCGGATGACGTCGAGCTGCCAGGGAGCGCCTTCGACGCGCCGGATCTGATGGGCGCTGTGGCAGTCCGTGCAGACCGGGGCTCCGGCGGCTCCCCGGGCCGCCGCCTTGCCGTGGATTGACTCGACGTAGTCCCGGTAGATGCCCGCGTGGCAGGTGGCGCAGGTCTTGGGGATGTTGGCGCGGAAGACACGGGAAGCGGCGTCGGTGCGCGCCCGGATCTCGTGGGCCCCGTGGCAGTCCGAGCAGTTGGCGGCCACGAGGAGCCCGCTCCGCGTGACGGCGCGGCCGTGGATCGAGTCCATGTACTGCTGGTACACGGCACCGACCTCGATCCCGTGGCGCTTGGCCAGTTCCGGGTCGGCGTGACACTGGGCGCAGGTGCGCGGCAGGATCAGGTGATAGGTCGACGACTGCGGGTCCGACTTCGCCAGGGCCTTGTGGGCCGGCCCGTGGCAGGAGCGGCAGGTGGCGGCCTCTGCGTCGCCTCGCGCTCGGGAGCGCCCGTGCACGCTGCTGCGATACAGGTCCACCTGCCTGGCGTGGCAGGCCGCGCAGGTCTGCGTCGAGAGCGACGCCGCAGGCTTGACGTCATGGGTCCCGTGGCAGCCGGCGCAACTCGGTGACGGCCGCGCGGCCTGCGCCTTGCGGCTGCCGTGGATGCCCTCGCCCAGCGCCGCGCGCTGCCCATCGTGGCACCCGGCGCAGGACACCGCCGGCAGCCGCTCGTCGTGAGGCGCGGTGGCGGTCCGGTGGCAGGCCACGCACGGGAGGCTCGCGTGGGCAGAGCCCTTCAGCACCGCCTCGTCCACGAAGACCGACAGAGCCTTGCCCCGGACGGGCGCGCCCCGAGCGAGCCCCTTGTCGGCATGGCATGCCAGGCAGTCCTCCGCCGTGGCCGCGCCCGGGGCCGCGAGGGCCCCGGGCGCGCCGGAGACCACGGCGAGGGTGGCGACTGCCAGGAACGCGCCGAGCAGGGTTCCGAGGCTACTTCTTCGTATGGCACTTCTCGCAGTTGGCCTTGTCGTCGGCCTTGAAGACGACGGCGCCGCCCATCTTCATCTTGCCGTCGTGGCACGCGCCGCACTGCTCGCCGGCCTTCATCTTGTCCATGGTCGGCGTGCCCGTCTGCCCCTTCTTCATCTTGAAGATCTTCGTGTGGCACGCCGTGCACTTCTCGGTCTTGTCCTTGTGCTTCTCGTGGCTGAAGTTCACCGTTCCGGGACTGTCCTTGCCCACGTCGTAGGCAAAGTCCGGGGGGATCTTCGGCTGCGCCTCGCCCGGCGAAGCGGCGAGCGCCCCCAGACCGAATCCCACGATGAGTGCGGCAGTCACGAGCCTACTGACTCGCATGGTCAATGTCTCCTTTGCTCCCCTTGCGGGGTCATCGGGCCTCACTGCACAGACACGCCACCACGGTACCCATCTCCCGCACGCCTCACTTCGTCGCGCTCGCCGTGTAACCGAGGTACGTCAGCACGATCATGTAGACGATGATGCCGATCCCGATCCACGTGAAGAGCGGGCTCCGCTCTCCCCTGGCCGCGCGCCAGTCCAGGAACGGCACGAGCAGTAGGAAGAGCCCGCCGAGCCCGAAGCCCAGGATCCCCACCACCTCGCCCTCGATGCCCAGGATGTGGGCCGGCAGGTACTTGAGCGTCTGGAACATGAACATGAAATACCACTCGGGCTTGATCCCGATGGGGGCCGGAAGGAACGGATCGGCCTTCCGGCCCAGCTCGGCCGGAAAGAACGCCGCGAGCGCCGCGAGGATCGCCAGCGCGGAGAGCCACCCCACCAGGTCGCGCAGCAGGAAGTTGGGCATGAATCGCATCACCCGCCGGGGCTCGCCCCTGCGCTCCACCGCCAGAGGGACGCTCATCCCGTGCCGCTGCACCAGGTAGAGGTGCAACCCCAGGATCAGGGTCGTGATCAGCGGCAGCACCGCCACGTGGATGCCGTAGAAGCGCGTGAGCGTCGCGCCCGTCACCTCGTCGCCCCCCCGCAGCAGCCGGCGGAGGAAGCCGCCAGCCCCCGGGACCGCGCCGGTGATCTCGCTCCCGACCTTGGTGGCGAAGTAGGCCAGCTCGTTCCATGGAAGCAGGTAGCCCGTGAAGCCGAAGCCCATGGCCAGCCCCATGAGCAGCACCCCCGAGACCCAGGTGATCTCGCGGGGCGGCCGGTAGGCCCTGAGCAGCAGCACGCTCCCGAGGTGCAGGAAGAGCGTGAAGATCATGAGGTTCGCGGCCCACGAGTGGATGGAGCGGATGAGCCACCCGAACTCCACCTCCCCCATCAGGAACTGGATCGATTCGAAGGCCTCCTCGGCACTCGGCCGGTAGTAGAACAGCAGCAGGATGCCCGTGGACACCTGCACAAGGAACAGGAACAGCGTCATCCCCCCGAGGTAGTACCAGGCGGTGTGGCGGTGGATCGGGATCTCCTTCTTGCGCACGAGGTGCTCCACCTCGGCGAGGCCCACGCGCTGGTCGAGCCACGTCCACAGCCTGCCGTGCCGCTCCTCCCCCCCCGGCATCTTCAGGCGCCCTTGCTCACGACGATCTGGTTGCCGCGCGCGTTGACGACGAAGGCGTCAAGCGGACGCGGCGGCGGTCCCTCGATGTTCCGGCCGTTGAGGTCGAAGTGGCCGTTGTGGCACGCGCACCAGATGTGCTGCAGGTCCGACCGGTACTGGACCGTGCAGTTGAGGTGGGTGCACACGGCCGTGAACGCGCGCAGCTCGCCCTGGGCCGTCCGCACCAGGATCCCCGGGCGGCTTCCGAACTTGAAGATCTGGCCGCTGTTGGGCCTGACCTCCTCCGGCTTGATGGCGAGCGTCACCGTCCCCGCGGTGGACTCCGCGACCTCCGGCGGCACGAGATAGCGGCTCACCGGGTAGAGCACGGAGAGCACGAAGGCCCCCGCGGCCGTGCCGAGAAACCAGTTGAGAAACCCCCGCCGGGTGGGCTCCGGGAACGTGCCTTCCGCCATGCTGTCCCTCCTCAGTTAGTGACCGGGCGCGCCGAGCTGCTGGCGGCGGTCGACGGCCCGGATCTTCAATAGGATGCCCGCGATCAGGGCGAGGATGACGATCACCGAGACGGCGAGCCCCTTGCGCCGAAACGCCAGTTCTTCCAGCGCGCGGACGCCGCGCGCGTAGGCCTTGGCGGCGATCGCGAGCCCGGGCTCCACCTCCTTCTTCACCGCCTCCGTGCGGAAGCTGTGGACCGCCGCCCGCGCCTTGACCAGCGCATCCTTGGCCCCGTTGAGGTCGAACTGCGGCTGGCTCACCTCCATGCCGGCATGCTCGGCCCGGAGCAGGAGCGCGCGCGCCTTCTCCCAGTCGGCGCTGAGGCCCCCGATGGCCGCCCGCATCTCCGTCGCGCTCTTGCCTCCCGCATCCTCCGCGGTGTGGCAGGCCGCGCAAGCGGCCTTGTCACCCAGCCCCAGGAGCGTGTCGCCCGCCTCGCTCACGTCGTGGTTCCCGTGGCAGGTGGCGCAGCCCGGGTTGCCCATCTGCGCGAACACCGGGGCGTGCACGCTCCGCTTGAAGAGATCGGCCTGGACCGCGTGGCACTGGCCGCAGACATTGCCGACCCAGGAGATCCCGGGCGGCGCCGCGCCATGGTTGCCGTGGCAGTCATTGCAGGTCGGAGCCGACAGATCCCCCTTCTCGAACATGGCCCGCCAGTGGACGCTCGTCTTGTACTTCTCGAGCTGGTCGGTGGGGATCTTGTAGGCTCCCATGTACTTGGCATCGCCGTGACAGCGGCCGCAGGTCTCCGCCACCTTGAGGGCATGGACGCTCGACTTCGGATCCGACGGGGGCCTGATCGCATGCGCCGAGTGGCACGAGATGCAGGTCGCCACCTTCAGATCGCCCACCCCGGCCAGCCGCCGGCCGTGCACCGAGGTCGCATACTCGGCCCGCTGGTCCACGCGCAGCGAGGGATTGTACTGCTTCATGAACTGGGCATCCGCGTGGCAGCGTCCGCAGAGCGCCGGGATCTGGCGGGTCCCCGGCTTGCCGATGTATCCCTTCTTGGGATCCATCGCCTCCATCCCCTCTTCCTTCGAGTCCCCGCCGTGACAGGCGACGCAACCGAAGCCCTTTGCCGCGTGGATGTCGTCGCGGAAGTCCTTGGCGGGCTGGGCGAGCCGCTCGTCGCCCGTGTCCAGGTGGCAGGTGGCGCATGTGTCGGGCGGCGGCGCGGCCGGCGCCGGGGAGGCCACGAGCGCCAGGAGCACTCCAAGAGCGAGGGCCACTCCCGCGCGCCGCATGCGCTACCGCGTCGGCGGCTGGGGCGCGCGCCCCAGGGACTGAAGGAGAGCGCCGAGGTCGGCCATCTCCTGTTCTGTGAACCCGGGCCACTCCCGCTTCTTTCCCCCCGGCGCCGGCGCCGTGACCGTCGCGTGGTTCCAGAGACTCGCCACCACGCCTGCGGGCGTGTCGATGTTCTTCGCCCGCGTCAGGTCGCTCGCCGGCTTGCCACGCTCCCCGCGCACGGCGTGGCAGAAGAGGCACCCCTTCTCGACGGCCAGCGCCCAGCCCCGGTTGAGGCTGCCCGGCTCGGCGAAGTAGCGGGCGGAGTAGAGGTACGCCACGATGTCTGCCATCTCCTCGGGGCGGAGCTGCGGGACCGGGATCCCCCGCGCCTCCATGACCTTCGCCATGGCGGGCACCTTGTTCCAGATGGCCGCGGTGAACTCCAGCGGGCTCCGCCTCACGCCCAGCCCCACGAGGTCAGGCCCCACCTTGCCGCCGGGCCCCGCCACGGCGTGGCACTCGATGCAGCGCTTCTCCGAGAAGAGCTGCCGCCCGATGTCGGCACGCCCCGGCAGCACGTAGAGGGGACCCTCGCGCGGTCCGGATGATGCCGGCACGAGGAAGGCCAGGAGATCGCGCAGCTCGGCGCCGGTGAAGGCCGGCCGCTCGATGCCCTTGGCCTTCATGGCTTCCGCCATCTGCGGCCCGTGGTTCCACAGGGCCGCGGCCACGAACATCGGCGAGGCCAGCTGCCTGGCGAAGTCGAGGTTCGGGCCCACCACGCCGCCTGTGCCCCCGACCGTGTGGCAGACGATGCACTTCTTCTCCGAGAAGAGCTTCCTCCCGGCCTCGGCGCTGCCGGGCACGTCGAAGTAGTTCAGCGTGTAGAGGAAGGCGACCAGGTCCGCCGCCTCCTTCGGATCCAGGGTCGGGCGCGCGATACCCATCTGCTGCATGCGCTCCGCCATCTTCGGCAGATGGTTCCACATGGCCGTCGCCAGATCGTAAAAGGACCGGAAGCGCTGGACCCGGGCGAGATCGGGCCCCACCTTGCCGCCGATGCCATTGATGGAATGGCACTTGGTGCAGCCCTTGGTCCCGAACACCCGGGCGCCGGCCAGCGGGTCCTGGCTGGGGCTGAACACGGGCTGGGCCCAGGCCGCCCCGAAAGGAAGGAGCACGAGAGCGGCCACGGAGGTCCACTTCACGCTTTCCCGCATGGGCGTCCCTTTCCGCCGGAAAGACCGGCAGTCGCCGGGAGGACGGCCTCCCGGCGACTGAGCGACGATGGCCACAATGCGGCTACTCGAACTTCAGCCTGAGCACTCCCGGCGTGTAGGCGTGGCGCACCTGGGCGTTGTCGAACACGGCCATGCCAAAGGGGTACTCCTTCTTGAGATCGCTGAACTGTACATCGAACTCGCTGCCGGTGGAGAGCTTTCTCCCGAGGACGAGCGTCCACGCGCCGTCCTTCCACGCGATCTTCGCCGAGATGTCCCCCCGGTCGCCCGCGAAGGGGGCGACGATGATCCCGGGCACCTCGTCGCCTGCCTTGTACTTGGAGCCGTCGAAGAGCTCCTTCTCCGCGTCGAGGATCCAGTACGGCGGCGCAGGCTTGTTGCCCTTGTGGGCCCACTTCGGCCCCTTCTTGTCGTCGGTCTCGTTGTTCGCGTAGCCGCCGCCCGTCTTCGGGTCGCTCTTGCGGCCGGCCCCGGGGGCCTTGTCCTTGTCGTATCGCGTGTGGTCCACGTACTGGTCGTCCACCTGGCCGACACTCGCGGCCGTGCGCACGCTCTTCACGTGCCACATGTCCAGCCGCTCGCCGGCCTCCTTCGTGTACTTGTTCCCGTAAGGCTTCCCCTCGCCGGTGTGGCAGGCGCTCATGCACCCCTTCTGCTCGAAGGCGGGGGAGGAGATGTTCCAGATCAGTGCCGCCTTGTCCTCGTAGTAGAGGTTGTTGTCGCTGCCCTTGTCATTCGGGTCCTTCAGCTTCTGCCAGGAGCCGTCCCCCTGCTTGACCCACGGGCCGCGCCTGAAGCTCTCCGTCGGGTCCTTGTACTGCATGAAGAAGTACACGGTGTCCGCCGTGTACAGGGCGCGGAGCGTGACCTCCGTGGAGCCGCCGGGCAGGTTCTTCCCGCCCACCGCCTTCACCGTCATCGGCACCGCCTTCTTCCAGGCGTCGTCCATGCTCCCGTCGAGCGCCGGCGCCGCTGCCACCTTCGTGGCCACCAGCGTGTTCTTCTGCTGCGCGTCGACCGGCCCGGCGCCGAGCCCGATCGCGAATCCCACGCTCACCACCAGCGCGGGGACCGCCCATTTCCAGGATGTCCGCATCGCAGCCTCCTTTGACAGCGGCCCAGCGCCCCGTCCATGGAGCGCTGGGGTTGGAGAGCTCACATCCCGTGACGCATGCCCATCGGCTGGGTCAGCAGCACGATGCCCGCCACGGTGAAGGCGAAAGACAGCGCGGCCATGGGCGCCAGCGCGCGGCTGGCGGCTCGCGGATCGGGGTAGACGCGGAGCGCCGTCCGCTGGCCCGCCACCAGCGACAGGACGAAGAAGCCCGCGAGGATGCCCATCTGCAGGAGCCCGACCACCGCCTCGGAGGCCAGCGGCGCCGGGCTCCAGTCGGGAACACCCAGCCACAGCGGAGTGTAGATCGCCACCGCGCGCTGGACGGCGGGCACGATCCCCCCGCCCTCGAGGAGCAGATGGGCGAGGTTGTGGGCCAGGTGCAGGGCGAGCCCCACGGGGACGAACATGTACCCGAAGGCGACGAAGGTGCGCCGGGGCCCGAGCCCCTGCGCGCCGGCAAGCCGATCGGACAGCCGCGCCCCCCAGTACACGAGCGCCGGGACGACCACCAGCGATCCGACCACGAGGATGCCCGACTCGATCATCCCGAGATAGGTGACGGGCTTGAGCGCGCCGCGGACCCAGCCCGGCAGCCAGCGGGCCATCTGGGAGATCAGGCCCGGCCAGGCCGAGAGCATCTGCGCCGTCACCACCAGGGTGATGCCCACGAGGGCCACGGCCAGGTAGGACTCCTCGAGGAGCCGCCGCCCCGAGGCCCAGAGGTCCTTGCCGAAGGCCCGAAAGCGCAGCGCCAGGTTGTCCCGTGAGCAGGCCTTGAGGCATTCCCCGCAGAGCGTGCAGTAGTTGTTGCGGTCAAGCGCCTGGGGGAACTCCAGCATGGGACAGCCCCGGCCGCCGGCGCCGCCCTGGTAGCACTCCTTGTCGCGGTGGCTCCGGCACTGCGCCTCGTCCTTCCTGCGGAGCTCCACGGGCGCCGTCATGGAGTAGATCCCGATGAGCCCGCCGATGGGGCAGAGGTACCGGCAGAAGCTCCGGCGCTCGAAGACGAGGCCCACCACCACCGCGAACACGGCGAAGAAGACGACGATCCACGCCGTGACCTGCGGGGAGCGCACCACGCCCAGCTGCTCGTCGGCCCAGGTGAGCAGGACGAACATCCCCGTGGCCCACCAGATGTTGCGGAAGGGCTTCGGCAGCCGGCGGGCCGCGCTCGCCAGCCGGGAGGTCCACTCGTTGAGGGCGCCGAAGGGACAGGCCAGGCACCAGACGCGCCCGACGAGGACGAAGGTGAAGATGATGCCGGCCCACCAGATCGTCCAGGTGAGCTTGGTGGCGAGGTTGACACCGCCCTCCTGCACGTCGAAGAAGCCCAGGAAGACGATCACGCCCATGAGCAGGAGCAGCGGGACTTGCAGCGACGGCTGGAACAGGCGCGAGGTCAGGGTCCCGCGGAGCCACGGTGAGGCCAGGAGGTCGACGGGCTCTCGCGAGGGCGCACCGAGCCGCGCCCGCATCCCCACCAGGTAGAGCCCCGCCAGCGCGCCCCCTCCCAGCAGCGCCACCAGTGTCCACGCGGCCGCGCCCATGCCCGCTGCCCCCGACACGGTGATCGGCAGATCCACCACCAGCGCAGGCTCGAAGCCTCGCCCCTCGAGGGCGGCGAGGACCACGCGCACCCGGTGCTCCCCGCTCCGCGCGGGGGTCACGGTCACGGCGTAGCTGCCCGCCCAGGTCACCTCGGAAGCCGGCTGCGGGTCCGTCGCGGCGCTATCGGTGCCGAACCCGATCAGCACGGTTCCGCCGGAAACCGGATCGCCGGAGCGGGCGCGCCCGACCTTGGCGACCACCTGCCCCTGCTCTCCCGGCCTGAGCGGACCCGTCCCGCTCAGCAGCTCGATCTCGTACCCGGCCACCGTGGCGGTGGCGCCCAGCGGAACCGCGGAGTGGTGCCCGCCATCGGCCGCCGCGAGGGCCGGCAGGAGCGTGACCAGCGCGGTCACCAGCAGGCCGAGGATCATCGCCCGTACTTGCGATCGATCTCGGCGCGGATGCGGGTCGCGGGGTGCCCCGCCTTCGCCATGCGAGACGCGTCCAGCGCCTCGTCCATGCAGATGTCTCAGGTGGCGGCGTGTCCGTCGGTGTAGCAGGAGAGCAGGCTCTTGTGCCCCATGTGCTTGTCGCACTCGCAGTAGCAGTACAGCTGGTCGAGGATGTCGGGGATGTCGCGGGCGACCTGGTGGGCGGTCCGCGCCTTGCCGACAAAGCGAGCCGGCTCCAGCGTCGGCCGCGTCTCGCGCCGGGCCACCCGCGCGACCGGAGCCGCCGCCGTCAGCGTCGGGGGCGGTCCGGTAGCCGGCGACTCGGCCGTCCTTCCGCCCCACGCCATCGCTCCCGCCGCGCCGGCGAGCGCCACGGCGCCGATGATGATCCACAGCAACTGAAGCCGCGCTCTGCCCGGATGCATTCCAGACCCAGGCCTCTGGGTTCCAGTCATCTCGTCCTCCCGGGCGGCCGATCCCGCCGCTCGTCGTGACTGCACGCAACGTCTGTGCCATCTCTCGGTGCTCACTAACCACCTGCCACTTAAGGGCTCAAGCAACCAACGACGGCCGCCCGGCGCGGCAGCGGAGCCCCCCTGGGGCGATGCCGCCCCAGGGGGCGCGGCGCAGCAGTCCTTCGCCTCCATCCCGGCGGCGGAACGAGGAGGCCCCACAGGCCTCATTTCCCTAACCGGGGGACGGCGCGAAGCGCTCCCAGAGGGAGTGGAACAGCGCGGCCCGGTGTCAACCGCCGGAGATGCGGGATGGCCCGTGTTGGTCCGGGCATTGGCGGAAGGACGCGCCGCCTTCGGGTCTCACGTGCGCTGACCGCCCGGGTCCGTGCGGACGAGAACCCGATGGCCGCAGGGCGGATCCCTTCCGGACCCATCCACAACTGACATGACACCCAGACCCCGTCAGAGCAAGCCCGCGAGGATCGGCGCCGTTCGGGGTCGATTGGGCTGGACAGTCACGGGGCCCGGCCGCTAGCATGATTCGCGTGATGAAGGAATCCTTCGGTCACATCCTGCTGGGACTCGCTGTGCTCCTGCTGGCCGGGTGCGCGGAAGTGCAGACGGAGAGGCCCCGGTTTGCCCAGCGGAATTGCCTCGACTGCCACAAGAAGTTCGGCGACAAGTACCTCGGGATGAAGAACGTCCATCCCACCGTGAAGGCCCAGCAGTGCGAGAGCTGCCACCTGCGGCACGGGCTGATCCCCAAGGCCGTTATGAAGAAGGACGGCAACGAGGTCTGCTACCAGTGTCATGCGCGGGACAAGGTCGGGCTCAGCCGGAAGCACGTGCACACCGCGCTCAAGAAAACCCGATGCACCGAGTGCCACGACCCGCATGCTTCCCCGGCGAGCCACCTGCTCAGAACCGAGGGCGATGAAGTCTGCTACCGCTGCCACAAGAAGGAGGAGCATCAGAGGAAGGTCGTGCACCGGGCCTCGCCGACCAAGGGCTGCCTCGCCTGCCATTCGGCCCATAGCTCCGACGAGAAGGACCTCTTGCTGAAGGCGGCGGTGCCGCTCTGCCTCTCCTGCCACGACGCGGCGACGCCGCAGTTCAAGAAGGCGCACGAGGGCTATCCCGTCGAGAAGGCCGCCTCGTGCGCGGGATGCCACAATCCTCACTCTTCGGCTCAGGCAAAGCTCTTGAAGACCAGCGCCCACGGCCCAGCCGCCACGGGCCAGTGCGAGGCGTGCCACAAGGCTGCCGCGTCCCCGAAGCCGTTCGAGACGGTGGACGCTCCGGACAAGCTCTGCGCCAACTGCCATGATGCGGCGGACCTCAGGGCCGGCGGCAAGGTGGACCACGCGCCCTTCAAGGACGGCCTGTGCAGCTCCTGCCATGCCCCGCACGCCTCGGAGTTCCCGAAGCTTGCCCTCGCGAAGGGCAGCCAGCTCTGCGTGACCTGCCACCAGGATCAGCGTGCGGCGGTGGCCGTGAAGCATGCGCCGGTGATCGGCGAGCCGGGATGCGTGTCCTGCCATCCGCCGCATTCCGCGAAGCTCAAGCGCCTCCTCAACCAGGAGGAGGGGCCGCTCTGCTTTTCGTGTCACCCAAAGACGCGGGAGGCCCTGCAGAGCAAAGTGTCTCATTCACCGTTCGCCCAGCAGGAGTGCAGCGCATGCCACGATCCGCACGGCTCGAACATGAAGCACCTCATGACGGACCGGCTGGATCGAGTCTGCTACCGATGTCATTCCGAGGCAGAAGCCAAGTTCCTGAAGACGTACACGCACCGGCCCGTCGCGGAAGGAACGTGCGCGGCGTGCCACACACCCCACGGGGGCGGACAGGGCAAGCTCCTGAAGGCCACCGACGGGCAGTTGTGCGTGCAGTGCCACGGGGAGTTCATGAAGGAGGTGGCGGGCGGGGTCAACCACTCCCCGTTCGCCGGCGGGATGTGTCTCAGCTGCCATGACTCCCACGGCAGCAATGTCAAGGGCATGGCCGCCAACTCGTTGGGGCCCCTCTGCGCCTCCTGTCACGAGATCGAGAAGGACGGCAAGGGGGCCAAGAGCAAGCACAAGCCCGTCGCGGCGGCCGAGTGCACGCAGTGCCACAGCCCGCACAAGTCGCGGCTCCCGGGCCTCCTCCTGGCCAAGACCCCCGAGCTCTGCGTGACCTGCCACAAGGAACTGAAGAGCCGGATAGAGAAGCAACGCGCCCACCAGCCCGCGGCAAGAGACTGCCTGCGATGCCACACACCCCATTTCTCGGCCCAGGATTCCCTGCTGATTCAGGCCATCCAGCCCACGTGCCTCGAATGCCACAATCCCCAACGGGCGACGTTCAGCAAGGCGCACCTCGGCATCGACGCGAACGTGATCGACTGCCGGAAGTGCCACGACCCTCATGCGTCCAAGGACCCGAAGTTCTTCAAGGCGAACATCCACATGCCCTTCGGAGCGAGATCGTGCGATGAATGCCACATCCCGTGACGCACGCTCGGGCCCCCCAGAGCCGAGCGGTCAGTGATGCGTCCGAGGGTTCTGTGGCTCGTGCTCGTTCTGATACCGCTCGCCTTGGTGGCGGCGGCCGTGGCTCACGGGCAGAACAAGTTCCGGTTGAAACTCGGGGCCGCGGGAAAAGTCTGCGTCGACTGCCATCCGGACTTCGCGGAAAAGCTCAAGAGCAAGTTCGTCCACACCCCCGTGAAGGCAGGAGAATGCGTCGGATGCCACAGCCCGCACGCCTCGGACCACGGGAAGCTGCTGTCCGTGCCGACCAATTCCATTTGCCTGACATGCCACGACGGCGTCATCCCGCCGAAGGCGGTGAGCACACACAAGGTCGTCATCGAAGGCAACTGCGTCAAGTGCCATGACCCCCACGCCTCCAACAACAAGGCGAACCTGCTGAAGGCCGGGAACGACCTGTGCGTGAGCTGCCACAGGGCCATCGGGGACACGGTCGCGAAGGTGAAGTTCAAGCACATGCCCGTGTCGGACGGCTGCCTGAACTGCCACAACCCTCACGCCTCGGACAAGTCCCCCAAGCTACTGAACAGCCCGGTGCCGGCCCTGTGCGTCCAGTGCCACAAACCCGACAGCCCACGCTTCGCGAGGCAGCACGTCGATTACCCGGTCGGCAAGGCCAACTGCGCCTCGTGCCACGATCCGCACGGGTCGAACACCGGCGGGATCCTGTTCGACACGGTCCACGCGCCGGTGGCCAGCAAGCGATGCACCCAGTGCCATAACGCGGCGACGGCCGCCGAGCCGTTCGCGACGAGACGGTCGGGCTTCGAGCTCTGCCGCGGTTGTCACGGCGCCATGGTGAACGAGACGTTCGGCAAGGCCCGCGTGCACTGGCCGCTCGTGGACAAGACCGGATGCCTGAATTGCCACGAGGCCCACGCCTCGCGGCAGAAGAAGCTCCTGAACGTCGAGGAGGCCAGCCTGTGCGGCCAGTGTCACAACGACACCCTGGACTGGCAGGCAAAGCTCGCCGAGAAGGAAAAACAGGAAACGGCGGCCGCGAAGGGGCGCCCGGAGAAGGGAGCATTCACCCACGACCCGATCCGGAAGGGGGGCTGCTCGGCGTGCCACGTGCCGCACGCGTCGGACAGCACCCACCTCATGCGCCAGCCCTCGGTGGTCGAGGGGTGCGGAGCCTGCCACGACTGGCTCAAGCACAACTCGCACCCGATGGGCGAGAAGTACGCCGACACGAGAAACAGGAACCGCTCGCTCGACTGCCTGAGCTGCCATCGCGCGCACGGGACAGGATACCGGTACATGATCACATTCCCCACTCCGACGGACCTCTGCGTCCAGTGCCACAAGCAGCTCAGGAGGTGACCGCATGCCGCGAGCCCTGAGCGCGCTCGTGATCCTGTTCGGGCTCCTCTGGGCCTGCGGAGGGGCGGCGGCCGCCGAGGTGGCGAGGCTCCGCTACGTCACGGCCATCTATCTCGACGACAAGGGTGGCGGCATGCGGCAGCCCGAGGGCGTGGCGTGCAATGACAAGGGGACCCTGATCGTGGCCGATACGGGCCGGGGTCGCCTCCTCCGGTACACCATCGAGGACAGGGATGTGAAGCCGGCCGGCGAGATCCAGGCGCCGCAGCTGCCGGCCCCCATCCGGCTGCAGCTGAACTCCAGGGACGAGGTGCTCGCGCTGGACGGAAAGGAGCGCCGCATAGGCCGGTTCGACGCGAAGGGAGCGTTCAAGGGCTACCTGAGCCCCGAGGGCGTTCCGGCCCCGACGAGCATCGTCCCGCGGAGCTTCCGGGTGGACCGGAGCGACAACGTCTATCTGCTGGACGTCTTCTCGGCGCGCGTCCTCGTGCTCGACCCCGACGGGAAATACCAGCGGCACCTCCCCTTTCCCGCGGAGCACGGGTTCTTCTCGGATCTGGCCGTGGATGGCAGGGGCGCCGTATTCCTGCTCGATTCAGTCAAGGCCCTGGTCCACGTGGCCCAGCGGGACGCGAAGGATTTCTCCCCCGTGGGGAAGAGCCTGCGGGGCCACCTGAGCTTCCCGACCTCCATCGCCGTCGACGGCCGCGGCATCATCTATGTCGTGGACCAGAACGGGGGCGGAGTGGTGCTCGTGGGGCGCGACGGGTCTGTCCTCGCGCGGCAGCTGGCAATGGGCTGGAACGAGGGACTCCTCTACTACCCGTCGCAGATGTGCCTGAACGACAAGGGCCAGGCCTTCATCGCCGACCGCGGCAACAGCCGGGTCCAGGTCTTCTCCATCGCGCGATGACGGGCACAATCTACCTGCTCTTCTTCCTCTCCGGGGCGGCCGCCCTCGTCTATCAGGTGGTGTGGGTGCGGTCGCTGACGCTCGTCTTCGGGGGCACGCACCTGGCGGTGACCGCCGTGCTCGCCATCTTCATGGCCGGACTCGCGCTGGGCGGATACGCGATAGGCAGGGTCGTCGACCGCGTCGGCCGCCCGCTGCGGCTCTACGGCCTGCTCGAGCTCGGGATCGCCGCATTCGCACTGGTCTTCATGGGGTTGATGGACATCTACCCTGCCGTGTACGTGGCCCTGGCCCAGGGGAAGGACGACTCGCCGCTCTACCTGCTCGCCGTCCGGGCGCTGTTCTCGAGCGTCGCCCTCATCGTCCCGACGACGTTCATGGGGGGGACGCTGCCCGTCCTGTCGCGCTTCGTCACCCGCCAGCCGGAGACGCTCCGCACGTCTCTCTCGTTCCTGTACGGGCTCAACACGCTGGGAGCGGTGCTCGGCGCCCTGCTGGCCGGCTTCGTCCTGCTGCGTCTGTATTCCGTGAGCGCAACCCTCTACCTCGCCGTCGTCACGAATACCGCCATCGGCCTCGTGAGCATCGCGCTCCAGGCCCGGCTGTCCAGCGCCGCAGCCCCCGCGGATGCGGTCCCCGGGTGCGCGGAAGCGGCGGTGCCAGCCGCGGCACCGGCCTCTTCGCCACCTTCGCTGCTCCGTGATCCCTTCCCCTGCCGCCTGGTTCTCTGGGGCATCGCGATCAGCGGCTTCTGCGCGCTGGGCTACGAGGTGCTCTGGACCCGGATCCTCACCATCGCGGTCGGCGCAAGCGTCTACGGCTTCACCATCATGCTGGTCGCCTTCCTGACGGGGATCGCCCTGGGGAGCAACGCGTACGGGCTGCTGGCGGCCCTCGCTGGAAGCAGGGACGCGAGGGTCACGCGCGCCATCGTCTGGTTCGGGGCCGTGCAGATCGTCATCGGAGCCG
>MGBV01000213.1:0-30275 GCA_001788415.1 Candidatus Rokubacteria bacterium GWC2_70_16 | reverse complement strand
TCTTCCAGTCCGGGATGGACTCCTTCGCGGCGCGGGCGTGGTCGAGCTTCGCCCTCGCCTTCCTCTACATGGTGGTCCCCGCGTTCTTCATGGGGGTCGCGTTCCCCCTGGCGGGCGAAGTCCATGCGCGATACCGGAACGCCGTGGGCCGGGCAGTCGGCGAGGTGCTCGCCTACAACACCGTCGGCGCCATCCTGGGGGCCGGCATCAGCGGCTTCGCGCTGCTCTACCTCTTCGGCATCGAGCGCTCCCTGCAGCTGCTCACCCTGCTCAACATCGGCGTCGGGCTCGTCGTGCTCGCGAGCCTCGCGCGGTCACGCTGGCCCGCGGCTGCCGTGGCGGCGCTCTCCGTCGCCGCCCTCGCCGCCCTGGCCGCGAGCCCGGGCGCGCTGAGGCTCTGGGACACGAACTCCTTCGCCATCTTCCGGAGCAATCAGCCGGAGGCCTTCGCAACGCCCGAGATGGTCCGCGAGGCGGTGGAGAACACCGACGTCCTCTACTACGCGGAAGGGGTCGAGTCCATCGTCAGCGTCATCCGGGTCAAGGGGGGGGAGCAGTCCTTCCTCACGAATGGACGCGTGGAGGCCTCGTCGCACCTGCAGGCGCAGCAGGTCCAGTTCACGCTCGGCCACCTCCCGATGCTCCTCGCCCGAGATCCCAGGAAGGTCCTGGTGGTGGGGCTCGGCAGCGGGATGACGCTGGGGGCGACGTCCGTCCATCCGGGCGTCGAGCGGGTCACGCTCGCGGAGATCGAGCCGAGGGGGATGGGCGTCGCCCGGGCCTTCGAGGCGTACAACCACCGCGTGCTGGAGAGCCCGAAGCTGCGCATCGTGTTCAACGACGGGCGGAACTTCCTGATGACCACCCGCGAGACGTTCGACGTGATCACGGCGGATCCCATCCATCCCTGGTTCCGGGGCGCCGGCTACCTCTACACGACGGAGTACTTCAAGCTGGCCGCGGAGCACCTGAACCCTGGCGGCGTCATCGCCCAGTGGCTCCCGATCTACGAGCTCACCCCGGATGACCTCCGGTCCGTCGTGCGGACCTTCCGCCAGCACTTCAGATACACGCTGCTCTGGCTGACCCACTTCGACGCGGAGCTGCTCGGCAGCGACTCCCCGTTCGTCATCGACGAGGCCGAGCTGGCCCGGCGGATGACCCCGCCCGACGTCGCCGCCGACCTCCGCAGGGTGCTGATGGGCTCGCCGGCCGATCTCCTGAGCTACTTCGTGATGGGCGCGGACGGGCTGGCGCGGTTCAGCCAGGGCGGAATCCTGAACACCGACGACCGCCTCTACCTCGAGTTCTCCGCCCCCTTCTCGATCGCCACGCCGGCGGTGATGGCAGCGAATGTCCGGGCGCTCGCCGCCCACCGCGAGAGCCTCCTGCCCTACCTGGTCCCCGCCGCGGAGCCGCGGGCCCGTCAGGAGCAGCAGCGGCGATGGGAACTGCAGCGCGAGGCCGGCGGCGTCGCCGACCCGGCCCTGGCCCTCTTCCTCGGGGGCAAGGCTGCCGATCCGAGCTTCACCGGGGCTCTGGCGGATCTGGAGCGGCGCTACCCCTGGCACGCTCCCGGGCTATTCCTCAGAGGCGAGTACGATGGGGCCAGGGCGCTGGAGCCCCGGCCCCTCGACGTCACGCCCCTCTCGCTGGTGGACGACCGGGGCGCGCCCGTCGTCGTGGAGATCACGGCGGTCCTCGTGCCGGTGAGCAGGAGGCGGGCCGCCGTCATGTTCGTGGACAATCGCGCCAGGGTCGTGTACGGGCAGCGGTACGTTGACGACCACGAGGGCGGCGACGCGGTTTCCCGGCTCGTGGCGCACGTGATGGCAGCGATCCGCGCCGCGTACCGCGCGGAGGCGGAGATCTCCACGGCGCGGCGGCAGGCGCCGCCGCCGGCGGCCAGGGCGTTGCCGAGGGTGCGCGCGGCCATCGGCGCAGCGCTGGGGAGCGAGGCGCGACCGGTCACGAGGCCTTGAGGTACACCTTGACGTCGGAGAGCGATCGCAGCTTCCCCGCGTATTCCTCCACGGCCTTCTGGACCTTCGCGTCGAGGACCTTCCTGGCGATCTCCTGGCTGACCTCCTCGTAGGGCCGGCGGCCTGCCGCCACGACATGCTCGACGGCGAGCACGTAGAAATGGCCCGCGACGCTCGCGTAGAGTCGGGCATCCCCGACCCTGGCCCCCGCGACGGCCTTCCGGGCCCCTTCCGGGAGCTCGCTGGTCATGATCGGCCTTCCGTCGAAAGCCAGGATACCCTTCACGTTCCGGTCGAGCTGCCCTTCCGCCTGGCTGGCGACCCACTGGAAGTCGGCGCCCTTGTTCAGTGACTCCGCGGCGGTCTCGGCGCTCTTCCTGTCGGCGAACACGAGGCTCTTGATCCGCATCATCTCCGGTGTGGCGTAGTCCTTGCGGTGCTCGTCGTAATACGCCTTCATCTCGTCGGTCTTCAGCGTGACGGCCGGCGCGACGACCTTGCGCAGCACCGTCTCGAACAGCGCGGCGTTCTCGTGCTCCCTCACCTTGCTCTTGTATGAGTCGGTCTTGTGGAGCCCCAGCCGCAGCGCCTCCTTCCTGAACACCTTCCGGTGGAGCATGCCATCCAGCGTGGGCTCCTTCCTGGCATTCAGCTTCTTCTGCTCGGCGGCCCGCTCGGCGCCGTGGAAGAGGCCGCGCCTCAGCTCCTCGGTCAGCTCCGCTACGGTCAGCGGCTTCTCGCCCCCGATCTCCGCCAGCACGCGGCGGTCCTTCCTCAGCGCCTCGATCCCGGGGGTGTCCGAATCGTAATCGATGCTCTTCAGCAGCTCCCGGTTGACCTTCACGTACTTCTTCTTCAGGGCTTCGTCGTGGGCCGCGACGGCCTCCTTTCGCTTCTTCGAGAGGGCGGCCTGCTCGGCCCGGGCCCGCTCGGCCGCGTTGTCGGGATACCTGATCTCCTCGAGGGTCAGGACCACGAGGCCCGACTTCGTGGCGACGGCGGGGCTGGTCGATCCCAGCGCCATCCCGGCAATGGCCTTGCCGATCGCCGGATCCATCGCCGCGCGCGAGAGCAGGACACCCTCCTCCAGCTTGGCGGCTCTTCCGTCGGCCAGATACGCCCGGGCGGCCTCGGCGAAGGGCTTCCCCGCGGCGACCTCGGCCGCGAGGCTCCCGGCCTGCTCCTCCTTCTCGAAGAGGGCGGCGCTGACCTTCCACTGCCGCACCGAGGCCCGATAGATCTCCTCGACCTCCTTCGGGTCGGCCTTCACGTCCTTCACGAGCCGAGCAGCCAGCTCTTCCCTGAGCGTCACCCGGGCATACGACTCCACCAGCTGCCGGACCTCCGGGAGCTTGTCCATGTCCATCCGCCTGGCTTCCTGGGCGATCAGCATCAGGTCTATCATGCGGCCGAGCAGCGCGATCTCCTCGCGCGGATCCGCCTTCGCGCCGGGCGCCTGCCCGCGCTTCATGGCGGCAACCTGCTGGGTGAACTCTTCCAGCGTGATCGGCTCACCCTGCACGCTCGCCACGACCTTCTTGCCCTTGACGACCGGGAGGTCCTGGGCCCCTCCGTTCCCCGCCACCAGCACAACCGCCATGAGGCCGCAGGCTGCGGCCCGGGGGACCGAGCGCATTCTCATCTCCCCTCCTGTATCGGGTCGGCGCGATCCGGGTCCGTTTCAGCGCCGTCTGTCCGCCTGTCCTGCCGGGGTCTGCGGGGCCCCGGTCGCCGCGGGGGCCAGCAGCATGCGTTCCCCGATGGCCCAGGCCATCCGCGAGGCCATGGCATGGGCCGTGTTGACCCGCCCCCAGTCGAAGAAGAACACCCGGTCGTCGCCGGCATTGTGGCTGTAGGAGCTGTACACGACCCTTCGCGTTGATCTCTCAATGAAGAGCACCCCGAAGTCCACCGCCGGCGCCCCGTACAGCCCCCGGGGGTCCGTGTACTCCAGCACCTCCCCGTTGAGGACGAGGTCACCGTTCACGGCGCCGAGTATCGTCTCCGTCTCCGGCAAGGAGACCCCCTCGCTCATGATGATCCGGAACCGCAAGAGCTCCTCCCGGACGAGTCCGGGCTCCACGACCCCCAGGCCGGGAAATCCCATCAGGGTCCGCATCATGTGCAGCGCAATGATCTCGCCCGCGTGCTTCCTCGCGCTCTTGTTGAAGAAGGGTATCACCGCGACCGAGTAGGCGCGGACCGGATCCAGCGCGTCGGACCGGAAGACGATCTTGGGCTGGAACTTCCGCGCCGCCGGCCTGCCCGCCAAGCGCTCACCCCCCTCCGACACGTGCCGGGCCAGTGATCTCGCCAGGGAGTCCACGGCCCGTCCAAGGAGGGCGCGGGGGTCCTCGATTAGCCCGACCCCGAGGATGCCTGGCGAATCGTGCCCCGCCGCGCCTGCTCCGTCCAACCAGCGGACGGTCGGGGCCTCCCCGGTCGAGGCCAGCCGCGCGAAGAGCGCCACCCGCGGCGGGTTTGCTTCATCGTAGAGCTCCAGCGACGGGATGAGGATGGCCTCGGCGCCGGTCTCCTGCTCGAGCGCCTTCGCGAATGCCCGCTCCACCCCGGCCGTGTACCGCACCCGGTGCCTGGCAACCGCCCTCTCCAGCGCTGCCTCGTCGAGGACGCGAAGCCCGTAGGCCCTCGTTCGCTCGATCAGCAGCCGCCGGACCTCCCCGAGCGGAGCCGGTCTTCCCGAGAGGTTCTCCACCGGAAACACGGCGATGAGGGGCGTCCCTCCACGGACCCGATCCTCCGCCGTGACGGCATCCGGCGCCGCCGCGCAGCCCGAAAGGCCCCACAGCCCGCACGCGAGCATCGTGGCGCCCGAGATCCGCGCCAGTCCCGCAGTCCTCACGCTACTTGAAGAGCTTGTCGATGAGGTCGTTGACGGCGCCTCTCGTCACGTCGTTCATCGGCCGGCCCCCGCCTCCGAAGAGCCGGTCCCAGATGTCGATGCCTCCCTTTGTCGAGGAGGCCGTCCACACGATCTTCCCCGTCTGCGCCTCGAGCATCTGGACGCTGACGGAGATCGCGTTGGCCGTGCTCGACCCCGACCGCATCTCCCCGTATTCCTGCACCACACCCGTGATGATGGCCTGGGCCTTGAGGAGAGCGCCCAGCTTGATCACCTCGTCTGGCGAGGGGGCGGCCGGAGACTGGATCTCCGATCGTGCGGCCGCGCGGGCAACCTCGCCCACCGGATGGACGTACACCGCGCCGGTGGAGAGCAGCCGGTTGATGAAGACGTCCCGCACCCTGTCCGCCGCCGTCGCTTCCCGCGAGAGATTCTGGAACGGCATCACCCCCACGCTCTGGATGGCGCCGAAGTCCATGTTCGGATCCCGGTACGCCGAGCCCGTGACCATCGGGCCGCACGAGGCCAGTAGCGCGACCATGAAGGCCCACAGGATCCCGCGACTCGCCACTCCACCCGCCCTCTTCGTCACCGCCCCATGATATGCCACCTCGGTGGTCCCCCGTCGCTCGACGATCGCCACGCCTCAATAGTAGACGTTGAGCCTCGCGCCGAACAGCCGGGATTCCGTCTTGAAGGCGCTGGCCTCGCTGGTATTGAGCTGGTAGCTCGCCTCCAGATACGAGCGCCGCCTGGTGCTCAGGTACCATCGCACCGTGGGCTGGATGATCCGCGATGCCGCGTCCTCGGCGAGATGGTTCTCGGCGTAGTAGAGGGAGAGTTGCAGGGTGCCGTCCCTGAACGGCGACCAGCTCACGCCGTAGTTCTGGACCACCGTCGTCTCCTCTCCCGTCACCGACCCGATGTTCACCGTAGCCGAGAGAAAGAGCGTCGGGAAGGGCGTGAAGGACAGGCCCAGGTCCCACCGGTTCTCGGTGGTGTCGGAGGCCCCCTCGGCGCCATCGGCCGAGGTATGCGAGAGCTTGCCCAGATAGTAGGAGGTCACGGTGAGGCTCGGGTGAGGGCTGATCCCAGTCCCGAGATTGACGTACAGCTCTCGCCGGCTCGACGAGGCGCCGTCGCCCTGCTCGCTGGACGTGAGCTGCGCCCCGAGATTGAGGGTGGCGTCGAGCCCCCGGTACAGCTGCGCGGTGTTGTGGAGGACCAGGGAGTTGTTGGTCGTCGTCGTCTCTCCGGCCCATTCCCTGTTGCCGCTGTACGCGAGGCTGTTCGTCAGGGTCTTGAGCGGCGTCGTCGCGACCGACCCGTAGTAGCGGAACCCGGTTCTCGTCTCGTCCCGCTCCTCCCCCATCTCCCACGAACCATTCGCGCTCGCCGACACGATCGGGTGGAAGCGATGGGTGAAGAAGAGCCCATTGGACATGCTGTATCGCGTCTCCGCGTCGGGATCGATTTCCTGGTAATCGCCGTTGAACCGGTAGTAGAGGGAGGGAGAGCGGAACAGGACGGCGCGGATGTCCACGTTGTGAGTCCTGACGAGGGTCTCAGTCCGGATGACCCGCTGCTGGCCCGCCCCCGGGACTGTCCTGTCCACGAAGGCCTGCACCTCGGCGATGATGATATTGGGGTACAGTGACGAATCCGTGGAGCCGACGATGCCGCCGGGGAGCGGGCGGGTCACCGCCTTGATGTACCGGGCCGTCGCGGTGGGGAAGTTGATCTCGAACCGGCGGTCGAAGGGCCCGAAGATGGCCGGCGCCACCGTCGCGTGGAGGCTCCACGTCAGGTTGTCGGCGCTGGTGTAGATGTCCCAGGAAAACCATCCGGTGATGTCAGCGGGCAGGATACCCGGGCCCCAGCCGTCCACCCACACCCTGAGCCGGCTCACCGCCACGGCGGCCCCGAGATCGAGCCCGAGGTTTCGGCGGCGGAAATCCCCTCCCGGCCCGGGAAACCCGAGGTTCACGCCGGCGCCCGTCGTCGTGTCCCCGTCGATCAGCGCCGAGTTGGGACCCAGCGCATCGCTCAGGGGGGTGTCATCGAGCGCGGAGAGGCCCGCGACGGGGGTCAGCAGGTCCGCCACCGCACCCCCCAGCCCCGTCGAGCGCCCTCCTGTCTCCGTCGTGAGCTCGTTGAGGCGGAGGCGGTTATCAGTGGTGAGCGACACGCGCCCGTCGAGGACCGTCGTCGCGTAACCCAGCTTGCCCTCCTGCGATATCTGCCTGGTGTCGATCTCCTTGATCTTGTCCCTCGTGTCCAGGTATGTGCCGGCGTAATGCGCGTTGAGACCCCGGTAGGAGTACTCCGACTTGAGGAAGAGCTGATCGTCCTCGATGTTCACCAGGGCGAGCGGATCGTCGCGCGTCGTCGAGCGGGCGTAGCGGGCCTGCGTCCACGGTAGGTCTGGCGGCCGCCAGCTCAGGTGCGCGCTGTACGTCTGCCGGGTGAGCGCGCTGTCCGGCTGGCCCGAGATCTTCACGCTGTCGTC
Source organism: Candidatus Rokubacteria bacterium GWC2_70_16 (assembly GCA_001788415.1). Lineage (GTDB taxonomy): Bacteria > Methylomirabilota > Methylomirabilia > Rokubacteriales > CSP1-6 > UBA12499. Next base: position 22,921 of record MGBV01000213.1, on the reverse strand, counting down.
GGCGAGGTCGTACCCGAGGGCCGCGGTCCCGACGGGATCACGGAGGGTCAGCCAGGCATACGGCCGGACTCTCGTGAGCTCCGTCTCCAGGGCTGCCAGGTCGCTCGTCAGCTCCGAGAAGGTCTTCTCGAAGGTGCCGCCGGCATTGAGGTTGAGCTTCGGCAGGAGGTCGTAGTTGACCCTCAGGTGCGACCGTGAGCCATAGCTCTCGCTCCCTGTCTTCGTCGTCGTCCCCGACGGATCAGTGGTCTTGGTGGAGAGCAGGCTGTAGGTGATCTCCTGGCTCGAGGCGATGCTCTGGAGGATCCCATCCGCCGCCGCGGGAGCCGGACGCCCGGCCACCGAGAGCGCGGCCGCAGCAAGGACGGCCCTCAGGGTCTGCCGCGCTCTCGGGGATGTTGGCATGAAGCGTTCTGGCGACCCTAGTTCTCCCCCATCACGCTGATCCAGTTGGGACCATCCCCGACATCGAGCTCACCCACCATGCGCTTCCTGATCCGGTCGAACACCAGCACGCGATTGCCTCCGGAGCTCACGAGGTAGAGGGCGTTCTCCTGCCCGTCCACCGCCATGGTCACCGTGTCCATGCCGGTGTCGACGACGTCCACCGCCATGAAGGAGAAGGGATCATAGACTCCCACGGTCAGCTCTCGCCTTCCCCCAAGGTAGACGAGATCCGTGCTCGGGTCGACTTTGATCGCATCCATCGCGGCGCGGAGCGGGAATCTCCCCGTGACGGCCAGCGTCGTCGCATTGATCACCGTCACGTACGATGCGATGTCGTGGATGACGTACAGCCTGTCGCCCCTGCGGTTGAGGTGCCCCTGCACCGGGCCCGGGTCAGTCGGGATGGACCGGATCACGACCCGGTTCAGGAGGTCGATCACCGAGACGGTGCTCGAGAGCCCGTTGAGGACGAACGCCAGCCGCCCCGCTCGATCGACCAGCACGGCGCGCGGCCCATTCCCCACCCGGATCTTCATCAGCTCGAACCGAGAGACGGGATCGATCACGCTCACCGTGTTCGACCCCCTGTTCGCCGACAGCAGCGTCCGGCCATCCGGCGTCAGCGCCAGCGCCACGGGCCCGTCGCCCGGGGTCAGCCTCACCCTGTCGGTGATCCTGTCCGCCATCACGTCGACGACCTCCACGCCGTCGTCGCGGGACAGCGCGACATACACTTTCCCCGCTCTCTGATCCAGGGCCATGCCCGACGGCTCCGCGCCAGTGGCGATCACGTCGAAGACCCGCATGGACTTCTTCTCGAATACCGTGACGTCATTCGAGCGGCTGTTGGCCACGAAGCCCATGAGGGCCACCGGCGGCCTCGCGGGGAGATGGGCCGCGAAGGCCGGCCTGAAGCTGAAGCCGGCATCCACGGACTCGGCATACTTGAGCGCCAGGGAGATGACGGAGCCCTCTCCTCTCCGCACGGTGAACGTGAAGGCGGTGGTGGCGGAGGCTTCGGGCACGAGCAGGGCCGCCTCCCCTTCCTGGCCCCGCAGGGATGCCTTCGCCGTCCTGAACACGAGCCCCGAGTACTCGCCGGCGGGGAGAGCCCCGGCGGCCAGGAGCCTCTGCCGTCCAAGCTCCTGGCCCCTCAGCTCGCGCAGCGCTAGCGCAAGCGCCAGCTCCCCACCGTCCCTGTGGCGCGCGGAGATGCCAGCGAGGGAGACCCGCAGGCGCTCGGCCTCCGGGGTCAGGGGCTCGAGATAGACATACACCGCCCCCTCGTGGTCGAGGCGCGCCCTGGTCTGCGGCAGGCCCGCCTGGCAGCCAGCCAGGAGCAGCCAGAGGACGAGCAGGCCGGGACGACGGAGATCGCTCACCCAAAACCCCTCCGGAACGATACACAAGGCGGGGTGGAAAGCCAAACAGAAACGGGGGACTGGCACGATGGCCAGCCCCCCGTTCGGCTCATGCCGGAAAACGGCTCCCGGCAGTCACACGAGGACTAGTCGTTGGCGTGGCACTTGTTGCAGAACGCCCGCTGATAGGTCGAGAACACGCTGGCCGGGCGGTCGTAGTAGGCGGTCTGGGTCTCCGCCGCCAGGCGCCCGCGCGCGTAATTCGCGCCGCTGTTGTCCGTGCCCGGGTACGCGCCGGCATACACCATGAAATCGCTCTCCATGTTGAACCGCAGGCCGTACATCCAGCCCGAGGCGTGGGCGCGGTGGCACGTCATGCACGACACCTGGTCGTTGCTGGCCGGGCCGTTGAGCTTCGAGTCGTCGTTCTTCGCCAGCAGCGCGAGCGCGGCGTAGTCGGAGGTGTTGCTGATGAACGGGGCAAGCGACGTGAACGACGTGGTGTCGGTTCCGGTCATGTCGCCGGTCTTCTTGTACTGGTTGTAGTTGGTTGCGACCCTGGAGCCGAGGTTCTGGTCCACCGGGTGCTTCTTGCCCGTCAGCATGCCGCTGTGGCAGGTGGCGCACCAGTCGCCCCAGCTCTGATGGCCGCCGCTCGTCGCCTTGCCATAGGCCACGCGGGTCTGGGTGCTCGCCTCGGTGCGGTTGTAGGTGCTCGGCACCTTCGCCGCGGGCACGCCGTTGAAGGTCACGGTGCCCTTGGTGTAGCCGGCGCCGGCCAGGAGCCGGTAGACGCCGACGGCGTATCCGGCCGACGGCTCGGTGCTGGTGCCATACGACCCCGAACCGATGATGGGCGCGCCCGTCCTCGCCACCGTCCCATCGGCCAGGCGGCGGTACTTCCCATGCGGGTCATGGCAGCTGTTGCAGGCGAGCTGGGCCGCGGGGAATGTCCCGCCGGGGGCCGTGGTGTTGACCAGGTCGGCCGCATAGCCCTTGTCAACGGCGACGATGTTGTGGCCGTGGCTCCGGCCCTCCTCGGTATAGGCGGTGCTACGCAGCGTCCAATTGTATGTCTTCTTCAGCCACCCGAAATCGCCGCCCGGCGACCGCTGCAGAGGGGACTGGCCGGCGCCCAGGCTACCCGGCGCAGTGGAGACATGGTAGCTGGAAGGGCCCGTGTCGGTGTCGCGCTCGTGGCAGGTCAGGCAGGTCGAGCTCTGGTCACTGCCGATGAGGAGGAAGCTCCCGGCGGCCGCCGCCGAGTGCATGCTGTGACACCCGCTGCACTCGGCGACACCACCCGAGTGGAAGGCGTAGGCCGCCCCGCCCAGCCCCAGGACGAGCACGACCATCGCCAGCGTGATGAGACCCCACTTGACTCTCGGTTCCATTCCCTGTCCCTCCTTCTCGTTTGGATGGAACACCTCGCGCCCGTCGGCGCGTTTCGTTACCGCGGCTGCTCCCGCCGCCGTGTGGGCGGGCCTCACTGCCCTCTCCGTGCTGCGTGTGTCAGGGTGAAGACACTGATGCCTCGCTTGCCCGCCTGTGTGACGTACAGCCTGTCGCGATCGTCGATGGCCAGCTCGTCCGGGAAGATCAGCTGGCCGGGCTTCCGGCCCGAGGAGGCGAACTGCGCGAGGAAGTCGAAGGTCCGATCGAATGCCAGCAGGGAGCCCTTGAGCCTGTCGACGACCAGGACATTCCCCTGGCTGTCTCTCACGATGCCCCCGACGATGTTGAATTTCCCCGGGGCGCCGCCGGGCCTCCCGAACCAGATCATCGTGCCGTCCGGAGAGAGCACGGACGCGCGGAACAGGACGGGAACGGTCATCAGCATGTTCCCCTCCCGATCCACGCTGAAGCCGCCGAGCTCCACGTTCCCGCGGTCCTTGTCCTCGAGCTCGAAGAGGCGGAAGAGGTCGTAGCCCTTCGTGACGGCCCCCTCTCGATCCGCCGTCACGATCTTCAGCCCCGACGTGGAGGCCAGGTAGAGCGTGCCGCGCTGAGACACCATCCGGTTCGGAGCGAAATCCTCGAACTCGGGCGGCACTCCCCTCAGCGCGATCTCCGACTGAGGCTCCCCCCGGTAATTGCAGCGGATGATCGCCGCTCTGGATCCCCGGTAGACGAGCAGCAGGATGTCGCCCCGGTCGTCCACGGCGATGTCCGCGATCAGGCCCAGATCGAGATCCTCGCCGAACTGATAGACCTCCATCCCGGACTCGTTGAACACGCGTATGCCGTTCTGATACAGGGCGTACACCTCGCTCCTCGCCCGATCCACCGCGAGCCGCGAGAAGTCGTGGCGCACCGGGCCGGTGAAGCTGGACAGGGTGTAGAGGTAGCTGCCCTTCACCGGCTGAGACTGTGCGGGAGCGGCGTACAGCCCGGCGGCAACGAGCGCCAGAAGAGCGCCGACGAGGGCCGTCCTCGGAACCATTCCGGCGCGCGTGGCGGCTCCCCCGGTCATCACCGGCCCTCCACCTCGGGGCTGCCGCCCCTCACGATGCTCAGCAGCCGTAGCCGCTCGGGGGACAGGTTCACGATCGTGTAGGGAGTGGAGCTGTCGACGGTCACGGACTCTTCCGGCAGGAGCTCCCAGCGCGTATTGCCCAGGTGAAACGCCGCCTGCCCCTGGAGCACGAGGTGCCAGGAGGATCGGCCCCAGAGGGAGGGGTCGACCAGCGAGCTGCCCCCTTCGACCTCGACCACCATGACCTCCAGGTCCCGGTGGCGAAAGTGCAGGCTCACTCTTCCCCCCCTGTGCTCGATGGACTTGAGCACCTGTCCGACCTGCCATTTCACGGCTGGCGCTGCAGCGAGCTCCGGCTCCATGCCTTACACAGGGGCAAGATCGGTGCCGGACGGGATCGGATTGGCTGGAAGAAGAGCTGGGAAATCAGCTACTTGGTGGCACGTTCCGTGGAAGAAGTGTAAAGCCCGACATACAGCGTGGAGCGGTTATTTCAATAGGAAATGGGACCCGGCTAAGTGCCTGAAATTCTGGAAGGACAGGACATTGCGTCGGGAGAAGCCGCCTTTGCACATTGCAATGGCGGGTCAGGCGCCGATGAGGCCGTCCTCGTCTTCCTGGCCGCCCTTTCTCAGCCTGCGCCACAGCGTCACTACCGACAGACCGAGGATCTCGGCCGTCTTGGTGCGGCTGCCGCCGCAGGCCTCGAGGACCTCGCGGATGTAGTCGGTCTCGACCTCGCGCAGGGTCTTGAAAGTCCTGGCCGGCGGTGGAGGCGCGGCTCTGGGGGCCCCCTGGCGGACATGCGGCGGCAGATGCGAGAGCCGGATGGGCTTGCCGGCCTCCGCGAAGATCACGGCGCGCTCGACCGCGTTGCGCAGCTCGCGCACGTTCCCCGGCCAGTCGTAGTGGGTAAAGGCCTCCAGCGCGTCCGGCGAGAAGTCGGCCACGGGCTTCTTCTGCTCACGCGCGTAGAAGGCCAGGAAGTGCCGGGCCAGCGGGATCACGTCCTCCGGCCGCTCGCCCAGGGGCGGCACCACCAGGTGGACGACGTTCAACCGCCAGTAGAGGTCCTCGCGGAAGCGCCCGGCCTTCGTCTCCAGCTCCAACTCCTTGTTGGTCGCCGTGATGATCCGGACATCCACCGTGATCGCCTCCTCCCAGCCGACCCGCTTGACCTGGCGCTCCTCCAGCGCCCGCATGATCTTCACCTGCATGTCCAGCGGCATCTCGCCGATCTCGTCCAGGAACAGCGTCCCCCCATGGGCCAGCTCGAAGGAGCCGCGGCGGTTGGACACGGCGCCGGTGAAGGCCCCGCGGGCATGGCCGAAGAGCTCGGACTCGAGGAGGTTCGCGGGAATCGCCGCGCAATTCACCGTGACGAAGGGCCGGTTCTGCCTGAGGCTCGAGGCGTGGATGAAGCGCGCCAGGACCTCCTTCCCCGTCCCGCTCCTGCCCGTGATCAGGACGCTGCTGTCGGTGCAGGCCACCGTCCGCGCGCTGTCGAAGAGCCGCTGCATCGTGAGGCTCTGGCCGATCACGAAGCGCCCGTGGGCGACCTGCTCCAGCTCGGACTTGAGGTAGAGGTTCTCCTCCACCAGCCGCCGCTGCTCCATCGCCCTGGCCACGGCGTGGCGCAGCTGGTCCGGGTTGAAGGGCTTGGCGAGATAGTCCAGAGCCCCGGCCTTGATGGCGCTGACCGCCGACTCGACCGAGGCGTACCCGGTCATCATGATCACCGCGATCTCGGGGTAGCACTCCTGGATCCGGCCGAGGAGCGCCATGCCGTCGGCCTCGTGCAGCCTCACGTCACAGAGGACCACGTCGGGCGCCGTCTGCTCCAGCCGGGTCCACGCCTCTCCGGGATCCGCGGCCACGTCCACCGCGTACCCCACGCGCTCCAGCGCCCGCTTCACCGAGTCCGTGATGTTCGCCTCGTCGTCCACCACCAGGACCCTGCCGAGATCGGGCGGGCTCACGCCGCGGTCTCCCCGATCGGCACGATCACCCGCACCGTCGTTCCCGTCTCCCCGCCGGCCTCCACGTCCTCCCGGGTGCGGCTCTCCAGCTCGATGCGCCCTCCGTGCTCGTTCACGATCCCGTGGCTGATCGAGAGCCCCAGGCCGGTGCCGTCAGGCTTGGTGGTGAAGAACGGGTCGAAGACCTTCCCCCGGTGCCCGGCCGGGATCCCGGCGCCGTCGTCCTGGACCTCGAGCCTCAGCCAGCCGTTGTCGCGCTGCCCCCTGATCACGACGTGGCCCCCCTGGCCGAGGGCCTGCGCCGAGTTGACCAGGAGGTTGCTCAGCACCTGGACCATGCGGTCGGGATCCCAGGTGACCTTCGGGAGATCTGGCGCGAGGTCCCTCCGGACATGCACCTGGCGTCGGGACATCTCGTGCGCCACCAGCGAGAGGGCCTGGTCGACGACGGCCTCCACCTCGCTCGGGACCTTCTCCAGCCGACGCAGGCGGGCGAAGGCCCGGAGGTCCTCGATGATCCGCCGGCAGCGCCCCGCATCGGCATCGATTTTCCTCAGCTCCCTGTGGAGCGGCGAGCCCTCGCCCGCCTCCTCGCTCAGGAGGTTGGCGTTCATCACGATGCTCGTGAGCGGATTGTTGAGCTCATGGGCGATCCCCGCCGCCAGGAGGCCGAGCGAGGCGAGCTTCTCCGACTGGAGCAACGCCTGCTCCTTCTGCCTCAGCGCCTCCGTCCGCCGCCGCACCCGCGCCTCGAGCGTGCGGTTCTGCTCCTCCAGCTGCTCGCGCTGCTGGCGGATCTCGTGGACCATGGCGTTGAACGACGCCGCCAGCTCGCCGATCTCCGCGGGGGCCGCGACGCTCGCCTGGTAGCCCCAGTCGCCCGCCACGACCCGCCGGGTCCCGGAGACCAGATCCGACAGAGGCCGCGAGATGCGGCGGGCAAGGACGATGGCGGCGGCGGACCCGGCGAGGGAGATACCGATCGTCAGCAGGCCGGCCAGGAGCCAGGCGCGCCACTCCACCGCTTCGGCCGCCCGATCCAGGTCGTGGGCGCTGAGGCGCTCGGCGGCCAGCATCGGCTCGACCTCATCGCGCAGCCGCGCGATGGATTGGCGTACCGTCTCCGCATGGCCCGCCCCGTCCCGCGGCCCCGCCTCGAAGACCCGCCGCCCGTCCGCCTTGACGCGCTCGATCAGCGGCGCCAGCGCCCCGGCCATCTTCTCCGGGATCCGCGTGGAGACGTGACAGAGCGCCGCCGAACACGACCGGAGCTTCGCCTCGGCATCGCGGATCAGCCCCTCGAACCTTTCCCGGTTCCTCGGATCGCGCCCGAGAACGTAGGCGCCCAGCGGATCGCCGACCTGGGCCAGCGTGAGGCGCAGGTCCGCCACCGCTTCCCGCGAGCGCATGATCTGGACCAGTTGATGGTTGACCCGATCGAGCGAGGCAATCGAGTACACCGTCACCCCGCCCAGCAGGGCGGCGCTGGGGACGACCACGGCGAAGAACCCGATCAGCAGGCGAGCTAGCATCGGCAGCTCATCCAGGCGAATTCTTTCACAAACCTCAAGTGGAGCAAGTCAGGTGCCAGTCGGGTCGCGGTTCCTATCTAGCTAATTTCATACTAACTCTACTGCTTGGCGCCAGGCCAAATCCAAATCGGTGAGGCAATCCCGCCACGGTCGCGGAGACAGGAAAGCCCATAACCGCTCGACGGAGTCGTCGGGCCTCCTCGACATTCTCGACGAGCCGGCTGCGCCCGCCGGGCCCGGCGCCGGCGAAAGTCGCTGACTTCCCGTGACTTCGCCTCACGCGGTCCACTGGCACGCGCCATGCTCCTGCCAGGTGCCAGAACACAACCCGAGAGGAGGTGACAGAGCATGAGACGGATCCTGAGCGCGGCAGTGGTGGCGGCCTCGGTGCTGCTCGTGACCGGCGCGGCCCTTGCCTACATGGGTCCCGGGCGCATGGGCATGGGGCCCGGCTCCATGATGGGGCCGGGCATGATGGGCGGCGCCGAGGCGCCGGCTGCGTGCCCCGGCATGGCGGCGGCCCAGACGCAGGCGCCCGCACGGGTCACGCAGGAGGAGGCGAAGGCCCTGGTCGAGGAGTACGCGAAGGAGTATCTCCCCGGCTTCACCGTGGAGAAAGTGCTGCCCTTCGGCGGCAGGCGGATGCTCGCCTACCAGGTGGAGCTCAAGGGCCCCAAGGGAGAGACGCGGACGTTCCACGTCAATCCGTGGGGCAACGTGATGCCCTTCCCGGGCCCGGTGGCGCGCTGACCGACCTGACGGGCGCAGGGGGACCGGGTCCCCTGCGCCCGTCGGCAGGTGCCGGGTGCTAGAATCCCGCGGTGAGGCTCTCATGAAGTCTTCCTCCTCCCTCCCCCGCTACTTCCTGGCGTCCATCGCGCTCCTGCTCGTCCTCGTGGCGCTTCACACCGGCTGGGCCGCCCGCCGCACCCAGCGCGAGCTGCTCGCCCAGCTCGAGGACAAGGCGCTCGCGCTGGCCGAGACCCTGGAGGCCACGAGCCGCGCCGCGATCCGGGGCAATGCCCTCATGGAGGAGATGATCGCCCAGCGGCTCCTCGACAATGCCCGGCTCATCGACCAGCTCCTCCTCTTCCCGCACTTCGATCCCGCCGACCTCCGGCGCATCGCCGCCATGAACCGGCTCCGGCGCGTGGATCTCCTGGACCGGAGCGGTGCTCCCTATCCGGTGGCCGCGCTTCGCCCGCCCGTGGGTCCGCCGCCGGGAATGGGGGGCATGATGCGCGGGATGATGATGTCCCCCGCCCCGGGGGCGAGCGGCGAGGGTGAGCATCCGCCCATGCGCATGTACCTGTGGGGACGCCGCTGGGGCATGCACGAGGACGCCGCCCACCCCGCGCCCCCGGCCCTGCAGGACCGGAAGTTCTGGGAGGGGAGCCTCTTCGGCGTGGCCCTCGGCGCCCGCGCCTTTCCCGGCATCATCGCCGTCCATGCCGATGCCGACTTCGTCCTGGACTTCAGGAAGGAGATCGGGGTCGAGGCGCAGATCGAGGAGCTCGCCCGGCGCTCCGGCATCGCCTCCATCGCGCTGCTCGATGGGACGCTCACCGTGGTGGCCCACTCTGACCCCGGGCGAGTGGGGCAGCGCGAGGACGATCCGCCGACGCGCGCGGCGCTGGGATCCGGGCGCGCCACGGCACGCCTCGTCCACGACGACGGAGGCGCCAGGCTCTTCGAGGTGCTCCATCCCGTGGCCCCGTCCGCGGCCCCTTCGGGGCTGCTCCGCATCCGGCTCTCCACGGCGCCGATGGATCAGGCGTGGCGCCGGGATCGGGATGCCGGCCTCCTGTTGGGCCTGGCCGTGCTCGCGCTGGGGACGGTGGGGCTCGCGCTGATCTTCTACACCCAGCACCGGCACCTTCGCGAGGTGCGCTCGCTGGAAGAGGCCATGGCCCGCCGCGAGCGGCTGGCGACGCTCGGCGATCTGGCCGCCGCGGTGGCGCACGAGGTGAGGAACCCGCTGAACGCCATCTCCATGGGGCTGCAGCGGCTCGGCGCCGAGTTCCGGCCCGCCGAGGCCGAGGAGTACGGCCGCCTCGTGGCCCTCATGCGGGGCGAGGTGGCGCGGCTCGACGGGATCGTCGAGGAGTTCCTCTCCCTGGCACGCCCCCTGTCGCTCTCCATGGCGCCGACGGATCTCGATGCGCTGCTCCGCTCCGTGGCCGCGCTGGTGGAAGGCGAGGCGGCGCGCTCCGGCGTCAGGACGGTGCTCTCCATCCCTGACGGGCTGCCGCCGGCCCAGGCCGACGGCGGGCGGCTCACCCAGGTGCTCCTCAACGTGGCGCTCAACGCGCTGCAGGCGATGCCCGGGGGCGGCACGCTCACCCTGGGCGCGACGTCCGCGGCCGGAGCAGTCACCCTCACGGTGAGCGACACGGGCGCCGGCATTCCCGCCGATCTCCTGCCGCGCATCTTCGAGCCCTACGTGACGAGCAAGGCGCGGGGGCTCGGGCTGGGGCTCGCCATCGCCCGCCGGATCGTCGAGGCCCATGGCGGCCGCATCGAGGCGGCCAGCGAGCCAGGCTCTGGCAGCCGCTTCACCATCACCCTCCCGACCGGGGGGCCGAGGGGTGACTGAGCCCTTCCGGATCCTCGTGGTGGACGACGAGCCCGCGCAGCGCGAGCTGGTGGCGGGCTTCCTCCGCAAGCGGGGCTTCGACGTCGCCGAGGCGGCCGGCGGCCAGGACGCGCTCCAGCGCTTCACCCGGGAGCCCTTCGACCTCGTCCTCACCGATCAGCGGATGGCCGATCTCTCCGGGCTCGACCTCCTCCACCGCCTGCGCGCCGTCACGCCGGAGGCGGCCGTCATCGTCATGACGGCCTACGGCACCATCGAGACGGCGGTGGGGGCCATCAAGGCCGGCGCCACCGACTACCTGAGCAAGCCGCTCAACCTCGACGAGCTGCTCCACCGCATCGAGCGGGTGCGCGAGCGGCAGCGGCTCCTCGGCGAGAACCGGGAGCTGCGCGAGGCGCTCCGCGAGCGCCACCGGGTCGAGGGGATCGTCGGCGACAGCGGCCGTATGCAGGAGGTGCTCTCCCTGGTGCGGCGCGTGGCGGGAAGCGACGCCACCGTGCTCATTCGCGGCGAGAGCGGCACCGGCAAGGAGCTGATCGCCCGCGCCATTCACCACGCCAGCCCGCGCGCCGCCGGGCCATTCGTCGCCGTCAACTGCGCCGCGCTGCCGGAGGGACTGCTCGAGTCGGAGCTGTTCGGCCACGAGCGGGGCGCCTTCACGGGCGCGGCGGCGACCCGCAAGGGACGCTTCGAGCTGGCCGACGGCGGCAGCCTCTTCCTGGACGAGATCGGCGACTTGCCGCTCCACCTCCAGGTGAAGCTCCTCCGCGTGCTCCAGGAGCGCCAGTTCGAGCGCGTGGGCGGCGCCCGCACCGTGTCCGTGGATGTCCGCGTGCTGGCCGCCACCCACCGGAACCTGGACATCCTGGTCCGCGAGGGAGGCTTCCGCGACGACCTCTACTACCGGATCAACGTGGTGACGATCCTGCTGCCGCCGCTGCGCGAGCGCCGGGAGGACCTCCCGCCGCTCATCGACCACTTCCTCCGGCGCTTCGCCGAGAAGAACGGCAAGCCGATCCGCGGCCTCACCCGCGAGGCGCGGGAGGCCCTCCTCCGCTACGACTATCCGGGCAACGTGCGGGAGCTCGAGAACCTGATGGAGCGGGCCGTCGTGCTCACGCGCGACGAGGTCGTCGGGAAGAGCGACCTGCCGCTCTCGCTGGACGAGCAGCCGGCGCAGGAGGCTGCGCCCGCCGGCCTTCCGGCCAGCGTGGAGGGGCTCGAGCGGCGGATGATCCGGGAGGCGCTCGCCAGCGCCGGGGGCGTGCAGACGCGCGCCGCCGAGCTGCTGGGGATCAGCGAGCGCGTCCTCCGCTACAAGCTGCGCAAGTACGGCCTCTCCGGCGACCGCTGAGTCGAGATCACACTTGCCCGCGCCCCGGGGCGCGGAGCGTTGACTCTACCCCTTGACGTTGGCGATCGGGCGCAGCGAGACGACCTTGCGCGAGATGTCCACCCGGTGGAGGACATCCACCACCGCGTCGAGGTCCTTGTAGGCGAAGCCCGCCTCCTCGGCCACGCCCGACTTGGAGGCCGCCCGCACCAGGATGCCGCGCGCCTCCATGTCCTGGAGCAGCCTCTCCCCCCACACCCGCTTCTTCGCCTGGGCGCGAGACATCGTGCGCCCCGCGCCATGGGCGGTGGAGCCCCATGTCTCGGTCATGGCATGGGCCGTGCCCACCAGGAGGGCGGACCCCGTCTCCATGGAACCGCCGATGATCACCGGCTGACCGATGTCGCGGTAGGCCTCAGGCACGTCTGGCGCCCCGGGGCCGAAGGCGCGCGTGGCGCCCTTCCGGTGGACGACGAGCTCCATCGACTCGCCATCCACCCGGTGGCGCTCGACCTTGGCGGTGTTGTGGCAGACGTCGTAGATCACCGACAGCCCGAGGGCATGCGGGTCCCGGCCCAACACCCGGCTGAACACCTCGCGGATGCGGTGGGTGATGAGCTGGCGGTTGGCGAAGGCGCTGTTGGCGGCGGCCGTCATGGCGCCGAAGTAGGCCTGCCCCTCTGGAGAGCGGAAGGGCGCGCAGGCCAGCTCCCGGTCCACCACCGAGATGCCGTAGCGGGGCATCACCTCGGCGAAGCGGCGCAGGTAGTCGGTAGCGATCTGGTGGCCGAAGCCGCGCGAGCCGCAGTGGAGCATGACGAGCACCTGCCCTGCCCCCTCGATGCCGAGCGCCCTGGCGAGCCCCGCCTCATGGATGCCCTCCGGCGGCACCACCTGGATCTCGAGGTAGTGGTTCCCCGAGCCGAGCGTCCCGAGCTGCTGGAGCCCCCGCGAGACGGCGCGCTCGCTGACATGCCCGGGGTCGGCGCCCGGCAGACAGCCCCGCCCCTCCATGCGGTCCAGGTCCTCGCGCCAGCCGTAGCCCTCCGACACGCACCACCCGGCCCCCTCCACCATGATCCGGCGGAAGGCCGTGGCGCTCAGGCGCAACGATCCCCGGGCGCCCACCCCCGACGGCACGGCGCTGAAGAGCGCGTCGATCAGCTCGCGCAGCCGCGGCCGCACCTCGGCCTCCGTGAGCGAGGTGCGCAACACGCGCATGCCGCAGTTGATGTCGAAGCCGATGCCGCCGGGAGAGATCACCCCCGTGTCGACGCGGAAGGCCGCCACGCCTCCGATGGGGAAACCGTAGCCCCAGTGGCCGTCGGGCATGCAGAGGGCGGCCCGGACGATGCCGGGCAGGCAGGCTACATTCGTGACCTGCTCGAACACCCCCTGGTCCATCTGGGACAGGAGAGTCTCGGAGGCGTAGATCCGCGCGGGCACCCGCATGCCGGGCTTCTCGGCGGGCGGGATCTCCCAGATGCAGTCGCCGGCCGGTGTCACCTTCATCGCCCTACCCCCCGGGGTCAGGTCTTGCAATCCAGCATTTGCGCGAATGCAAGACCTGACCCCACGCGGTTTAGATGTCGATAACGACCCGGGCCCGCCAGCGCTGGCCCTTCTCCTCCACCAGGAACTGATGGAAGGTGACGGCCTTCGGGTCCGCCCTGAGCGCCGTGCGCTCCGGATCGATGCTCCCACCTTGAAGCCGCGCCGCCAGCCGCCAGGGGGAGCCCCGCGTCACGCGGACGCGGCTCTCGGTGAAGACCTCGCGGTCCCGGTCCTTGAGGTAGATCAGCTCCGACAGCCAGTCGTAGAAGAGGAGATCCACGGCCCCGGCGCTGAGGTCCACGCTGCGCTCGACGGTGGGCGCCACGGTGGCCGGGTCCACCATGACCTCGCACAGCGCCCGTGCGGCTGTCTCGAAGAGGTCGTCGAGGCTGTCGCCCTCGATCTCCAGCGCGCAGTCGGCCACGGCGATCTCCTCGAGCACGCTGAAGCGCCCCATGCCGGGGCCCCCGCGCTGCCGCGGGCTACCGGGCGGCCTCGGCCATGATCGCCTCCAGCGTCCGCTCCACCTCCTCCGCGACCCCCCGCAGCTCTGGGTTCGGGTAGAGCGCGATCATGGCCGTGGGCTTGATGGTCGCGAGCCTGGTCCCACCGCCCTCCTCGTACGCCGAGATGCGGCAGGGCAGCGCGGTGGAGATCTCGAGGTTGGCCTCCAGCACCTTCTTGGCCTGGTGCGGGTTGCAGACCTCGAAGATGCGGCACGCGCGGGCGAACTCGACCCCCTTCTTCGCCATGGTCTCCCGGAGATCGTGGACTCCCAGCACGCCGAACTTGTGCCGCGCCACGGCGGCCTCCAGGTCCTGCGAGAGCTGGTCCATGGACTTCTTCGACTCGACGATGTGAAGCATGGCTTGCCTCCTCATGGCTCCCGGCCGCGCTGGGCCCGGTAGTAGAGCACCGGCACCGCCACCACGGTCTGCGTCTTCGAGCGGACAGTGCCAACGGCCTCGAGGGTCACCTGGACGGGCTCGATGGCCAGGGTGTGGGCGCGCACTGGGCGGGCGGCCGGGGGCTCGGCCCTCGGGGCGCTGCCGGGCGTCTCCCCCTGGCAGCCGGCGAGGAGCAGGACCCTCAGGGCCAGGAACGCCGTCGGCGCCACGCTCACCCCATCATCATAGTACGGTGGCGGCGGGCTTAGCGTCATCGCCGCTAAGATAACTCCCTATCCGAGCCCGTGTCACGAATGAAATTAACGGGTTACGGAGCACCTGGAGAGCAGCCCACGATGCCGGCCATGGAGGGGGACTCGATATTGGGCTCCACGAGGAGGGAACCCCCAGGGCCTACCGGCGGCCGGCAAGTTATCTTAGCGGCGATGGGGCTTAGCGTGGAGCACCTGCGAGATTTGTGGAGGGCCCGCCCCAGGCGAGTCAGCCTTACCCCAGCCTCTCCGTCGCCGTGGCGTGGGCGTAGGCGGGGCAGTCGCGGTAGTGGCCGGCCGTGCAGAGGCGCGCCAGTTCTCCCCGGCTCGGAACACGGACATGCCCCTCGGGGAGACGGCAGTACACGCGGAGATCCAGCGCCGGGGCGCGTCCCACCGTCTCCGGTCTCAGGAAGGGGCAGTTCTCTCCATCCCTGTCATCCAGCCTCGGCATCCTGCCTTCCCCTCTCGCTATGCCCTTCTGCCGGGCGAGCCAAGCAACGGTGGTGCCATGAGCGAGGGACGTCGAATCAGCCGCTTGCGCGGGTCGACGGCGGGCGGGTGGGGCGACGGCGCCTCACTGGCCGCTCGGGCGGGCGCGAAGCAGCAGCAGCGCGCGCCCCACCACGGAGACGGCGCCGCCCGCTTCCAGCACCGACGGCAGTCCCGCCGGAGCCACGGCAGTGTCCACGACGGGCGCCCAGCCGTCGCCGGGGCGGCAGTCGGGCAGGACGAAGTGGACAGGGTCGGGGCCGGCATTGAGCAGGATGAGGAAGGTGTCGTCGGTGAGCGGCGCCCCCTGCGCGTCCACCTCCTCCATCTCCTGCCCGGAGAGGCGGACGCCGAGCGCCCTCAGCTCGGGATCGCGCCAGCCGGCCGTGCTCATCTCCACCCCGTCGGGCGTGAGCCACATGATGTCCTTGACGTCGGCCGCGCGCTCCCCGCGGAAGAAGCTCGAGTGCTCGAACTCCGGGTGATGGCGACGCAGCCGGATCAGCGATCGCGTGAAGTGGAGCAGGCGGCGGCCCCGATCGTCCAGCTCCCAGTCCAGCCACGAGGTGGCATTGTCCTGGCAGTAGGCGTTGTTGTTCCCGCCCTGGCTGCGGCCCATCTCGTCTCCTGCCATGAGCATGGGGATCCCCTGGGAGAGGAAGAGCGTGGCGAGGAAGTTCCGCATCTGCTGCTCCCGCAGGGCGAGGACGACGGGATCGTCCGTGGGCCCCTCCACCCCGCAGTTCCAGGCCAGGTTCTCGTCCGTGCCGTCCCGGTTCGCCTCGCCATTGGCCTCGTTGTGCTTCCGGCCGTAGGCCACGAGGTCGGCGAGCGTGAAGCCGTCGTGGCACGTCACGAAGTCGATGCTGGCGCAGGGCCGCCGCCCGTCCTCCTGGAAGAGGTCGCTGGACCCCGCCAGCCGATAAGCCAGGTCCCCCACCTGCCCCGGATCGCCCCGCCAGTACCGGCGCACCGTGTCGCGGTAGCGCCCGTTCCACTCCGCCCAGCCCGGCGGGAATTTCCCCACCTGGTAGCCGCCGGGCCCCGCGTCCCACGGCTCGGCGATGAGCTTCACGCGCGAGATCAGCGGGTCCTGCTGGATGACTTTGAAGAAGGCCGAGAGGCGGGCCACCTCGTCGGGCTCCCGCGCCAGAGCCGGCGCCAGGTCGAAGCGGAAGCCGTCCACGCGCATCTCGCCAGCCCAGTAGCGCAGGCTATCCATGACGAGCTGGAGGGTCTGCGGCTGCGTGACGTCCAGCGTGTTACCGCAGCCCGTGTAGTCCTGGCAGAAGCGCGGCTGCGCGGCGCGGAGCCGGTAGTAGACGCGGTTGTCGATGCCGCGGAAGGAGAGCGTGGGACCGAGGTGGTCGCCCTCGGCGGTGTGGTTGTAGACGACGTCCAGGATCACCTCGATGCCGGCGCGGTGCAGCGCCCTCACCATGGACTTGAACTCGCTCACCTGCCCCCCGCGCGCCGGCGTGGCGGCGAAGCGCGAGTCCGGCGCGAAGAAGCCGATGGAGTTGTATCCCCAGTAGTTGGTGCGCCCGCGCTCCACGAGGGCGCGCTCGTCCACGTGGTGGTGCACCGGCAAGAGCTCCACGGCCGTGACCCCCAGGGAGGTCAGGTGCTCGAGCGCCGCCGGCGTGGCGAGTCCCGCATAGGTGCCCCGCAGAGAGGCCGGCACCCCCGGATGCCTCGCCGTGAAACCCTTGACGTGCAGCTCGTAGACCACGGAGCGGTTGGCCGGCACCCGGGGCGGCCCATCGTCCTGCCAGTCGAAGCCCGGGTCGATGACGACGCACTTGGGCACGAAGGGCGCCGAGTCGCGCCGATCCCGCGCGAGATCCGCCGCCGGGTGCCCCACGTGGTAGCCGAACACCTCGTCGCGCCACTGGAGCGACCCGGCCAGCGCGCGGGCATAGGGATCGAGCAGCAGCTTGGAGGGGTTGAACCGGTGGCCACGGTCCGGAGCATAGGGGCCGTGCACCCGGTAGCCGTAGAGCTGCCCCGGCCCCAGCCCGGGCACGTACCCGTGCCAGACCAGATCGGTGCGCCGGGCGAGCGGGATCCGCTCCACCTCCGACGCCCCCTGCTCCCTGTCGAAGAGGCAGAGGTCCACGGCCACCCCCCGCTCGCTCCACAGGGCGAAGTTCACGCCCTTGCCGTCCCACGAGGCCCCGAGCGGCTGCGGGGCGCCCGGCCACGGGCTGGCGGCTCTTGCAGCCCCGGGATCCATCGAGCCGTCGGATCGCGCCACCGCCTCCTCCGTCACCCCCCGTAGCGCAGCTCGATGGGGTCGGCCAGGGCGCGCCGGAGATCGGCGATCTCCCCCCGGGTGAAGCGCGCCTCGACCTTGCGCAGCAGCAGCGCCAGCGGCAGGTCGGAGAAGACATCCTCCACCCAGCGGGAGAAGTCGCCGCGCCGAGCATGGTCGGCGAGCACCGCCTCCTCCATGGAGGCCGCCGCCGCGCGGAACTCGTTGAGGCTCTCGGCCGTCGCCGCGAGCGTGCCGTCGGGCCGGCGGAACAGGAAGGCTCGCCCGGGCCCCACTCGCTGATCGGCGTACTTGGTCAGGTGGCGCACATGCGGCGTCTCCCTCGGCGTGGCCGAGAAGCTCCAGAGGCGGGGCGGGCCGTCCGCATCCGCCTCGACGAGAACGAACTCGCCGCGGGAGATCTCCGGCAGCACGCAGATCGCTCCCCCGCCGTTTCCGGGGAGGGCCGCGAGGCGCGCGCGCAGGAAGTCCAGCTCCTCCGGGGCCGTGGTCCGCGCCAGGACGAACACGTCCATGGCCTGGACGACCTTGTCCGCCAGCCAGCTCCCCTTGTAAGAGGCGAGGCAGAACCCCTTGTCCCCGAGGCCCAGCCTCTCCGCCGCCACCCCGGCCGCGTGCAGCGAGTAGTGGGCCTCGTCCAGAATCACCCAGTGCGGCAGCCCGAAACGCTCCCTCAGCCCGCGGATGGCGCCAAGTCCCGCCGCCAGGCACTCGACCTTGTCGCCATGCGGCAGCTCGGAGAGGTCGGCCACCACGCAGGCCGCCGGATCCCGCTCGAAGCGCCCCAGAGCCCTTTCCATCGACCGGCGGTCGCGGATCACCGTCCAGGTCACGCCGGCCAGCCGCCG
The DNA here is from genome assembly GCA_001788415.1 of Candidatus Rokubacteria bacterium GWC2_70_16. Lineage (GTDB taxonomy): Bacteria > Methylomirabilota > Methylomirabilia > Rokubacteriales > CSP1-6 > UBA12499. The sequence continues at coordinate 4,869 of MGBV01000213.1, read as the reverse complement.
GAGCACCCGGTAATCGCCCTCCGGGTCGATGACGCACACGGCGTAGCGCCGGCCCAGCAGCCGCTCGATGAGCGCGCCCACCATCCACGATTTCCCGGAGAGCGGATCGCCCAGGATCAGCACGTTGACGCCGCGCTCGGGGATGGTCACCGGCTCGGCGCTCCCCACCGCCCAGCCGAGCGCGATGCGATGCCGGGGGGAGCGCGCGACCGGCAGCCTTTCGGGCAGGATCGCGTTCTCGAGGGCCCCCGCGATGGCTTGCCCGTCGCTGCCGGGGAATATCCAGTCCGCCCGCTGCTGCAGGCCGTTGACCGCGTTCGACGGGCAGGCGGCCCAGCCGCAGACCTCGAAGAGATCGAGATCGTTCTCGGCGTCCCCCAGCGCGAGCACGTCGTGGAAGGAGAGCCCGAGGATGCGGATCACCTGGCGGACCCCCGTGCCCTTGGAGACTCCCGCGGGGAGGAGCATCAGCGCTGCGCGGTTGTAGACCAGGTCGAGCGTCACGCCTGTGGCCAGGAGCGCTTGCCGCACCCGCTCCTCGTCGTTCCTGGCCGTGCCGACGATGACCCGGCCCAGCTGGTAGTAGATGCCGCGGCGGTCCAGCTCGGCGAGCAGCCGCGGTGGCGGCGGCGGGGCCTGGTCCCGGATCATCCCCGCCTGGGGGTAGTACAGCACCGCTCCGTTCTCGGCCACCACGGCGTCGAAGAGATCCAGCCGCTCGCACACGCGCGTCAGCTCGAAGAAGGTGCGTCCCGTGACGAGCAGCAGGCGCAGCCCCGCCTCTCTCGCCTTGCCCAGGGCGGTGAGGGCCTCCGGGCCCAGCAGGTCCTCGGAGGCGAGGGTGCCGTCGTAGTCGCAGGCCAGCGCCTTGAAGATCACTGCCGTCTGCTCCCAGCAATCCCGGTGCCACCGGATCTCCCCCCCTTTCCGGCTGGTTGCCGGCGCCCCCCGCGGCCGGCCGCGGGGTAAGCCTGCCCCAGGTGGGGCATGCACTCCAGGGCCCCCTTCATGGGGCCCAGCATCGCGAGAGCCCTTTCGCTCACTTGCGGGACGCCGCCGCGGGGCACCCCCCTTGCACCCCCTGGTCTCGGGCGGAAGCTTCATCCTGGCTGAGGCCATGGCCGTCACGGAGATCCAGGGGGTTCCCGCGGAAGTCCTCGAGGAGCGCGTCCTCGCCATCGTCAGCGCGCTGAGCGAGGAGCTCGGAGCCCTGCCCACCCGCCGCGTCCCCGGGCTCGATGACTCCCTCGACCGCACGGCGCCTATGTGGGCGGAATGCTCGCGCTGACCTGGCCCCTGCTCTGGCTCTCGCTGATCCTCGTGCCCCGGGGCCGGCCGGCCCACGGGCTGTCCCAGCTCTGGTGCCAGCTCATCCTCGCGCTGGCCGGCTGCCCCGTGCGCGTGGAGGGGCTCGGGCATCTCGGCGGCGCTCGGCCCGCGGTGCTGGTGGCCAACCACTCGAGCTATCTCGACGCCGTGGCGCTCCTGGCGGGGCTCCCGGGCGAGTTCAGGTTCGTGGCCAAGCGCGAGCTGCTGCGCTCGCCCGTCATCGGCACCGTCCTCCGCAAGGCCGGCCATCTCACCGTGAGCCGCACCGACCTGGCGAGGAGCCTCGAGGACGCCGAAAGGGCCAGCCTCGCGCTCCGGGGCGGGCGCTCCCTCCTCGTCTTCCCCGAGGGGACTTCCCTGCGCCCCCCCGGTCTGCTGCCGTTCAGGCTCGGGGCCTTCAAGGCCGCAGCCGAGACCGGCTGCCCGGTGATTCCCGTGACGATCCGCGGCACGCGGGAGATCCTCCCGGCGGACCGCTGGCTACCGCGTCGGGGGGCGATCACCATCGCGGTGGGCGCGCCGATCCCCGCCGAGGGCGGCGGCTGGCCCGCGCTCGTCCGCCTCCGCGATCGCGCGCGGGAGGCGATCGCGCGCCGGCTGGGCGAGGAGCCCGCGAACCTGTCCTGACCTCAGCCGCTCACGTCCTTCTCACGCTCGTGGAGACAGAACTCCCCCGCCACCGGCGTCACCAGCCGCTCGTACTCCCGGTAGGGGAGCCGAGCCACCTCGTGATGGTTCCCGGCCTGGAAGAAGATCTCGCCCGTCCGCTGCAGGCAGGCGTCCACATAGACGGGCATCCCGTAGAGGTTGCCGAAGGGAGGCATGGCCCCCATCTCGCAGTCCGGGAAGAGCCCGCCGATCTCGGTCTCGGTGGCCAGCGCCAGATGCCGCCGTCCGGTGGCACGCCGTACGGCCCCGAGGTCGATGCGGCAGGCCGGCGGGAGGATCACCATCAGGTGCCCCGCGCCCGCCTCGCGGACCACCACCACCTTCGCCAGCTCGCGCTCGGCCACGTGGGTGGCGGTGGCGACCTCCCTGGCCGTGAAGACCTCGCGGTGCGGCATGGTCGCGCACGGAACGTTGCGGTCGTCCAGGAATTGCCTGAGTCGAGCATTGAGCCCCATGGTGACCCTCCTTCTCACGCCATCTGCTTGCGCAGCCACGTGGCTGCCCGCGCCGCCTCCCGCGCGTCGGTCAGCCTGAGCACCGGCACCCTCGGCGGCGCCGCCCCCGCAGCGGCAGCTTCCGGGTCGGGGGCGATCAGGACCAGCGCCCGGATGCGCGGATCCTCTGCCCCCGCCCTGGTCGCGGCGGGCACGCCCGAGCCGAGCCCGGCCAGCGCCACGCGCGTCCCGTCCAACTCGTCGAAGGCTCCGAGGGCCTCCACCGCCGCGCGCATATCCTCCAGCTGCTGCCCCGGGTTGCACTGCGCGCGGTCGCCCTCGCTGTCCCCGCACCCCGTCCAGTCGAAGAGAAAGGCCGCCATCCCCTGGGCGCAGAGCGTCTGCGCCAGCGCCCGGCTCTCCGGGCTGGCCTTCCCTCCGACGCCCGCCCCGGCCACGACCACCACCGGGTGCGGCCCGGGCCCCTCGGGGACCAGCAGCTCGCCGGCGAGCCTGAGCCCCTTCGGGGTCTTGAACGACACGCCGAGGCCTTCGGCCCTGGCCGGCGGCTCCTCCCCGGCCCGCCACCGCTCGGCCCTGGACACGACGCCCTCGTCCGGCACGATGTCCCGCGTGATGGCGCGCTTCGGATCTGCCATGGCGTCCCTCCTGGTTGCGGCCTCACCCTCGCCACGAATCCCTTACCGTGCACCCCTTGGCTTCCAAAGCCCGGATGGCGGGCCCCGGGTTGATGGTCGCGACGCGGATGATCGCCTCCTTGAGGCCGGCGCGGTTGACCAGCGTCATGACGCTCGAGATGGTGGCGCCAGCGGCCTCGACCACCTGCACCACCTCCGTCAGGGCCGCGGGACGGTCGGGCAGCTCCACGTCCAGCCGGCTCGACGGCTCATGGGCGCCCATGGCCCGCACGAAGAGGTGCAGCACGTCGGTCTCCGTCACGATGCCGACGAGCCGCCCCCCCTCGGTAACGGGCAGCGCGCTGATCCTCTCGGCAACCATGAGCCGCGCGGCCTCCTCAATCGGGAACATGGGCCCTGTCGTGATCACCGCGCGGGTCATGATCTCGGACACGGGCAGCCGCTCGAGCAGGTAGCGCAGCTCGTGGGCCTCGAGAACCGTGGCCCCCGAGGGCATGGCGCGCTTGAGGTCGCGGTCGGAGACCATGCCGGCGATCTCCCCGTTCTCGACGACGGGCAGGTGGCGGATGCCGCGCAGCTGGGCCAGGCGCACCGCCTCAGGCACCGTCGTCCCGGGAGCGATGACGGTCACCTTCGACTGCATCACGTCGCGGACCAGCATCACCGGTTCTCCTTTGACAGGCATGTCGCCAGGGGCACCGCCGGCTCCCCCACGGACTCGGCGACGGCGGGGTGGGTGATCCTGCCGCGCCAGACATTGACCCCCGGGGCCAGCTCGGGGCTCGAGACGACGGCCCGGGCGGCGCCCAGGGCTGCCAGCGTGAGGGCATACGGTAGGGTCGCGTTGGTGAGGGCGAAGGTCGAGGTGCGGGGCACCAGCGCCGGCATGTTGGCGACGCCGTAGTGGACGACGCCCCCCACGCGGTAGACGGGCTCGAGCAATGTGGTGGGCCGGATGGTGGCCACGCAGCCGCCCTGGTCCACCGCCACATCCACGATCACGGCCCCGTCCTTCATCCGCTCCACCAGCTCCCGCGTCACGAGCCGGGGGGCCCGGGCGCCCGGCACCAGCACGCAGCCGATCAGGAGATCGGCCCGCTCCACGACCCGGGCGATGTTGAACGCATTCGAGGCCAGCGTCACGACCTGGCCCCGGAACACGTCATCGGCGTGGCGCAGCCGATCGAGGCTCACGTCCAGCATGGACACGTCCGCGCCCATACCGATGGCGACCCTGGCGGCATTGAGCCCGACTGTGCCCGCCCCCAGGATCACCACATTGCCCCGCGGCACGCCGGGAACGCCGGACAGGAGGATGCCCCGCCCCCCGTGAGCCCTGCCCAGATAATACGCCCCTTCCTGGACGGCCAGGCGCCCGGCGACCTCGCTCATGGGCGTCAGGAGGGGCAGACTCCCGTCGGCCCGCTGCACGGTCTCGTAGCCAAGGGCGATCACCTCCGCCCTCTGCAGCGCCCGCGTCAGCTCGGGCACGGCCGCCAGGTGGAGGTAGGTGAAGAGGATCTGCTCCGCCCGCATGCGCCCGTACTCCTCGGGCAGCGGCTCCTTCACCTTCAGCACCAGACCGGCCTCGTCCCACACCCGGGCGGCGGAGGCGATGGCCGCGCCCACGGCCGCGTACTCCTCGTCGCGGATCCCGCTGCCGGCGCCGGCCCCGGCCTCCACCACCACCCGCTGGCCGGCCTCGGACAGCGCGTGGGCCCCGGCGGGAGTGAGCGCCACCCGCTGCTCTCCCGGCTTGATCTCCTTCGGCACGCCGA
>MGBV01000212.1:17012-27968 GCA_001788415.1 Candidatus Rokubacteria bacterium GWC2_70_16 | reverse complement strand
CTGAGGCCCCTCCGCGCAGCCATGTCGATCAGCCCCTCAAGGTAGACCTCGGCCGGCGAGAGCACCATGAAGACGAACTTCCGCCCCTTCCTGAAGATGGAGGTGGCGGCGGCCGCGGGCGCCACCATGGCCATCCGGTGCTTCTCCGTCACATCCGCCACGGCCTCCGTGATGGGGGAGGAGTATGGCCCGAGCACCGCCTCCACCTTGGTCTGGGTGATGAGCTTCTCGTAGATGCGGGCGGCCATCGCGGGGTCGGAGCGATCGTCTTCCGCGACCAGCTCGAGGCGGCGCCCCAGGACTCCGCCCTTCTCGTTCGTGTGCTTGACGCAGAGCTGATAACCGCGAACCTGGTTCTGGCCCAGGAGGGCGTAGGCCCCGGTCTGGGAGACCGACGCGCCGATCCGGATCGGCGGCTGCGCCGCCGCGCTCGCTACCGACCCGATCCAGAGCGCACCGGCGATCACCGCTGCCATGAGGCCGGGGGCGGCGATGGCTCCGCGAGTGCCGTGCCTTCGGGGGGCCTCGCGGGATCGGCGAGCACACGAGCGCCCTCGGCGGCCATGGGGCTGGTCTACAAGGACGGCGGCGGATCCAGAGACCCAATCCAGGGCCACGGATGTCTCCCCCGCGTGGGCCGGATGGTCAAGTGCCCGGAGCCCGGAACGCCCTCAGGCGCATCCTGGGGGTGCGGGTCTGCTGCCGGGACATCCGCCCCGACGCTTGCTGGCCAGTGGGGCCGGGCGATCTCCCTGGCGGAAACCGACCGAGATATACGCGGCAGGGACCGGGATGTCAAGCGGGGTCAGATCTTGCATTACGACACGCACCACGACGAAATGTCGGATTGCAAGACCTGACCCCAGGGCTTGGCGGCCAGCCTCGCCGTTCGCCTCATCAAATTGAGCCCGATGCCCCATTGATCGCCCTCGCCTCCCCATCTTAGGGTGGCCCAACCTCGGTCACGTACTTACAAGAATATGAGTACCCGGGTCGTCTTCATGGGGGTGATCGCGACCGTGACAGGGCGGAAGGAAATGGCCCTGGAGACCCGGCCCGGCGCGACACTGCGCCAGGTGCTCGATGACCTCGAGTCGCGATTCGGCCCGGATTTCGGGCGCCGCGTGTTCCGCTCGCAGACCCCGCCCCGTCCCCTGCAGATGCACACGCGGATCTTCGTGGACAGCGCGCTACAGACCGACGAGACGCTGGACCGGCCGCTGCCCACAGGCGGCGACGGACAGGGATCGGCCGAAGTCCTGATCTATCTCATGCCGGCGGCGAGCGGTGGGTAGCAGGGGCAGCGGATGAAAGGAGAAGCCATGGGCGCTCCGAAGACGACGGGCCAGGGGGCGACGAGCGGCCAGGCGGCGCATGAGGACCGCTGGATCCCCTCGGCGTGCACCATCTGCTACGGCGGGTGCTCCATCCTCGCCCACCGCGTGAACGGCACCATCGTGAAGATCGAGGGCAACCCGGCGAGCCCCGTCGGCAAGGGGCGCATCTGCGCCAAGGGATTGGCCGGGATCATGATCCTCTACGACCCGAACCGCGTGAACACCCCGCTGCGCCGCACGAATCCGAAGAAGGGCATCGGGGTGGACCCGGGCTGGAAGCCCATCTCCTGGGAGGAGGCGCTGGAGGAGATCACGGTGCGCATGGAGAAGATCCGCGCCGAGGACCCGCGCCAGCTCATGATCCAGGTGACGACGACGCTGGCGCCGTCCTCGCTCCTCTTCTTCACGTTCGGCTGGGCCTTCGGGACCCCCAACATGTGGGTCGCGGGCGGCGGGATTCACTGCGGCAACGGGGCGCATGCAGTGGGCGGCATCATGCACGCCTCCTGGTCGCTGGTGCCTGACTTCGAGCATTGCAACTACGCGCTGTACTTCGGCGCCTCCAAGGGCCATGGGGCCGGGCATGCCGCCACGCCCAACATGGAGCTGGCCGCCGATGCCCGCGCGCGGGGCATGCGCATGGTGGTCGTGGACCCCATGTGCAACTTCGCCGCGGCCAAGGCCAGCGAGTGGGTGCCGATCCGCGTCGGGACGGATGCGGCGCTGGCTCTCGCCATGGTCAACGTGCTCCTGAACGAGCTGGGGATCTACGATGCGGAGTATCTCAGGCGGCACACCAATGGTCCGTACCTCGTCAGGCCCGACGGCCGCCACGCCCGGGATGCCGCCTCGGGCAAGCCGCTGGTGTGGGACGCCACGGCGGTAGCCCCGAAGCCCTACGACGACAAGTCAGTCGGTGAGGCCGCGCTCCTCGGCGAGTTCCAGGTGAACGGCGAGAGGTGCCGGCCGGCCTTCGCCCTCCTGAAGGAGCATGTCGAGCAGTTCACGCCCGAGTGGCAGGAGCGGCTCACCAGCGTGCCCGCGGCCCAGGCCAGGCGCCTGGCCCGGGAGTTCGGCGAGGCCGCGCGCGTGGGCAGCACCATCGTGCTGGACGGCGTGCGGCTGCCCTATCGCCCCGCCGCCGCCATCTACTTCCGCGGCGCCCAGGGGCACAAGAACTCCTCGCACATCTGCTTCGCGGTGGATCTCCTGAACCAGATCGTGGGGGCGGCCGACGTGGTGGGAGGTGCCCTGGGCTTCAACCCCGTCTGCCACGGGCATCCGGACACGGGCCGGCCGCGCTATGTCCCGCGCGCCGAGAGGGACGGGCTCATGACGCCGGGGACGTGGATGCTGCCGCATCTGCCGTACCCGCCCGCCGAGCCGCGCCATCCCGACTCCATGGGCTTCATCGAGACCTACCCGCTCTCGCATGTCTCGCCGCTCATGGCCTCCGCCGACCAGACCAAGTGGTGGGAGCGCTTCGAGCTGCCCTACCGGCCGAAGATGATGATCAACTACGGCGCCAACTCGCTCATGAGCGTCGGCAACAAGGACACCGTGGCCGAGACGCTGGCCCGCTTCGACTTCATCGTCTCCTTCGACTTGTTCCTCAACGAGTTCTCCGACTTCGCCGACATCATCCTGCCCGACGGCTCCTATCTCGAGGTGCTCGACCCGCGGCCCAACTTCCCGTTCATCTTCAACCACCCGGCGGGCCGGGGGCAGTGGGGGTGGCCCATCCGCCAGCCGGTGGTGCCGCTCACCCACGAGCGCAGGAGCGCGCGCGAGGTGCTGCTGGGACTCGGCTACCGCATGGGGCTCGGACCCGAGCTGAACATGGCGCTCAACGTCTTCTATGGGCTGGACGGCCCGCAGATGCTCGACCCGAAGAGGGCCTACACCTTCGAGGAGATCACGGACCGGGAACTGCAGCACAAGTTCGGCCCCGAGCGCGGGCTCGACTGGTTCAAGGAGCACGGGGTCATCACCTGGCCGAAGAAGGTGGAGGAGGTGTACTGGCGCCCCTTCGTGGACGTGCGCGTGCCGATCTACTGGGAGTTCATGCTGGACCTGGGAGACAAGATCCGCGCGGTGACCGAGCCCCGGGGCATGCGCTTCGACCGCGCCTACTATAGCCCTGTGCCCGAGTGGATCGCCTGCCCCTCCCACGAGGTGGAGGACCCGGCCTACGACCTCTATGCCTTCTACTACCGGGACGTGCTGCACACCAATGGCTTCACCATGGAGAACCCGTGGCTGGACGAGGCCTCGCGCATGGACCCGTACTCCTACACCATCGCGCTCAACACGAAGACGGCGCGCGCCCGCGGGATCAAGGACGGGGAGGCGATCTGGGTGGAGTCGGCGGCGGGCCGGCGCGTCGAGGGGAAGGTGCGGCTCACGGAGGGCATCCATCCGGAGGGCGTGGGCATCGCCGCCTGCGCCGGCCACTGGACCAGGCATCAGCCCATCGCCCAGGGCAAGGGGGTGTTCTTCAACGAGCTGCTGGAGGTGGACTTCGAGCACACGAGCCCGGTGAACCTGAACCTGGACCTCTGCGCCAAGGTGAGGGTGGGCCGATGAGATACGGGATGGTGATCGACCTCAAGCGCTGCTTCGGCTGCTACGGCTGCCAGGTATCCTGCAAGGCCGAGCACGCGACCCCGCCCGGCGTCTTCTTCGCCCGGGTGGTCAAGCGCGAGTCGGGCACGTACCCGAACGTGAGGAAGGTCTTCCTGCCCCTGCTCTGCATGCACTGCGAGACCCCGCCCTGCGAGGCCGTGTGCCCCACGGGGGCCACCTCCAAGCGGCCCGACGGCATCGTGGACGTGGACCGCGAGGTCTGCGTGGGCTGCCGCTACTGCATGCAGGCCTGCCCCTACGAGGCGCGCTACTTCCACGCCAAGACACGCTACTACTTCGGCGCCCAGGGCCCCACCGAGTACGAGGCCGTGGGCTACGCCAAGCACCCGACGGGCGTGGTGATGAAGTGCAACTTCTGTGCGCATCGGCTGGAGCGAGGGGAGGAGCCGTCCTGCGTGCTGACCTGTCCGACCCACGCCCGCACCTTCGGCGACCTCGACGACCCGCAAAGCGAGGTGAGCCGGCTCATCAAGGAGCGCGGGGGCGAGCCGCTCCACCCCGAGCTGGGCACCGGGCCCTCGGTGTACTACCTGCCCGCCTGAGCGCCGGAGGCCGCCATGAGAGTGTTCGCGGATCCCTTCGACAGGCTGATGGACGATCTCCAGGAGACCGCACGTCCCCAGCGCGAGTGGGTGGACGGGCGCGGGCTCCTGCTCATCGCGGGCCACTTCCTCTCCGGCGTGGGCGCGGGGGGCTGGGCCTTCTCGAGCGCGCTCGGCTTCCTGCCGGGAGAGATCACGAGCCTCGTCGTGGTCGGGCTCAGCGGGCTCGCGCATCTGCTCTTCCTGGGCCGCCCCGAGCGCTTCTGGCGCATGGTCAGGATCCGCACCTCCTGGGTGGGGCGCGGCTTCGTGGGGCTCAACATCCTGATGGCCGCCGGGGTCGTGTACCTCGTCCTGCGCGCGGCGGGTCTCGGCGGCAGCGGCCTGGCGAGCGTTGTTTGGGGCCTATCGCTGCTGGGCGCGGGCATCGTCATGCTCTACAAGGGCAATGTCTATGCCGTCTGCCGCGCGATCCCGTTCTGGAACTCCTCGCTGCTGCCCGTCCTCTACGTGGCCTATGCGCTCCGCGGCGGCACGGCGCTCCTGCTGCTGTTCCTGCCCTGGACACCGCTCAGCGCCGAGCAGGGGCTCATCGAGGTGCTCGAGCTCTGGATCGGGCTCTCGGCGGGCGTCTGCATCCTCTTCTACCTCACCATCATGGCGAACTCCTCGGTGGGGGCGAAGCGCTCGGTGGAGGACCTCCTGCGGGGTCGGGTGGCCGCGGCCTTCTACGTGGGCGTGGTGGCCGTTGGCTTCGTGATCCCGGTGGCCATCGGCATCCTCAACGCGGTGACCCCGGTCTCCATGGGCGCGCTGGCCCTGGTGGGGGTCGCCTCGCTGGTGGGGGACTTCTACGTGAAGTACGCCATCGCCAAGGCGGGGCGCTACCTGCCGCATGTCTACCAGGCCCGGTGAGGGCCAGCGCATGAAGGAGATCCGCTTCCACGGGCGGGGCGGGCAGGGCGCCGCCATGGCGGCCGAGATCCTGGCCGCCGCCCTTGTCCGGGACGGACGATACGCCGCCGCCTTCCCGATGTTCGGCTTCGAGCGGCGCGGCGCGCCGGTGACGGCCTTCCTCCGCCTCGACTCGACGCCCATCCGCGAGCGCACCCAGATCTATGCGCCGGACTGCCTCCTCGTGCTCGATCCGGGCCTCGCGCGCGGCGGCGCGGTCTTCGAGGGGTTCAAGCCGGGAGGCGCGCTTCTCGTCAACGCCGCGACATTGCCGCCGCTGCCGGAGGGCGTCCACGTCGGCGTCGCCGGCGCCGTCCGCGCCGGGGCCATCGCCCAGGACGAGCTGGGGCGTCCCGCGGCCAACACGGCCATGCTCGGGGCTCTCGCAAGGCTCACGGGCTGGGTGTCGCGCGAGAGCCTGCTCCATGTCCTGCCGGACTACTTCGAGGGCGAGGCGCTCCCGGGGAACCGTCGCGCCGTGGAGCGCGGGTACGCCGAGCTGAGGGTCCTGGCCGGGGAGATGGCGCATGCGCTTCCATAGCCCCTTCGAGGGCGCCTGGGCCGATCCCGAGACGATGCACACGATCCGCACCGGCGACTGGCGGCTCCAGCGGCCGGTGACACGCCAGGCGCGCTGCTCCCACTGCGGGCTCTGCTACCTCTTCTGCCCCACCGGCTGCGTGCGCGACCGGGGGCGTCACTTCTCGGCTGATCTCGACTTCTGCAAGGGCTGCGGGGTCTGCGCGCGCGCCTGTCCCGTGTCGGCCGTTCTCATGGTGGAGGAGGAGGCCGGGGCGTGACGACGACGGCGCTGCGCGTGATGGACGGCAACAAGGCCGCGGCAGTCGGCGTCATGCTCTGCCGGCCCGATCTCGTCGCCTCCTACCCGATCTCGCCTCAGACCCCGCTCCTCGAGGCCCTGTACCGCGCGCGGGCCGAGGGGCGGCTCGAGGCCGACACCGTGGAGGTGGAGGGAGAGAACTCGGCGCTCTCCGCGGCCATCGGCGCCGCGGCTGCAGGCGGGCGCGCCTTCACGGCGACCTCGTCCATGGGCCTCATGTTCATGTACGACGCCTACCTCTTCGCCTCCGGCCAGCGCGTGCCCGTGGTGATGACGGTGGCCACGCGCGAGCAGTCGGCGCCCCACACGGTGTCCAGCGGGCAGCAGGACATCATGATGGTGAAGGACGGCGGCTGGGTGCAGCTCGTCACCGAGTCCTGCCAGGAGATCCTCGACTCCATCCTCGTGGCCTATCGCCTCGCCGAGGACCCGCGCGTGCAGCTGCCGGTCAATGTCTCCTATGACGGTTACTACCTCTCCCATCTCTCGGAGCCGGTGCAGGTGCCCGAGCAGGGGGCGGTGGACCGCTTCCTCGCTCCCGTGGGAGCGGGCAAGCGCCCGATCCTCTCCGCGGAGGCCCCGCTCACCTTCGGGGCCTTCGTCGTGGGCGACCTCTACGCCGAGTACCGCTACAAGCACTGCCAGGCCATGCAGGCGGCGCTGGACATCGCCGAGGGGCTCGACGGCGAGTTCCTGGCGGCCTTTGGTCGCGAGTACGGCGGCAGCGTCGAGACCTACCGCGCGGAGGACGCCGAGATCCTCATGGTCGCCATGGGCAGCCACGCGGGCACGCTCAAGGTGGCCGTGGACAGGCTGCGTGACGAGGGCGTGGCCGTGGGCCTGGCGCGGGTGCGCATGTTCCGGCCCTTCCCCCGCGCGCGCCTCGCCTCGCTGCTGCGCGGGCGCAGGGCCGTCGGCGTGGTGGACCGCTCCGTCTCCTTCGGTTGGGGCGCGGGCCATCTCTTCGTGGATGTCAGGGCGGCGGCCGACCTGGACAGGCGGGTCCCGATGGTCAACTTCATCGGCGGGATCGCCGGCACCGATCTCCGGCGCGAGATGCTCGAGGCGGCCGTGCGGACCACGCTGGCCCGCGGCCGGGGTGTCGAGGGGCCGGAAGTGGTCTGGCTCAACCTCGAGTAGCCCATGGGCGCCTCGCTCCGCCACGTGATCGTCGGCGCCGGCACCGCGGCGCTGGCTGCCGTCGAGGCCATCCGCGTCAGCCGCCCCGCCGACCCCATCACGCTCCTCACCGCCGAGCCGGAGGCGCCGTACTCGCCCACGGTGCTGCCCCATCTCCTGGCGGGGCGGATCGACGAGTCGCGGATCGCGCTGCGCCCGGCGGCGTTCTTCGCGAGCGCGGGCTGCCGGCTGCTCGCCGGCAGGCCGGCGGTGGCGCTCTGCGCAGACCGCCGGGTGCTGCGGCTGGCCGGGGGCGGGGAGATCGAGTTCGACAGGCTCCTGGTGGCCTCGGGCTCCGAGCCCATCCTGCCCGCGCTGGACAACCCTGACGCGGTGCCGCTTCACACCTTCACGCGACTGGCCGACCTGCGCGGGCTCAGCGCCGCGCTCGAAGGCACCTCCCGGGTCGCGGTGCTCGGCGCGGGCCTCATCGGCATGGAGCTGGCCGACGCGATCGTCCACCGTGCTCCGGGCGCCCGCGTGACCGTCGTCGAGCAGGAGCCGCAGGTCCTGCCGCGGGCCTTCGCCCGCCAGGATGCCGGCGCCGTGCAGGAGTTGTTCGAGAGCCGGGGCGTCGAGTTCCGGCTGGGCTGCCGGGCCGTCGCGCTCGGGCGGCGCGACGGGGCGGCTCTGGTGACGCTCTCCGATGGCGGCAGCGTTGAGGCCGATCTCGTCGCGGCCTGTGTCGGCGTCAGGCCGCGCCTCGGATTCCTTGCAGGCGCCGGGCTCGCGATGGGCCGCGGGCTCGTCGTGGACAGGCGGATGGCGACGAGCATCCCGGGCATTTACGCCGCCGGAGATGTCGCCGAGGGCCCGGGCGCCGACGGGACTATCGGCTGTCACGCCGTGCTGCCCACGGCGGCGGGGCAGGGACGGGTGGCCGGAGCGAACATGGCCGGGCGCTCCGTCGAGCACGAGGGGTGGCTGCCCGCCAATGTCTTTTCCTTCTTCGGCCGGCTCCTCGTGAGCGCGGGAGCCACCGAGGCGACCGAAGGGCAAACGCGGCTCGAGCAGGCCTCGGGCGCTCGACGAGGCCGGCTCGTCCTCGACGGCGACAGGCTCGTGGGCGCCTCGTTCTCGGGCATGCCGGCGGATCCCGGCGCCCTCTGCTGGCTGATCCGGGAGCGCGTGCCCGTGAGGGCGCAGGCCGAGCTGCTCCTGGCCCGCCCCCTCGAGACAGCCCGATGGCTCTGCGCCCGGGCCCAGCGCGGGGCCGCGTGATGGCGGTGATGGCGCCGCCCGCGCTCCGCGACACGCTCTGCATCGAGTGGGGCGCCTGCCCGCCGGGCTGCAGCGACTGCGTCGAGGCCTGCGCCCGCGCGCGCGGGGCGCCGCGCATCACGGCGCTCCACCTGGCGGAGGTCTCCTTCCACGGCGCGCTCGCCTGCGGGCAATGCGGGGAGCCCGCCTGTCGGGACGCCTGCCCGACCGGCGCCCTCGTGCGCGAGGAGTCGGGCGTGGTCCGGCTCGATCAGGAGCGCTGTGTCGGCTGCGGCGCCTGCGCCGTGGCCTGCGCCTGGGGCGGCATCGCGCTGGAGACGGCCACCGGGCGCGCCTCCAAGTGTGACACCTGCGATGGCCGGCCCGCCTGCGCCGCGGCCTGCCCCACGGGCGCGCTCCGCTGGGTGGAGACCTCGGCGCTGGCGCGGCGCTTCGGGCATCCCGATCCCTTCACCCAGGGCGTGAATCTCTGCCCGGGCTGCGCGGCGGAGCTGGGCTTCCGCCTGGCCTTCCGCGCCATCGGCCCGGACGCCGTGGTCTTCGCCGCGCCAGGCTGCGCCTGCATGCTCGCCTGCGGGCTCGGCACGGCCGCCACCACGCGGCTGCCCAGCGTCATGTCGCTCATGACCAATGTCCCGTCGCTCATGACCGGAGTGGCGCGCCAGCTGCGCCGCTCTGGCGCCCGGACGCGCGCGGTGGCCTTCGTGGGGGACGGCACCACCGCGGATGTGGGCTTCCAGCCCCTGTCCGGCGCGGCGGAGCGCGGCGAGCCCATCGTCTACATCTGCTACGACAACGAGGGGTACATGAACACGGGCGTCCAGCGGAGCAGCACGACGCTCCAGGGCGCGCGGACCATGACCACCCCCGTCGGCCCGGGGCAGTCGGGCAAGGCGCATGCGGGCAAGACGCAGGCGCCCAAGGACGTGCCCGTGCTCATGGCGATGCACGGCGCCGCCTACGTGGCCACGGCCAGCGTGTCGCATCCGGAGGACTTCGCCGCCAAGCTCGAGCGCGCGCTCGCGGCCGAGGACGGGCTTGCCTACATCCATCTCTATGCCCCTTGCCATGTGGGCTGGCAGGCGCCCATGGATGCCGCGGTGGAGATCGCCCGGATGGCCGTCCTGACGCGCGTCTTCCCCCTGTGGGAGGCGCGGCGCGGCCGTTTCCGCATGACACACCCCATCGCCCACCCGCGCCCGCTCGGGGACTTCGCGGGGCTCATGGGCCGCCTCCGTCACCTGGACGAGGATGGGCTCCGGGCGCTGGGCCGGACGGTGGAGGAGCGCTACAGCCGGGTGGAGGCGCTCTGCGCCGCGCTGCCCTGGGACGAGCCGGGCGGCACCCATGGGCGATAGCGTGTTCAACCGGAAGCTCCCGCTCTGGTACCAGCTGGCCCAGATGCTCCGCGCCGAGATCCTCGGCGGCGCCCTGGTGGCCGGCGACCGGGTGCCCCCGGAGGTGGCGCTGGCCCGCCGACACGGGGTGAGCGTGGTCACGGTGCGCCAGGCGCTCCGGGCGCTGGAGGACGAGGCGCTGATCTCGCGCCAGCGGGGGCGCGGCACCTTCGTGACGCCGGGGCCGCATCACCGGAAGGAGCTCCGGCTCATGGGCTCCGTCGAGTCCGTCATCGCCCAGCAGTACAGCGAGGAGACGGAGGTGCTCGAGCAGAGCACGGTCCCGGTGCCGCCGGCGCTGGCCCGCCACTTCCCGGGGGAGCGCGAGCTCTGCTTCTTCCGGCGGCTCAGACGCGACCAGGGCGTGCCCCTGTCCTATGCGCTGAACCACGTGCTCCCCGAGTACGGCAGCCAGATCGACCCCGCGACGCTCCGGCGGGACCCGATGCTGAAGATCGTGCGGGACGTGCTGGGGGTGAAGCTCTCGGATGTGCAGATCTCCATCGAGGCGCAGCGCGCGCAGCAGGACATCGCCGGGGCCCTGGGCGTGGACATCCTGAGCCCCGTGCTCTTCTTCTCGGGCGTGGTCTTCGACCTCGGGCGGCGCGTCGTGGACGTGGCCTGGATCTACTACCGCGCCGACCGCTTCACCTTCACCCTGGACGTCGACGTCCGCAGCTGATGCCCCCCGCCGAATCCCTCGAGCGCGAGGCGCCCGAGCCCGGAGGGCAGGGCCGCCGCCGGCACCCTGTGGCGAGCCGTGCCGCCGCCCGAAGCGCAGGGCGGGGCGAGCGCGCGATCGCGGAACGACAGCCCTGGCGCCGCCCCCCCTGGGGGAT
>MGBV01000212.1:9919-16986 GCA_001788415.1 Candidatus Rokubacteria bacterium GWC2_70_16 | reverse complement strand
TGCCCTCCGGGCTCGGGCGTCAGCCGGCTCCGGCAGGCTCGGTAGCGTGGACTGCGGGGCTCCGTTCGCCGTCAGCGTCAATGGGCTCGCGCTGGAGCTGGCCGACTGGGGGGGAGGGGAGGGCGGCCGCCCGTTGCTGCTGCTCCACTCGCTGGCGGCGCATCTGCACTGGTGGGACTGGACGGCGCCCTCGTGGACCGCGCGGCATCGCGTGGTGGCGCTGGACTTCAGGGGCCATGGCGGAAGCGCGCATGCCGCGCCGCCGGCCTACGGCTTCGAGGACCATGCGCGGGACGTGGAGGGCGTGCTGTCGGCGCTGGGCCTCCGGCCCATCGTGCTGGTGGGCCATTCCATGGGCGCCTACGTGGGCGCCGTGGTGGCCGCCCGCCGTCCGGATCTCGTCGAGGCGCTGGTGATCGCCGACATGCTCTCCACGTGGACTGCCGAGCAGGCAGGGGCCGCCGAGCGCCAGGCCGGCCGGCCGCCGGCCGACTTCGCCACGCGAGCCGAGGCCGGGGCGCGCTTCAGGCTCCAGCCGCCCGACACCACGGCGACGCCGGAGATGCTGCGCCATCTCGGCGAGAGCGGGGTCCAGGAGACCGCTCCGGGCCGCTGGCGACTCGCCCTTGACAGGGCGGTGTTCAGGCATCCGCCGGTGGACCCGTGGCCCGTGCTCCCGGGGATCCGCTGCCCCACCCTGGTGATCCACGGCGAGGGAAGCCGGGTGATGGGCAGGGCAGCGGCCGAGCGCGTCGGCGAGGCGATCCCGCAAGCCACCGTGGCCACCCTGCCCGGGGCCTTCCATCACCTGGTGCTGGATCAGCCGGAGGCCTTCTCCGCCGCCGTGGACGAGTGGTTGACCGCCATCAGCCCCTCATGACTCTTGCCGAATACGGGTACGCGAATGGGCCGGGGGCGGGCAGGCGGGGGCGCTGCCTGGACCCGTGCCGTAGCGGCGCTCGAAGCCGGCGCCCGTCCCTCTCGGTTGCACCCCCTCCGCGGATCGGCGATGAAGAGGGTGCGAGGTCCAGGCCGCGCCCCCGCCTGCCGGCCTCCGCCGTAACGGTAATCCGCAAGACTCATTAGCAGGATGGAGAACAGCCCCGCAGGCCGGAGGAGGATGCCATGGAGCCGAGTGGACCGGGCGTGAAGAAGTACGGGCAGCTCTTCGAGCCGTTCCGCGTGGGCAAGTTCACGCTCCGGAACCGCGTCAAGTACGCCGCCTGCTCCGTGTCCAACTTCAACACCGAGGACGGCTTCATCACCGACCGCGAGTACGCGCGCATGGACGTCATCGCGCGCACGGGCTGCGGGCTCATCACCAACCAGGGCGCCTACCCCGACCCCAACGGCGAGGGCAAGGCCTACGTGCGCCAGATCGCCCTCTGCGACGACCGCTACGTGCCCGGGCTTAGGAAGATCGCCGACATGCTGCACGCCGGCGGGGCCGTCGCCATCCAGCAGATCCTGCACGGCGGCCGCTACGGCGGCATCAACCTGGCCTACGCGCTGCAGCCCTCGGCCACACCGCAGACGCTGCGGCACTTCCGCAAGCCGAAGGAGATGTCGGTGGAGGAGATCCGCGGCATCATCCAGCAGCACGCCGAGGCCGCCACGCGGGCCATGGACGCGGGCTTCGACGGGGTGGAGCACACGGCCTTCATGGGCTATCTCCTCGCCAACTTCCTGTCGAGCTTCACCAACAAGCGCGAGGACCGGTACGGCGGCTCGGTGGAGAACCGCGCCCGGTTCCTCATCGAGCTGCTGGAGGCCACGCGGCGGGCCATCGGCCGGGACGCGATGATGGTCGTGCGACTGAATGGCGAGGAGCTGATGGACGAGTTCGGCGGCTCGACGCCCGAGGAGTGCGTGGAGTTCATGCGGCTGGCCGAGCAGGCAGGCGCGGACATGCTCAGCATCGTGGTGGGCTGGCACGAGGCGCGCAAGGGCGCCCTCGGGCGGGACGTGCCGACGGACGGCTGGCTGCCACTGGCCGTCCGCGCCAAGGCCGCCGTCAAGATCCCGGTGGCCTTCGGCCCGCGCTTCGGCGACCCGGTCATGGCCAACGAGGCCATTGCCGCGGGCAAGATCGATCTCTGGGAGGTGTGCCGGCCCTTCCTGGCCGACCCGATGCTGCTGCACAAGACGGCCGAGGACCGCGTGGAGGAGATCCGGCCCTGCGTGGGCGGGCTCCTGTGCCTCTCGCGCATGTTCCGCGATCTGCCCTACAACTGCGCCATGAACCCCCGGCTGTCCCACGAGTACGAGCCGCAGTACGAGGTGCGTCCCGCCCCCTCCCCCAAGCGGGTGCTCGTGGTGGGCGGGGGACCCGCGGGGCTCGAGGCGGCCAAGATCGCCGCCGAGCGCGGGCATCAGGTCACGCTGGTGGAAAGGCGCGGGCGGCTGGGCGGGCAGCTCGTCCACGCCTCGAAGGAGGTGGACGGCGGCTACATCTGGCTCCGGCTCATCCGCTACTACGAGACGCAGCTGGCCCGCTACGGCGTCGAGGTGAGGCTCGGGCAGGAGATGACCCGCGAGCTCTGCGACAGGATGAAGCCCGACGCCATCGTCGTGGCCACCGGCGCGGCCCTCGACGTCCAGGGCCGCTACCCCCTGGACGGCGGCGCGCTGCTGGACGTCTACGACGTGCTGGAGGAGCGCGTCCCGGTGGGGCAGCGGGTGGTTGTGCTGAGCGGGGAGCGCGCGGGACTTGTCTGCGCCGAGTCGCTGTCGGCCCAGGGCAAGCGGGTGACGGTCGTGGAGGCCGGTGACAGGATCGCCTCGGACGTCATCCCCACGTTCCGGTGGCGGCACATGGCCTGGGTGAAGGAGTACGGCATCGAGACGGTGACCGGGGTCCGGGTGGCGAGGGTCACGCGGGACGCCGTGGAAGTCGTCGCCAAGGACGGCGCGCGGCGCGTGATCCCCGCCGACAGCGTGATCGCCGCCGGCCCCCGGGGCTCGGTGCAGGGGCTCGTGGATGGGCTCGAGTTCTCGGGTGACGAGATGTACATCGCGGGCGACGTGATCCGCCCCCGCGCCGTCCACAACGCGGTGCGGGAGGGGTTCCTGGCCGGCCTCCGCATCTAGGCGCTGCGTCGCGCGGCATCGAGGCGTGGGACGGAAGCCGCCGGCGCCCTCTTGACAGGCGCCCCGCGGCTCTCCTAGCATGTTGAACGATGTTTCCTCCAGAGAAATGTTGTGAACCGACCCCGGGCCCGCCGGCCACGGGGGACGTGGCGCCGTTCTGCGGGGACTGCTCCTGACGCCGGCGTCGCGCGAGGAGGCGGAGTGGTGAACGACCTGTTCTCCGTTCGCGGCAAGGTGGCGCTGGTCACCGGCGGCTCGCGGGGGATCGGCCTGATGATCGCGCGGGGCTTCGTGGAGCACGGCGCCCGGGTCTACATCTCCTCCCGCAAGCGCGAGGCCTGCGACGGCGCCGCCGCGGAGCTGTCGCGCGCCGGGGCATGCGTGTCGCTGCCCGCCGACCTCTCCAGCGAGGCGGAGGCCAGGCGCCTGGCGCAGGAGATCGCCGCTCGCGAGCCGGCCCTGCACGTCCTCGTGAATAATGCCGGCGCCACGTGGGGCGCCCCGCTCGCCGAGTACCCGGAGTCGGCCTGGGACAAGGTGCTCGCGATCAACGTGAAGGCGGTCTTCCACCTCACGCAGGCGCTCCTGCCGCTGCTCGAGGGCGCGGCCCGGCCGGGCGACCCGGCGCGCGTCATCAACGTCGGCTCCATCGACGGCCTCCGGGTCCCGCTCTGGGAGTCCTACGCCTACTCCGCGAGCAAGGCCGCGGTGCACCATCTCACGCGGGCGCTGGCCGTGCGACTGGCCGGCCACGGGGTGACGGTGAACGCCATCGCCCCGGGACCCTTCGAGAGCAAGATGATGGCCGAGACGTTGCAGCAGTTCCGCGACGCCATCATTGCGGCCTGCCCGCTCGGGCGGATCGGCGAGCCGGAGGACATGGCGGGCGCGGCGATCTTCCTGGCCTCGCGCGCCGGGGCGTATCTGACCGGGACGGTGATCCCCGTGGACGGCGGGCTCTCGATCCGGCCCTGACGGAAGAGGCAGGCCATGCGCCCGCCAGTGCTGGAGCGGCAGGTAGGAGCGCGGGTCAGGCGGCTGCGCCGCGTGCGCGGGTGGAGCCTCGATGCGGTCGCCGCAGCGGCGGGCACGTCCAAGAGCCTGCTCAGCAAGATCGAGAACGGCAAGATCTCGTCGCCCATCTCCACGTACTCCCGCATCGCCGCGGCCCTCGGGTCCACGGTGGGGGATCTCCTGGGCGATGGGGAGGGGCGCCCCTGCGTCCTGGTGCGGCGTGACGAGCGCAAGCCCACTCCGGGGCACGCCAGCCGCTTCGGCTACTCCTACGAGGCCCTCGGGCACAAGAAGCGCGACAAGCGCATGGAGCCCTTTCTCCTCCGCTATCCGGCGGGGCTCGCCCAGGCGCCCTCCTTCACCCACGACGGGGAGGAGTTCCTGTTCCTCCTCAAGGGACGACTGGAGTTCGTCCACGGCGGCGACCGCTTCGTGCTGGGGCCCGGCGACAGCCTGTACCTGGACGGCCGGGTGCCCCACGGGGGGTGGGCGCTGGGCCGCCGGGAGGCGGTGGCCGTGGTGGTGTCGGCGCCCGGGCCATGACGGCGATCCGCACCATCGACATCGCCATCGTGGGCGGTGGCATCGTCGGCGCCGCCTGCGCCTACTTCCTCGCCGAGCGCGGCGCCGACGTGCTGCTGCTCGAGGCCGGGCGCATCGGCCGCGAGGCCTCGGGGGTGAACGCGGGCGGGGTGCGCCAGCAGGCGCGGGCGCTCCCCGAGATGCCGCTGGCGCTGGCGTCGGTGCGGCTCTGGGCCGAACTCGAGCGGCGGCTCGAGGCGCCGCTCGAGTACGAGCGGTGCGGGGATGTGCGCATCGTCGAGACGGAGGCCGACGCCGGGCGGCTCCGGGTCGTGGCGGCCGGGGAGCGGGAGGCCGGGCTGTCCCTGGAGTGGGTGGACGGGGCCGCCCTCCGCGCGCTCGTGCCCGGCATCGCGCCCGGCGTGCTCGGGGGCACCTTCTGTCCCACCGGGGGTCAGGCCAACCCGCTGCGCGTGGCCCCGGTCATCGGACGGCGCGCGGGGGACCTCGGCGCCATCGTCTGGGAGGGCTGCCCGGTCCGCGCCCTCGCGCGCGACGGGGCGGGGTTCGCCCTCGACAGCGCCCACGGCCGGGTGTCCGCGAGCCGCGTGGTGCTGGCGGCAGGCGCCTGGACACCGCTGCTGGCTCAGGGGCTGGGCGTGCGACTGCCCATCTCGCTGTTCGTTCCGCAGATGCAGGCCACGGTGCCGCTGCCGCCCGTGTTGGGGACGGTGCTGCTGGGGTTCACGCGGAAGCTCAGCATGAAGCAGATGCGGAGCGGCGCGGTGCTCGTGGGTGGCGGGAAGCGGGGCTGGGGTGATCTCGTGACCCGCGCCAGCGGGCTCGCCGCCGAGAGCATGCGGCTCGGCGCGGTGGACGCGGTGGAAGTGCTGCCGCTCCTCGCGCGCACCGAGAGCACGCGGACCTGGGTGGGGCTCGAGGGGCTCACGCCCGACGAGATGCCCATCATCGACTGTCTCGTGACGGATCGGGCGTACGTCGCTGCGGGGTTCTGCGGTCACGGCTTCGCCATCGGTCCGGTGGCGGGACGGCTGCTCGCCGAGTGGCTGCTCGACGGCAGGCCGTCCCTGGATCTGTCGGCGTTCAGGCTGGAGCGGTTCCAGGCGGCATGACTCGACTCACACAGAGGAAGGTGGACTTGACCCGGGTCCGCGGGCGGCTCAAGGCCGTGGTGCTCGTGGCGGTGCTGTCGCCGCTCATCGTGAGCGCCATCACGCGCACCTTCGGCTGGTTCATCCTGCTGGGGCCGACGGGACTGGTGAACGGCGCCCTGATGGCGCTGGGGCTGATCGAGACCCCGGTGAAGCTCATCTACAGCGAGACGGGGATCGTCATCGGCCTCACCCACGTCCTCGTCCCCTTCATGGTGCTGTCCATCTACGCCTCGCTGCAGGGCCGGAACCCGACGCTGGTCCCGGCGGCCCACACTCTGGGCGCCGGGCCGGCGCGGGCCTTCCTGGCCGTCACGCTCCCGCTCTCCCTCACATCACCTACATCACCGATCCGCTGGTGGCGGCCATCTCCGCTTCGCTGGTGTTCCTCACCATCGGTGTCGTGCTGGTGCTGGAGCGGCTGGTGGGGCTCGACGTTCCCGTGAGGCCGCAGCGCGGCCAGATCCTCGTCACCGAGGCGCTGCCGCCGCTGCTCCGCCATCCGTCCGTGCCCGCCCGCCAGGCGCGGAGCGGTACGCTTCTCCTGGGCGCCACCCACGAGGAAGAGGGCTTCGACGCGGGGAGCACGGCGGCGGGCATCTGCCGGGTGGCCGCCAGCACCAGGCGCTACTTCCCCTTCCTCGCGCGGGTCGCAGTGCTGCGGGCCTGGGGCGCCCTGCGCCCGCTCTCCCCCGATGGCCTGCCGATCCTCGAGCAGCCAGCGGGATGGCCGGGGCTCTTCCTGGTGACCTCCCACAGCGGCATCACGCTGTGCCCGGCCGTGGGGCGGGCCGTGGCGGAGTGGGTGAGGGTCGGGCATCGGCCTTCGGGCCTGCCCTTCTTCGACCGCGTGCGCTTCCGCGCCGGGGCGCCAGGGAGGCTGGAGCCGACGCCGGCCGAGGTCTCGGTCGAGTAGGGCACCGGCATGGCGAGCGCCTGGGATGCGATCGTGGTGGGCGCGGGTGTCATCGGGTCGGCCGTCGCCTACTTCCTCCAGGAGGCGGGGCTGAGAGTCTGCCTGCTGGACCGCGGCGCGGTGGCGGCAGGCACCACCTCGGCCAGCGCCGGCCACACCTCCGTGCAGGGCCGCGTGCCGGGACCCGCGCTGGACCTGGCCCTGGCGAATGTCAGGCTGCTGGGCGAACTCAAGCGCGCGCTACCCGACGACTTCGAGTACGCGCAGTCGGGGGGGCTCATCCTCGCCGAGGACGAGACGGAGTACCGGCTGCTCCGCCAGTTCACGGCGAAGCAGGCTCACCATGCGCCGGT
>MGBV01000212.1:0-9848 GCA_001788415.1 Candidatus Rokubacteria bacterium GWC2_70_16 | reverse complement strand
CCTACTGCGCGCTGGACGGCTACGCGAACCCGGTGCGCCTGGCCATCGCCCTGGCGCGCGGCGCCCGGGCCCGTGGTGCCGAGGTGCTGCCGCACACCGAGGTGGTCGGCATCCTCACCGAGGGCGGGCGCGCGACAGGGGTGAGGACGGCAACGGGGATCCACCGGGCGCTCGCGATCGTCAACGCCGCCGGTGCCTGGTCGGGGGAGATCGGCCGGCTGGCGGGGGTCGCTGTCCCGGTAGTCCCGCGAAAGGGGGAGCTCGTGGTGTCGGAGCCTCTGCCCCGGCTCCTGCGCTGCGTGATCTCCCATGCCGGGCACATCCCCTTCGCCGACCACGGCATCGAGGCCCCGCCGGAGGTGGAGGGGGAGCTGCAGAAGAAGCGCTACCTGAAGCAGACGGGGGCGGGGGGCTTCCAGGGCCGCGTCTACGTGGGCAGCACCAGCGAGTTCCGCGGCTTCGACCGCTCGAGCACCTGGGACGGCGTGAGCCAGCTCTGCCGCTATGCCATCGACACCGTCCCGGCGCTGGCCGGGGCGCGGCTGGTGCGCTCCTGGGCGGGGCTCCGCCCGCGCAGCCGCGACGGCCGGTTCATCATCGGGGAGGCGCCGGGCCTGCCCGGATTCTGGCTCGCCACCGGGCATGACTCCATCGGCATCCTCTACTCGACCATGACGGGCAGGCTCCTGGCCCAGTGGCTCCGGACCGGTGAGCGCCCGGCCCTGCTGGCCCCGTTCGATCCCGCGCGGCCCTCACTGGCCCCGGCGGCGCCGCGAGCCGACAGCAAGGAGACGGACATCCATGACACAGTCTGACCTTCGCATGAGCCCCCCCGCAGCGCGCGGGCGGGCGCTGAGGATCCTCGTGGACGGGCAGCCGCTCGACTGCCACGAGGGCGAGAGCCTTGCCGCGGCGCTCCTGGCCTCGGGGCGCCGCTTCACCCGCTACACCGCCCGCGCGAGCGAGCCGCGCGGCTACTTCTGTGGCATGGGTGTCTGCCACGACTGTCTCGTCACGGTGGAGGGCCTGCCCAACGTGCGCGCCTGCCTGACGCCGGTCCGCGACGGGCTCCGCGTCGAGACGCAGCGCGGGCTCGGCGAGTGGGGAGGCCTGTCATGAGGGCGGCGGAGTGCGTGGTGGTGGGGGGCGGGCCCGCCGGGCTCGCCGCCGCGCGAACGGCCGCCCGTCACGGCGTCCGCGTAACCCTGGTGGACGACAACGCCGAGCTGGGCGGGCAGTACTACCGCCAGCTCCCGGCTGCCTTCCCCGGGACGGTGGAGGCGCGGCCGGTCAGGGAGCAGGCCGAGGGGCGCCGGCTCATGGACGAGGTGCGCTCGCTGGGCGTGGAGGTCATGGCGGGCTCGGTGGCCTGGGGCATCTTCGATCAGCGCACGGTGGCCGTGGCGACGCAGGACGAGACGAGACGGATCGTCGCCGACACGGTCGTGCTCGCTCCGGGCGCTTATGACCGGCCCGTGCCGTTCCCGGGCTGGACGCTTCCCGGCGTGCTCACGGCGGGCGGCGCCCAGAACCTGATGAAGGGCTATCGCGTCCTGCCGGGGCGCCGCGTGCTCGTGGTCGGGAGCGGTCCGCTGCTCCTCGTGGTGGCGCATTACCTGCTTGAGGGCGGCGCCCGGGTGGTGGCCCTCTGCGAGGCCTCGCCCATGCGGAACCTGTGGCGGTATGCCCACCGGCTGCTGCCACACCTGAACTTCGTCCAGCAGGGGCGCCGCTACCGCCAGGAGCTCATCGAGGCCCGTGTCCCCATCCTCACGGGCCACGTCATCCTCCGGGCGACGGGAACCACCGAGGTGACGGGAGCGGCAGTCGCCCGCTGCGACGCTGACTGGAGCCCCATTCCCGGCAGCGAGCTGATGCTCGAAGCCGACGCCGTGGTCGTGGGCTATGGCCTCGTGTCCTCGCTGGAGCTGTCGCGGCTCGCCGGCTGCGAGCACCGCTGGGACCAGGCCCAGGGCGGGTGGGTGCCGGTGCGCGACCGCGACATGCAGAGCACGGTGCCGGGCCTGTTCATCGTGGGCGACGGCGCCGGCGTGGCCGGTGCGGCCGTGGCCCTCGAGGAAGGGCATCTCGCGGGGCTCGGCGTGGCCCAGCGGCTCGGGCGGCTCGTGGGGCGCGACCACTCGGCAGAGGCCAATCGCGCGCGCGGGCGGTTGCTCCACCTGCAGGGCTTCCGCCGCGTCATGGACGAGATCTTCCGCTTCGGCCCTGGCATCTACTC
The DNA here is from genome assembly GCA_001788415.1 of Candidatus Rokubacteria bacterium GWC2_70_16. Classification (GTDB taxonomy): domain Bacteria; phylum Methylomirabilota; class Methylomirabilia; order Rokubacteriales; family CSP1-6; genus UBA12499. Next base: position 7,609 of record MGBV01000212.1, on the reverse strand, counting down.
GCTGGCTGATGAGCAGACGACGCTCTGCCGCTGCGAGGAGGTGACGGTGGGCGAGGCGCTCGTGGCCATGCGCGAGGGGGGCAGGCATGTCAACGAGGTCAAGGCCTGGACTCGCGTGGGCATGGGGCGCTGCCAGGGGCGCATGTGCGGGCCCGCGCTTGCCCATCTCGTGGCCCGCGAGACCGGGCGGCCGGTGACGGAATCCGGCGTCTTCACGCCGCGCCCGCCGGCCAAGCCGGTGACGCTCGCGGCCCTGGCCAGCGAGGGATGACGGCCACTGGCGGGGCGCGGGAGAAGGGGGCGAGCGCAGGGATCTGGCGGGGGGCGGACGTGGCGACAGCCCGGGTGCCCGCCCCAGCGAGGAAGAACCCGCGGTGGGGATGTGCATGGCGGAGCTCATCACCGAGGGGCGCGCCACGACCGTGGACATCACGCCGTTCGGCCTCGAGCGCTTCATCGCGGGCAAGTCCGTCGAGGGGCCGTACCCGTATGCGCCCCGCCGCGACCACTGGGACCCAGTCCGGGGCACCGTCGTCTGAGCCGATGGCCCTCGCCGGGCATCGGGCCGGGGCCGACGGGAGGCGCGCGGCGGAAGGCTGGGGTATGCTTGACCGGTGTCACACCCACGGGAGACGCCAGAGACCGACCTCATCCTTGACCGTGCTTGGAGGACCCAACCGATGCGCCCGCTCATGATCGCAGCGACTGTCCTGGCGCTTCTCGCCCCTGCCCTCGTCGCCGAGGGCCAGACGAAACCGATGACGCCCCCGGCGCCGGCCCAGGCCGCGGCGCCGTCGCCTGCGCAGCCCGCCGACCAGCAATCGCAGCACCATCCCCAGCAGAGCCAGGCGACGCCCACGCCGAAGCCCCGGCCGCGCTCCCAGCAGCAGCAGATGATGGGCGGCATGATGGGGCAGGGGATGATGGGCGGTCAGGGGATGATGATGTGCCCGATGATGGGTGGGATGATGGGCCAGGGGATGATGGGCAGTCAGGGCATGATGGGTGGCCAGGGGATGCCGGGCATGGCACGCGGAAGCGGCATCATGCGCGGCCCCGTCGACATGTCGGACCCCAAGGCCGCCGCCCGGACGCTCAAGCTCCGCGGCGATCTCATGAAGGCCGTGGGCGAGATCATGCTCAAGCACGCGGAGGCGCTCGCCCAGGAGAAGTAGCCCGACCCGGCTACTCGACCACCAGCACGGCTGTTCCTTCCACGCGGTCGCGCGCGAGATCCTGCAGCGCGCGGTTGGCGTCGCCCAGCGCGTAGCGCGTCACCCGGGGCCGGATCGGGATGGCCGCGGCCTCGCTGAGGAGCGCCTCGCCGTCCTCGCGCGTATTGGCGGTGACGCTCCGGAGCGTTTTTTCCCGGAAGAGATGACGCTCGTAGCCGAGGCGGGGCACGTCCGTCATGTGGATGCCCGCCAGCGCCAGCGTCCCGCCCGCGTCGAGGGCCTCCAGCGCGGCCGGCACGAGCTCGCCGGCCGGGGCGAAGATGATGGCCGCGTCCACCCTGTCAGGTGGCGCCTCGCCGGGGCCACCGGCCCAGCGGGCGCCGAGATCCAGGGCCAGCTTGCGGTGCGCCGCATCCCGCGTCACCACGTACACCGCACAGCCCCAGGAGACCGCCACCTGGATGGCGACATGCGCCGAGGAGCCGAAGCCGTAGAGCCCGAGGCGGCCGCCGCGGGCCAGGCATGAGCGCCGGAGGGCCCGGTAGCCGATGATGCCGGCGCAGAGGAGCGGCGCCGCCTCGCCATCGTCGAAGCCAGGCGGGATGCGATAGGCGAAGGCCTCGGGCACGCAGGCCTGCTCCGCGTAGCCGCCGTCGTGGGTCCAGCCCGTATAGGTCGAGCCCTCGCAGAGGTTCTCCCGTCCCGCGACACAGAAGCGACACCGCCCGCAGGTGGAGCGGAGCCACGCAATGCCGACCCTGTCGCCCGCGCGGAGCCGCGAGGCCCCGGCGCCAAGCGCCTCCACCACGCCGACCGCTTGATGGCCGGGCACGAGCGGCAGCCGCCGAGGAGGCAGGTCTCCCTCGATGACGTGCAGATCGGTGCGGCAGGCGGCGCAGGCGCGCACCCGGACGCGCACCTCTCCGGGACCGGGCTCGGGGAGCGGAAGTTCGGCGGGGCGCAGCGGGGAGGAGGCCACGGGCGCCTGGGCGGCGAGCACCATCGCCCGCATCGTGGGCGTCACCCGGGGACGGCCGCTCAGCCGAGGCCGGCGAGGCTCTCGCGACAGCGGGAGGCCAGAGGGCCCATCTCCAGTTCCTGGGCGATGGACAGCGCCTCCTCCCAGTGCCGCCGCGCGCCCTCGCGATCCGCCCGGCGGCGGCACACCTCGCCGAGGACCCAGAGGGCGCCGGCCTCGGAGCAGCGCTCCTCGAGCCGGTGGGCGAAGCCGATGCACTCGCGGGCCGACGCCTCGGCCTGATCCAGCGCCCCCGAGTGCAGCTGCGCCTCCGCCACGCGGTACACGTAATCGCTTCGCTCGACGAAGGCGGCCGCCTTCTCCTGAAGCTCCACCGACTCCCGGGCCGCCGCGACGGCCTCCTGGTGCCGCCCCGTCATGGAGTAGGCCGGGGCGGCCGCCCGCAGAGCCCGCATGAGCTGTCCCGCGAACTTCCGCTCCCGGCAGATGGCGATGGCTCGCTCCAGCACCTCCAGGGCCTCCTGGGCCCGTCCCCCTTCGTTGAGGAGCCGGCCCCGGCTGATCATGAGCGGCACCTCGCTGTAGAGATGGCGGGCGGCCTGGACGACACGCTCGCCGCGCTCGATGAGGTCGAGCGCGCCCTCCGGATCTCCGAGGGAGAGGAGGCACAGCGCCCCCAGGGAGCAGGCCCCGCCGTAGGGCAGCCCCGACAAACCGAAGCGCTCGGTGGCCCGCGGCCCTTCCAGGGCCTCGATCACGGCGTTGAGGTGCTCCAGGGCGCGCCGGTACTGGCCGATGGCCAGATAGGCGTGGCCGACGTAGTAGTGGGCGGTGACGAGGAGCCCCAGGTCAGCGCGTCGCTCGGCGGTGTCGAGGCAGCGCTGGCCGTAGGCGATGGTTTCCCGTTGCTCCCCTTTGGCCCAGTAGTACTGCGTGAAGAAGGAGTAGACCACGTCGAGCCGATCCGTCTCGCCGTGGCGCGTGGCCAGCGCCTCGGCCTCCTTGAAGATCTCGAAGAGCCTGTCCAGCGCTCCGGAGCGCCAGAGCGGCGCGCGAACCGCCAGCCGCACGTCCAGGCCCAGCCGGGCGGTCTCCGGGCTCTCCGGCAGCTGCGCGAGGGCCTCCAGCGCCTGCTCGTAGAACTCCACGGCCCGCGCGTCGATGCAGAGGGCGGCGGCGCGGTCTCCGGCCTGGCGGGCGTAGCGGGCGGCCTTGGGCCAGACCTCGCCGCGGACGAAGTGTTGGGCCAGCTCCTCCACGTGCTCCTCGAGGCGGTCGGTGTGCAGCTCCTCGATCGTGGCGCCGATGCGCGCGTGGAGCTCCCGGCGCCGCGCGTGGAGGATGGACTCGTAGGCCACGTCCTGGGTGAGGACGTGCTTGAAGACGTACTCGAGATCGGCGACCCCCATCTTCTCGTAGACGAACTCCAGCGCCTTGAGGTCCCCGAGGGCGCGCTCCACCCGGTCCGTCGCCTCGGCCACACGCCGGAGCAGGCGCAGCGCGAACTCCCGACCGATCACCGAGGCGATCTGTACCGTGCGCTTCTGCTCCTCACCGAGCCGGTCGATGCGCGCGGCGATGATGTCCTGGACGCGGTCCGGCACCATGATGGCGGAGGCGGGCCGGACCAGCGCGAGGCGGCCGTCCTCGGCGCGCACGGCGCCGCTCTCCACCAGCGCGCGGCCGATCTCCTCGAGGAAGAACGGGTTGCCCTCGGCCTTGCGCGCGATGACCGTCGCCAGCTCGTCGGGGAGATCGTCGATGCCGAGGGTGGCGCGGACCAGCTGGTGGGCGTCGTCTTCGTCCAGCGGCTCCAGGACCAGCCGCGTGATGTAGGTGTGCTCGGAGAAGCGGGCCCGGTACGACGGGCGCCAGGTGAGCATCAGGAGGATGGCCTCGCCGGCGATGCCGTTGATCAGTTCAGCGAGGTAGTCCTCCGAGGCGCTGTCGATCCACTGCAGGTCCTCCACCACGAGCACCACGGGCCGGCTCTGGCTGGACCGGCGCGTGAGCTGGTTGATGGCGCGGAACATGCGCGCGCGGCGCTCGGCCGGATCCATGGTCGCGATGGCGGGTTCGCCCGGATCCACCGAGAGCGCATAGCGCAGGTACGGAGCGAGGTCGGCAGGCGGCTCCCCCAGCCGCCTGAGACCGCGCGTGACCTTCTCGATGATGGCCGACTCGCTGTCCGCCTCGTTGACGCCGAAGCCGTGGCGGAGCAGATCCGAGATCGGGAGCATCGCGGTGGACTGCGCGAAGGAGAGACAGCGCCCCTCGAGCCACGTGGCCGCCGCGCCCACCTGGCGGCGCAGCTCGAGCCGGAGCCGCGACTTGCCGATGCCCGCCTCGCCCACGAGGTAGATCACCTGCCCGCGACCGGCCCGGGCGGCGTTCCAGGCGCGCTCGAGCGCCCCGAGAGCCTCGCGGCGCCCCAGCAGCGGTGTCAGCGGGCGGGTCTCGGCGACGCTGCGCGGCTCCCCCAGCGCCCAGGCCGCCACGGGCTCGGCGCGGTTCTTGAGCGTGACCGTGCCGACGGAGGTCAGGTGGAAGTAGGGCTCGACGAGCCGGCGCGTGGCATCGGCGAGCACGACCTGGCCCGGCTCCGCCATCTGCTGCATGCGCGCCGCGACATTCGTCGTGTCGCCCACGGCGGTATAGTCCATGCGCAGGTTGTCGCCGATGGCGGCGACCACCACGAGCCCGGTGTTCAGCCCCATGCGCATCCGGAAGTCCACGCCGCGCCGGGCCCTGAGCTCCTCGCGGTAGGTCCCGAGCGCCCGCTGCATCCCCAGCGCCGCCAGGGCGGCGCGCCGGGCGTGATCCTCGTGCGCCACGGGGGCGCCGAACAGCGCCATGAGCCCGTCGCCCAGGAACTGGTTCACCGTGCCCTCGTAGCGATGCACGGCCGCCAGCATCAGCTCGAAGGCGCGGTTCATGAGGGCGTGGACCTCCTCGGGATCCAGGGCCTCCGCCATTGAGGTGAAGCCCGACACATCGGCGAAGAGGACGGTGACCTGCTTGCGCTCGCCCTGGAGCGCCGCTCTGTCCTTGAGGATGCGCTCGGCCAGGTGCTGCGGCGTGTAGCCGCTGGGCGCCACCCGGCGCGGGTCGTCCTCGGAGCCGAAGCGGGCGGCGGCCGGCGCCTGGGGCGGCTTGGCCTCGGTCCCAGGGGCGCCGTCGAGGCGCGCGCCGCAATCGCCGCAGAATCTCTTGCCGGGGGAGAGGCGGGCCCCGCATGTCGGGCAGACGGCGTCCAGACGGGTGCCGCACTCCTCGCAGAACTTGGCGCCGGGGCGCGTGGCGGCTCCGCAGGATGAGCAGGCCATCGGGCGCATTGTGCCACGGGGGGGCCACCGAGAGAAGGCTTGCGGCCCCGTCACGTAGCGGGGTAGGCTACCCCACGACCAGCTCCTGGGCCGCGCCGGCAAGATGCAGGTCCCGGGCGCCGACATGGGGCTGGCGCACAACCTCGGCGGCCCCGGAGCGGTCTCGGCCGTGGCCGTGATCTCCCAGCCGTAGCGGACGTTCGCGCGCGGCCGGATCTGGGCGGAGTCCCGGCGCAGCGGGTTGACGCGACCGTCTCGCCCACGGTCAACATGTGCCAGCATGGGTGACGATGAGAGGTAGCCCTGGCGCAGCGGGTTGACGCGACCGTCTCGCCCACGGTCAACATGCGCCAGCATGGTGAAGATAAAGGAGGCAGAGATGGCGGAGCTCACGCGGCGCTACATCGTCATGCCCATGGCCACCGAGGCCCCGTTCGACCCGTCCGACGCGGACGCGGTGTTCGTCCTCAAGCCCCGGAAGGACCCGGCGGCGCTCAAGGCGCTGGAGGCCTACCGCGACCACTGCTACCCCGAGCTGCGTCGCGACCTCGACGCCTGGATCGAGACGATCAAGGCGGGTCCCGTGCTCCGCGGCGGGGTCGGGGAGAGGAACGCCCAGTACCTGGCCTCCCGGCCCCAGCCGGCCGCAGCGCCCGCGCGCCGCTCCGCCCCGCCCGCTGCAACCCCGGCCCGGACCAGGATGAAGCCCAAACGCAGGCCTCAGGCGAAGCATCAGGGAAGAAAAGCCAAGCCAGCGTCCCGGAAGAGAAAGAAGCACTAACACCGGGCGATGGCTTGCGCTCGCGGTGAACCGGTCGCTATCCTTAGCCTGGAGGGCAGGCCAATGGTTGAGCGGAGCGCAGCCAGGGTCCCAGCCTCATCCAGGGTCCCGTACTGGATGCGGGCCAGCCGCGGGCGCAGCCGACCCCGGCTGGAGATCGTCACCGAGGAGGATGCGAGCCCTGCCGTCCGCGAGTGCTTCGACGAGATCACCGCCACCCTCGGCTTCCCGGTGGTCAACGTCATCTTCCGCGCCTTCGCCCGGTACCCCCGCTTCCTCGCCCTGTCCTGGGACCTCCTCAAGCCCAACGTGCTCACCCAGGACCTCTTCGACAAGACGCAGGTGCTCCGCCGCCAGGCCCAGCTCCTGGTGCGCGAGGGGCTGGGCGTCGGGGACCACCGGGCGGTGCTCCGGATGCGCGGCTCCTCCGACGACGCGCTCGGTCGGATCCGCGCGGTCCTCGACTTCTTCCTCTACGGCGATCCGTTCCTCCTGCTCATCGCCTCGGCGCTGCAGTCCTCGCTGTCGGGACACCCGCTGCCCGGCAAGCCGTGGGCGCATCTGCTGCCGCTGCACACCAATCCCACGCGCTTCCAGGAGCTCAGGCTCGCGGAGATGGAGGAGGCGCCCCCCGCGGTCCGGACGATCTACGGCGAGATCATGCAGGCGCACGGGGGGAATTTCGTCCCGACGGACTACCGGGCGCTGGGGCGCTGGCCCGAGTGCCTCGCCGTGGTGTGGGAGGACTGGAAGCAGCGCATGCAGAGGCCGGCCTACGAGGCCGGTGTGCGGCAGCTCAACGAGCTGGCCCTGGCGCTGGCCCAGGACCTGCCCTTCGGCTTCGCGCTGTCTGCCCAGACCCTGGGGAGGGCCGGCTTTATTCCCCTGCAGGTTTCCGATATCCTGGCGACGGTCGATTTCTTTCAGGGCCTCCTGCCAGCGCTCATCGTGAACATCACCGCGTTCAGGATCGGCCTCGAGGGCAGCTGGCGGCCGGCTCCCAGCGCCTGAATCCTCGCACCGGAAGTCTAGGGAGACGCACACATGAACTGGCGCGCGCTCGCAACGGCATCTCTCGCCCTCGCCCTGGCGCTGTCCCCCACCGGCCCCGCGGAGGCGCAGAAGAAGCGCCTGGCCATGGGCTGCACCGCCGCGACCTCCAGCCACTACGCGTACTGCGTGGGCCAGGCCAAGGCCATCAACACGGCGGTGCCCGAGGTGGACGTCTCGGTCGTCGAGACCGGGGCCACCGTGGACAACCTCAAGCGCATGCAGAAGGGCACGATCGACTACGGGCTCATCACCAACGAGCAGGTGTACCTGGCCCACAGGGGAGAGGGGGCCTGGA
>MGBV01000211.1:34332-44617 GCA_001788415.1 Candidatus Rokubacteria bacterium GWC2_70_16 | reverse complement strand
GCGCGCGACTCCACCGAGCAGGGCCCCGCCATGACGACCACCTGCCGGCCGCCCACCGGCACATCCCCCACCCTGAACTGGGTGCTGTCGGGATGGGCCTCACGGCTCGCGAGCTTGAAGGGCTGGAGGATCCGGACCACCCCCTCCACGGCATCGAGCGACTGGAGCGCCAGGAGCTGCTCCTTCGCGCGATCGTCGCCGACCACCCCGATGATGGTTCGCACCTCCCCCCGGGAGAGGTGGGTCCTGAACCCGAACTCCACCACCCGGCGGCAGACATCCTCGATGTCCGCCTCGGTCGATCCCGGCTTCATGATGATGATCATGCCTTCCCTTTCCCGGGCTCCCCTCGCCCGATCTCAGCCGCCAAGCAAAGAAAAACGCCGCGGGCCTGTTGCCCGCGGCGTTGGGCTCGGTCTCGATCGCCACGGGCTGGCGGTTCGTCCGCCCGTGGCTCCTGGAGGCTAGCTCAGGAAAGCCAGTAGGCGGACGGAAGGAAAGTAAAAGTAGAACCGCCAGCCCTGCGCGATCCCGTTCCCCGTCCGTGCCACTGGCCTGCCTCCTTTGTGAAGCGTGGCCCCCACTCTACGAACCGATTGGGAACCTGTCAAGCCCCCCCCTCCCCGGACCCCTGCCCGTTGCGCCCCTCGAACCACCCGACGATGCGGTGGCGGTAGTAGTAGAGCGGTAGGGCCACGGCCACGGCGACGGCGGTGACCAGCACCACGTGGATGTACTGGCCGGCCGCGGTCTGGGACCCCTGGGCCGACAGGATCCAGGTGCCCGGCATCCGGCCGAGTCCGGAGACCAGCGCGAACACCCACACCGGCATGGGGCTGATCCCGAAGAGGTAGCAGACCATGTCCTTGGGCAGGCCGGGGATGAGATAGATGATGAAGCAGAGGATCGCGCCCTCGGCCTCGACGATGAACCCGAGCCGGTCCCAGGTCTCCTTGCTCACGAGCTTGCGGACGAAGTGCGCGCCGAGCCAGCGTCCGGCGCCGAAGGCCACCACCGAGCCCAAGGTGAGCCCGATGGTGGAGTAGACGAAGCCCAGCCACACCCCGAAGAGGTAGCCCCCGAGGAAGCCCGTGGCCTCGCCGGGGACGGGGGAGATGACGACCTGCAGGGCCTGGATGGCCATGAAGATCACCGGGGCCAGGATCCCCCATTCCCGCAGCGTCAGCTTGAGGAACTCCTTGTCCTGGTAGAGGCGGCGGAGGAATCGGTAGCCCGCGTGGTCGTCGGCGAGGAGCAGCCAGAGACAGGCCGCGGTGAAGAGGACAGAGACGCCGGCGACGACCGTCCAGCGGGGGCGCGAGATCAGATCGCGCATCGCCTCATGGCCAGCGCGCGGCCCGGCGGGCGGGGGCTCATGTCGCGGAGGCCACGGAACTCGGGTCCATGCGCCCGAACGACGCGTAGCGGGGCCACCAGCGCGGGAGGACCGGATGCCGCGCGGCGAGGCTCGTGAAGGCGGCGAACCAGCGCGTCGGGGCGTGCATGGCGAAGAGCTGCGCCCACCAGAGGATGCGGTAGGCGCGCCGGTAGCGTCCCACGAGCCGGCGGTAGCGCTCGAGCCCGTCGCCGAGGCTCGTCCGGCCCTCGATCACCTCCTGGACGATCTTGCCGCACTCGCCCCCGAAATACAGCGCCGGGCGGATGCCCTCGGCGGTGAGCGGCATGCACTGGCCGGCGGCATCCCCCACCGCGAACAGGCGCCCGACGGTCGGCCGCAGGAGCCGGTTCGGGAAGTAGGTGCCGTGGAAGCTGGTGGCGGCGATCCCGCGGTCGGAGAGGAAGCGGTCGAGGGCGGGCTTGAGCTTGGAGGCGCCCACGTAGGAGCCCAGGCCGACGAGGCTCTGCGCCCCCGCCGGGAAGATCCAGCCCAGGCCGCGGTGGATCAGCCCCTTGTCGAGCCAGAAGGAGAGCCCTTCGCCCGTGAGATCGGCGCGCGCCTCCAGGCCGAAGGAGTAGGTGCCGCCCCGCGGGCGCTCGGGCTGGCCGCCGTTGACCACGGCGCGCCGCCACCCCGAGCAGTCGACCACCACAGGGGCGCTGAACCGTCCCTCGGCGGTGAGCACAGCCCCCTCCTCGACCCCGATCACCCGCGTGCGGAGGAAGCGGGCCCGGCACTGGGCGAGCAGGCCCTGGCAGAAGGCCTTGTAGTCGAAGGTGCAGAAGGGCACGGCCGACAGGTCGTAGGTGACGCTGCGCCCGGGCGTGCGGACCGTGAGCCGCTCGTGCACCTGGAGCACGCTGCCGGCCACCCCGAGGGTCTGGGGCACCCAGAGCGGGGTGCCGCACGCCGAGGTCTGGACCGAGCCCACCTCGTTGCCGTCGAGGAGCAGGACATCGCCGCGGAGCTGGCGGGCCACGCCGAGCCCCGCGAAGCTCGCTCCGACCACGATCGCATCGTACTCGCGTGCCGACATCCGGCTTCCGGGACCTCCCAGGTTCACCCGCCCCGCGGGAAGCGGAGGGGCAGAGGGATACTCCGCCAAGCGCCCCGAGATGTCAATTGCGCCGCTACAGCCAGCGCGCCGCGACGCCGCCCACCCAGTAGCGGGCGCCCGTGCCCAGCGCCCCGCCCAGACAGATGAGGATCAGCCGCACGCGCGAGGCGGGCGACGATCGGCCCCCGGCCGGCTCCCGCTCCACGGCGCGACGGCCTCGAACGCGGCGGAGGCGGCGAGCACGGTACGGTCGGCGTGACGCCGCCCCACGATCTGCAGTCCCACCGGCAGCCCCGAAGCGGTGAAGCCCGCGGGGACGGTGGCCGCAGGCTGGCCGGTGAGATTGAAGGGGAACGTGAACGGCAGCCAGCCGAGCGGCGAGATCGCCCGACCGTTGATCGCGGCAGGCGGGGGGCCTGCCGCCGGGAAGGCCGGAAGCGGCATCGTCGGCGTAATGAGCAGATCGAAGCGGGCCAGGAAGCGCTGCACCTCGCCCCAGAGCTCGCGCCGGCGGCGCGCGGCCTCCAGGTACTGCGCGGCCGTGACCGTCTGGCCGAAGCGCAGGAGGGTGACGAGCGTCCGGTCGAGCTCCGGCTCCGCGCCCGCCAGCCGGCCGCCCCACGCCGCGAAGGTCTCGGCCGCCGCCATGACGCGGAAGATCTCCTCCGGGTCGTCCCAGGTGGGCACGACCACCTCCACGTGGCAGCCCAGGGACTCGAACTCCGCGGCCGCCCGCTGGCACAGCGCGGCCACCTCGGGATCCACGAGGGCGCGGCCCAGGTCCGGCGCCCAGGCGACACTGAGACCGGCGATGCCCGCATCGCAGGCCGCGAGGAAGGGGCCGCCCGGGTCGGCCGGCAGCGAGTGGCGGTCGCGATCGTCGGGCCCGGCGAGGACGTCCAGCATGAGCGCGGCGTCGCGCACGGTCCGCGTCATGGGGCCCGTGTGGGAGAAGGTTTCCCAGCCCGGGAAGCCGGGCCCGGACGGCACCCGCCCGAACGAGGGCTTGAGCCCGTAGATCCCGCAGAACGAGGCGGGGATGCGGATGGAGCCGCCGCCATCCGTCCCGAGGGCAAGCGGGCCCAGGCCGGCGGCGACGGCTGCGGCCGCGCCGCCGCTCGACCCACCCGGCGTCATCTCGAGGTTCCACGGGTTGCGCGTGATCCCGAAGAGCGGGCTGTCGGTCATGCCCTTGTGGCCGAACTCCGGCGTGGCGGTCTTGCCGATGATCACGGCGCCGGCCTCCCTGAGGCGCTCGACGCTGACCGCGTCCTCCTCGGGATAGTGCCCGGCGAAGAGCCGCGAGCCGCCCGTGGTCCGGATGCGGCGGGTGAAGACGAGGTCCTTCACCGAGACGGGCACGCCGTGCAGCGCCGGCAGCGGCTCGCCAGAGAGCACGGCCACCTCGGCGGCCAGCGCGGCATCACGCGCCTCCTCCTCGGCAACCGTGCAGAAGGCGTTGAGGCGGGGGCCCAGCTCGGCGATGCGCGCCAGGATCGCGTCCGTCACCTCGACGGGGGACACCTGCTTGTCGCGGATGAGCTCGGCCAGCTCGACGGCCGAGCGCCAGGCCAGCTCGGCGCCGGCCATCAGCGCCTGGCCTGGCGTCGCGCGAGAACCAGGTCCACGTGGGTGGCGCTCGCCCCCTCGATAACCGTCACGCGGCACACATCCTCGCCCTTGGCGTACTCCGCCCACTGCCCCTTGAAGCCCTCGGGGTTCACGAAGCGCTCGGTGGCCTTCTCCCTCCAGCCGCTCTGGGGCATGAGGCGGCGCACCTCGGCGAGGGTCGCATCCACGTCGGTCTTGGCGAAGTAAACCAGCTTGGCGGCCGTGACCCCGGGGGTCTCGATGACCACCCAGTCGCGCGAATAGGGTTGCCACCCTTCGGAGACGGGCACATCGGTGAAGGGCTGGGCCGGCAGACCCCCCGTGGACGCGCAGGCGCCGAGCAGGAGAGCGGAGACGGCCGCGAAGACTCGCACGGCTCGCATTGTAACATCAACGCCCGGACCGACCGCACGCTCACCCGAAGATCGCCTCGAGACAGCGCCGGGTGCGCCTGGGCCCCTCCCCCGCGGCGAGCGCAGCGTGGAGCCGCCTGAGGTCCGCCTCGGTGTCCACGTCGAACCACCCGGGCAGCAGATGCGTCCTGAGCCCGAGTCGCCCGGCCTTCTCCACGGTGAGGGGCAGGACGCGCTCCGTGCTCCACGGGATGCCCTCGAAGAGGTCCGGCCGGGGTTCGCGGAGCCCGATCAGGTAGTAGCCGCCGTCGTCGGAAGGGCCCAGCACCAGGTCCGCGGCTCCCCGCCCGAGGACATCCGCAGCCTCCAGCACATGCGCCATGGGCAGCGTCGGGCTGTCGCTGTCCAGCGCCATGGCGCCCGGGTACCCCTGAGCGATGAGGGCAGTGAGAAGCCCCGAAAGCCGCGCCCCCAGGCCCCCCCCCTGCTGAGCGACGAGCCGGATTCCCTCCGGGGCGAGCGCCGCCATGCGCGCGCCCCCGGCCGGCGGCGTGAAGGCCGCCAGCGCCTCGATCCGGGGCAGGGCCGCCAGCGCCTCGAGCCTGTCGAGCAGGAAGCAGCGATAGAGGAGCGTCGCCATCTCGGGGGCGAGCGGCGGGGAGAGCCGCGACTTGACCGGCCCGAGCCCCGGCACCTTCGCCATCACCGCCACGGCGGGCCGGTTGAGGGAAGAGCGCCGGCCGCTCAGGACGTGCCGGCGCGGAGCAGCACCCACACGTTGAGCCCGACGAAGGCCACGATGGAGGCGGTGGACAGGAAGACGTAGGCGACGTAGACGGCCTCCTGGCGGTTGAGGCCGATGCCCTGCGCGACCCGCCGCCAGAGCGAGTGGCGCACGAAGCTCACCGACTCGTGGTTGAGCGTGGGCATGCCCAGGAGATCGACCAGGACGTGGTAGCCGTCCATCTCGAGGAAGCAGAAGGGATAGAGGCTCACGAAGAGCGACTGCAGCTGGAGGAGGGCCGAGGCGGCGAGGAAGCCCTTGAAGAGGCCGGGGCCCAGCACGCTCGCCACCCAGAGATAGAAGGCGCCCAGGAACAGGTGCACCAGCGGCCCGGCCAGCGCGGCCACGAGCCGGGCGCGGCGCGAGCCCATGAAGATGTCGGTCACGTCCGCGTAGAAGGTCGGGATGAAGCCATGGAGCATGGTGAAGCCGAACTCGCGGACCCGCCGCCCGTAATGCACCAGGGCCAGCGCGTGGACCATCTGATGGGCGATCACCGTGAGCCAGAAGAAGAGCTTCACCAGCAGGATCGCCACGACGGGATGCGCGGCGAGCGCGGCGGAGACCTCGCCCCGGTCCGCCCAGAGCAGGACGGCCCCGCGGGCGCCGAGCACGGTGACGAGCCCGAGCCCCACCGCCATGAAGGGGGTGAAGAGCAGGAAGGCCCCGTAGTGGTAGACGCGCTCGAAGAGGGTGTGAGCCCGACGGCTCGTCACGGTGAGCTTCTCGAGGGCCTTGAACGCCGCCTCGGCCGCCCGCACCGCCGGGTTGCGCCGGTGTCGCGCCAGCACCTCCCGCAGGCGGGAGGCCGGGCGCATCGTCAGGAGCCCAGCGCGGCGGAGCTTGGAGATGAGGCGCGGGATGATGTCGAAGTCGAAGGCGCCGTAGCGCAGCACGTAGGCGGTCCCCATCTCCTGGAGCGAGGTCCGCCCGTCCATCTGGTCCCAGAGGAACTTCTCCGGCTCCGTGAGCTGGATGTAGCGCTCGGTCTGCCGGTTCTTCAGCACATAGGAGGTGGCCTGGCGCACCCCGGAGCGGAGCTCGGCGAGCTCGCACTCCTCGAGCGGGATGCGCTGGGGGCGGTGCTGGAGGTAGGCGAGCCCGCTCTCGACCTGCTGGATCCGGAACTCCTCGCCCCCCTCGGTGCGGACGAGGAGCTGGATCCGGGCCTTGGGCTTGGGCTTCCCGGGGCCCTCCGGCGTGCTCACCCCGCTACCCCGGCGAGGTATGCTCGACGTCCAGGCCCGTGGCCTCGAGGCCCCAGCGGGTGACCTCCGCCACCAGATTGCCGGAGTCGCGGAGCCGCTTGATGAACACCTGGACGAGCTGGTAGAAGAGGGCGGTCGCCGCCCGCGGGTTCGTCTCGATGAGGAGATCGAGGTTTCCGCGGTCGAGCCCGTAGAGCATGGCGTCCGTCTCGGCCTGCACGGAGGCCGACCGGGGCTCTCCGTCGAAGAGGCTCATCTCGCCGAAGAAGTCGCCGGGTTCCAGCCGCGCCAGCACCTGGTCCACCCGGCCCGTGACGTGCTTGGAGATGACGATGGAACCGGAGCGGATCAGGAACAGCTCGCTGCCGGAGTCCCCCTCGCGGAAGAGCACCTCGCCCTTGCGGAGCCGCCGCTCGCGCAGCCACGGCCACACGGCGCGGAGGTCGGCCTCGACGATGTCCCGGAACAGGGTCACCTGCCTGAGGAACGTGACGTCGGGCTGGCGGGCCACTCAGGGAGATCCGGCGCCGGAGAGCAGGCAGCCCACAGCGCCTACGTGGCCCAGCGCTTCATCATGACGGCCTGAAGCGCGCGAGCCCGCTCCGCCTCGGTCGTCCGGCCGGTGCGGGCCACGGCCTTCATCACCGCGGAACGCTCCTCGGCCTCGAGCTCGTACCTGGCCAGCACCACGTCGGGGTCGCGCACGAGCTCGGCGAGAAATTCCTTGTCGATCATCGCGCGCCCGACCAGCTCCCGGATCCCCGGCCTTCCCATTCAGTCCCCTTGCCACGCGGAGGGTGGTGACCCCGACGGAATCCGGTCGACCGTGGACATCCGCGGGGCGTGCGCGTCGCGCAGCGTGACGCGACCGCGAGCAGAGTCTGATAGTAGCATGTTTCGCCGCCCCTGGAAGCGGGCGGGCCTCGATCCGGTGGACGGCTCGGCCCGGGGCGAGGGGCTTGGAGGCCGGGCTCGGGTGCGGGCCGCGCGGCCGCCGCCCGGCTCCCGCGTGGGCTCCGACCGGCAGTGGGGCGTCGTGGGCGCCTCATCTCCGGAGCGAGCCGAAGACCTCGACGAGGCCGTCGAGCTCCGCGCGGTTGCGGCCGTTCCGCCCCGATGCGACGAGCTCGCGGCCCGCGGCCATCAGCGCGTCCACCTGCGCCGCCGGCAGCCCCAGGCGCGTGCCGATGGAGGCGAGGGCCACGCGCCGGGCGGGGTCGGCGATGTCGTCGAACTTCACCTCGATGAAGAACAGGCGCAGGTCGCGCCCCGTCACGCGGGCGAAGTCGGCCTTCTCCTCGAGGGTGCGGGACAGATCGTTCACCGTCTCGGCGCCCGCGTCCCACAGGAAGAGGTCGAAGGCGCGCAGGACGACGGCGAGCACGCCCGGGCCGCCCCGGGCCCTGCCGATCTCCATGGGCGCGGCCGGCGTGGCGTTCACCGAGATGACGGCCACCGCCTTGAGCCGCCGCTGGTTGATGCGCCGGCCCAGCTCGCCATCCGCGCTCAGGAGGTCCAGGACGGCGTCGAGCCCGAGATTGTCCGTGATGCCGCCGTCGGCGAGGTGGACGTAGCGCGCCTCGCCGCGGTCCAGGTACTGCAGCCGTCGCTCGGCTCGCGCCGTCCGCAGCGGGTTGACCTCGCGGGTCGCCGGGGTGAGCGCCCTCCGGTCGCGCTCGGCGAGACACGCCCGCGCATCGCCCCCGTGGTTGGTGAGCGTGATCGAGGTGAAGGCGCCCGGAAAGGCCGAGGAGGCCGCCACCGCATGCCCCAGCGGGTAGCGGGCATGGTCGGAGCCGAGGCAGCGGAAGGCCGCGGGCGAGAACTCGAACCTGAGTCCCGTGCCGAGGTCGCTGGCGTTGAGGATCAGGCGGGGCCGGAGCGGCAGGTCACCGAGGCGGGCGCCGTCGAAGATCGTGGCGCCGTAGAGCCCGGCCGCGACCTGGGTGCGGTCATAGGCCGTGAAGGGCAGGCGGAACCAGTTCAGGGGGTTGGCGAAGAGCCGCACCGCGATCTCCAGCTCGAGGTTCCGGTGCAGCACGCGGTCCACGATCTCGTCGAAGCGGCGACGGGACGGCTCCCCGGCCAGGTGGGCATAGAAGGCCGCCGTGAAGGAGCCGCCCGACACCGCGGAGATGTAGTCGACCTCGCGCAGGAGCGTGCTCGCCTGCCCGTCCTCCCCGGGCACGGCGATCGCCTCCAGCGCCGTCATCGCCCCGTAGGACAGGGCCGCCGCCCGCGTCCCGCCGCCGGAGAGCGCGAGGAACACCGCCACCTGCCCCGGGTCGTAGGGCGCCGGCGGGGCGCCGGGCTCCTCGAGCCTGGCATTGTCGCTGACGTAGAGCCCGCAGGCTCCCGTGAAGAGCGCCGCCACAAGCCCGATGAGCCCGCCCACCCGCGCCGCGGCCCCCGGGGCGCGCGCCATCATGCCGCCGTGAACCTCTTGACGGGGGCGTTCTCGGGACGGCACGCGACGACGTACACGTGGCGGCTCTCTGGCTCGACCGTGCGGTCGAGGCAGGTCACCGCCAGGCGGTGATCGCCGAGCGTCGCCTCGATGGTGTCGGGCGTGGCGCCATGATCGTCGCCGTCCAGCAGGATGCGGCCGCCCGGCACATCCAGGCCGGCGGCGTCGCGGAGCACCACCCTCAGGTATCCGGCCACGGCGGCTGCTCCTGCGCGGGCACACACATGATGCCGGCCATGCCCTCCGGCTGCGGTCCGGGGTGCCACGGCGAGGGTCGGGAGCAACCCGGGCGGCGGAGAGCGGTGGTGACCCCGGCGGGATTCGAACCCGCGATCTCGACCTTGAAAGGGTCGCGTCCTTGGCCAGGCTAGACGACGGGGTCTAAGCGCTCATCACCGCGAACGAAAGCAGGCGCATCATAGCAGCCGGTCGCGCCCGCGACAACCGGCGCCGCCCCCCCCGGAGTCCTACAGGCAGGCCTCGAAGAGCCCCGCGGCGCCCTGGCCGCCGCCGATGCACATCGTCACCACGCCGTAGCGCGCCCGGCGCCTGAGCATCTCGTTGGCGAGCGTGCCAACCATCCGCGAGCCCGTCATGCCGAAGGGATGGCCGATGGACACCGAGCCGCCGTTGACGTTGAGCTTGGCGGGATCGAGGCCGAGCCGGTCGCGGCAGTAGACCACCTGCACGGCGAAGGCCTCGTTCAGCTCCCACACGTCGATGTCGTCCCCCTTGAGACCGTGACGCCGGAGGAGCTTCGGCACGGCGAAGACCGGGCCGATCCCCATCTCGTCCGGCTCGCACCCGGCCACGGCGAAGCCGCGGAAGACGAGCTTGGGCCGGACGCCGAGCGTCTCGGCCCGCTCCCGCGACATGAGGAGCGTCGCCGAGGCGCCGTCGGAGAGCTGGGAGGAGTTGCCCGCGGTCACCGTGCCCTGTCCGCTCTCCTTGTCGAAGTGCGGCGGCAGCGCCAGCAGCCCCTCGAGCGTCGTGTCCGCCCGGTTGCACTCGTCTCTCTCGACGTAGTACTCCTCCTGGCCGACCACCTCGCCCGTCTTCTTGTCCAGGAGGCCGCGCGTCACGTGCATGGGCGCCAGCTCCTCCTTGAAGAAGCCCTCCTGCTGGGCTCGGGCGGTGCGCTGCTGGCTCCCGAGCGAGTACTCGTCCTGCGCCTGGCGGCTGATCTTGTAGCGCTTGGCCACGACCTCCGCCGTCTCGCCCATGACCATGTACAGGCCGGGATAGCGCTCCTTCACCCAGGGGTTCGGGTTGGTGTCGCGCTGGAGCATGGTGATGCTCTCCACCCCGCCCCCGATGGCGGCCTCCGCCCCGTCGTTCATGATGTGGTGGGCGGCGATGGCGATGGCTTGGAGCCCTGAGGAGCAGAAGCGGTTGACGGTGGTGCC
>MGBV01000211.1:19265-34304 GCA_001788415.1 Candidatus Rokubacteria bacterium GWC2_70_16 | reverse complement strand
GGCCGCAGCCGAGGACCACGTCCTCGATCTCGGCCGGGTCCAGCTGCGGCACCTTGCCCAGCACGTCCCTGACGCAGTGGGCGGCGAGATCGTCCGGCCGCGTGAGGTTGAACGACCCGCGGAACGACTTGGCAAGCGGGGTCCGGGAACTGGCCACCACCACGGCTTCTCTCATCGGCGTGCCTCCCTCATCGATTATGATCGGGTCCGTAGCCGGCGTGCGCGAGCGAAGGCGGTCTGGGGCGAGTATACGCGATTCCGGGACCCCCGCGGAGACCTGGGTGCCGGTCCGAGGAGGGGACGGTCATCTGGACGGCGCCGCAGTAGCGGGACACGGGCTCGGGCAGGCCGAGCTCGCGGGAGGCCACACACGGAACTGACCCACGCAGCCCCACAACACGAGGAGGAGCCCCGATGGCACAGAAGTCCGTCGTCCTCACCGACCGCGCGCCAAGCCCGTTCCGCGGGGCGCCCTACTCCCAGGCCATCCGCGTCGGCGATCTGGTCTTCGTCTCGGGTCAGCTCGCGGTGAAGCCGGGGACCTCGGAGATCGCTGGCGCCACCATCCAGGAGCAGACCGAGCAGGTCATGGCCAACCTCAGAGCCATTCTCGAGGCCGCCGGCAGCGGGCTCGACCGCCTGGTCAAGACGACGGTGTTCCTGGCGCGCCTCGAGGACTTCCCGGGGATGAATGAGGTCTATCGCCGCCACGCCGGGGAAGCCCCGCCCGCCCGCTCCACCGTCGGCGGCGCCGCGCTGCCGCAGGGCGCGCTCGTCGAGATCGAGGCCATCGGCCACCTGTAGGCCGCACCAGACCGGCGAGGGGAGATGGTGAGCCGTGCTGGGATCGAACCAGCGACCCCCTGCTTAAAAGGCAGGTGCTCTACCGACTGAGCTAACGGCTCCCGGGCGGGATGATATCACGCGCGGGGGACGGGCCAGCCGCCAGGGGCGCTACCGCCTTCGCGGCTGGCCGCGCGGCGGGATCTTCGCGGCGGCGTCGGGAACCTCCGGGCCCCCGAGCTGGCGCACCAGCTCGGCGAACTCCGCCGTCATGTAGAGCTTCGACGCCGCCCGCGCCACATCGGAGGTCCACCAGCGGAGGACACCGGGCGCGGCGCGCATCAGCCCCCGGCACGCGGGAGCACGACCAGTCCGCGGACGCGCAGGGCGCCGTCGACGGAGCGCGGCTGGCGCCGCTCGCCCCGGCGTCGCTCGGTGGCGGGGGGCTGCCGGGTGCTCCGGCGGTCGTCCCCGCGCCGGTCCAGGACCACCGTCACCTCGCGATCCCCCGAGAACCTCTCCCTGAGGTACTCGTAAAGGCCGAGGTTGTGGTGGGCCACCACGAAGAGGTGCCCGAGCTGCTTGAGCTCCGCCGTCGCCTGCATCACGAAGAAGCGCATGTCGAGGGCGCGGAAGAGGGCCAGGGCGGCGATCAGGTGATCCTCGGCCTGGGCACGGCTGCCCTTCTTGAGGTGGAGCTGGCCGAGGCCGAGCTGGATCCGGCCGACGAGCGGGCGCATGCCGAGCTCCGTGGCCAGCGCCAGCGCCTGGACGAGGTCCCGCTCGGCCCTCGCCAGGTCCGGCGGATCGCCGGCCAGAGCCACCTCGCCCAGGAGCCGGAGCGCCCGCGCCTGGTGCCCTCGCTCCTTGTGGGTGATGGCGAGCGTCAGCGCCGTCTCGGCCACCGCCAGCGCGCGCGAGGCCTGGCCCGCGGCCACGAGCCCCTCGCCGAGCTGCGCCGTCCAGAGCGCGAGGTACGCCTTCACGCCCAGCGCCTCGCTGCGGGCCACCCCGTCCTCCAGGAGGCGCAGCCCCTCGTCATGCCGGCCGAGGAGCACCTGGGTGAGCCCGAGCAGTGACGAGGGGATGGGCTGCCACACCGTGAGCTGCGCGCTCTGGCAGGTCTCGAGGCTCTTCTCCAGGAGGTGCCGCGCCCGATCGAGGTGGCCGCGCTGGAGGGCCACGAGCCCGCCGAGGCCCCAGGCGATGGCCCGGGCATAGGCGTGGCGCTCGGCCTCGGCCACCCGCTCCGCCATGTCCGCGTACGTGCGCGCCTGATCGAAGTCTCCCAGCTCCGCCAGGGTGAAGGCGAGCCAGCCGCTGGAGCTCACGTAGGAGATCGTGGTCTGGGACCCCGGGCTCCCGGCCGCGCGCATGGCGTCGAGCTTCTCGACGTTCCGGGCGAGGACGGCCTCGGCCTCCCGGTAGCGCCCCTGCGCGTGGTAGCTGTAGCCCATGTACCCCCGCGCCAGCGCCTGGAGCGCCACATCCTCGCCGGCCTCGCCGATGGCGAGGCACCGCTCGCCGTAGGCGATGGCCATGTCGGGCTCGCCCTTGAGGTAATGATAGTTGATGAGGTAGCTATACACGCGGGCCAGGCGCGCCTCATCACCGATCAGCTTGGCCATGTTCTCGGCCTGCTGGGACAACGCGAGCACCTTCTGGAGATGCCCGAGCTGCAAGAGCGGGGGGCGCAGCTCCAACCGCACGTCGATCCCCTGGGCCCTCACCTCACCGCTTTCCGGCTGCTTCCCGAGCGCGGCGAGGGCCCGCTCCAGGTACGTCACCGCCTCGACGTTGGCACAGCGCGCCGTCGCCTTGGCCCCGGCCCGGCGGAGGTGGGTCACCGCCTCGTCCCACACCTCGCCGCGGAAGGCGTGCTCGGCGAGCACCTCCGCCAGCTCCGTCCGGCGATCGGCATGCAGGCGCTCCAGGGCCCGGAGGATCTGGGCGTGGAGCGCACGCCGGCGGTCCTGGAGCAGCGTGCCGTACGCCACGTCATGCGTGAGCGTGTGGTTGAACGTGTACTCGAGGTCGGGGTAGCGGCCCGTCTCGTAGAGGAACTCGCCCGCCTGCAGCCGGGTCAGGCTCTCGCCGAGCGCCTCCTCGGGCACTTCCGCGACGGCCCGCAGCAGGGCCAGCGGCACGTCCTTGCCGATGGCGGAGGCGGCGTGGAGGAGCCGCTTGTCCTCGGGGGCGAGCCGGTCGATGCGCGAGGCGATCATCGCCTGCACCGTGGCGGGCACCTCCATGGAGGTGAGCTCCCTGGCCAGGCGATGGGCGCCGCGCTCCCCGGCGAGGACCTGCGTCTCGATCAGCGTGCGGACGCACTCCTCGATGAAGAACGGGTTGCCCTCCGTCCGCTCGATCACGAAGCGCTTGACGGGCTCCAGCGAGGCGTCCTCCCCGAGCAAGGTGCGGAGCAGGACTCCCGCGGTAACGGGTGGCAGCGGATCGAGACGGAGCTGCGTGTAGCAACTGCGCCCCCCCCACGGATGCCCGTACTCGGGACGGTAGTTGGCGAGGATGAGGATGCGCGCCGTCGGCAGCGCCTCGACGAGGTGGTCCAGGCAGGCCTGGGTCTCCCCGTCGATCCAGTGGAGGTTCTCGAAGACGAGCACCAGCGGCTGGACCTGGCTCTCGCGGAGGAGGAGGCGCTTGACCGCCTCCAGCGTCCGCTGGCGACGGAGCGGCGGATCGGGCACCTCCCCCTCGGGGTCGTCCACCGGCACGTCCAGCAGGGCGAGGAAGGCGGGCAGCACGGGCTTGAGCGCCTCGTCCAGCGTGAGGAGCTTGCCCGTGACCTTCTCGCGAATCCTGCGGGCATCGTCGCGGTCGTCGACCTGGAAGTAGCCGCGGAGGAGGTCGACCACGGCGTAGTAGGAGGTGAGCCGCGCGTACGAGACCGCGCTGCCCTCGAGGATCAGCCAGCCGCGGACGCGGTGCGAGCGCGTGAACTCCCAGAAGAGGCGCGACTTGCCCACGCCTGGCTCGCCGACGACGGCGACGATCTGCCCGTGGCCCGCCTGGACCCGGTCCAGCGACTGGCGGAGCGCGTCGAGCTCCGCGTCACGCCCGACGAAGGGCGAAAGCCCGCGCGCCGCTGCCACCTGGAGCCGTGAGCGCGCCGGGCCGGCGCACACGACCTCGTACACCTGGACGGTCTCGGCGAGGCCCTTCACCGGCACGGGCCCCAGCGGCTTGACCTCGACGTAGCCCTCGGCGAGCCACAGCGTGTTGGCCGTCATGAGGGTCGCCCCGGGCCGCGCGAGCTGCTCCATGCGCGCGGCGAGGTGGGTGGTCTGACCCACCGCCGTGTAGTCCATGTGCAGGTCGGAGCCGATGGAGCGGACCACCACGGCGCCGGAGTTCAGGCCCACGCGGATCTGGACGTCGAGCCCCTGGGTCCGGCGCAGCTCCTCCGCGTACCACCCCACCGTCTCCTGCATGCGGAGCGCGGCATAGCAGGCGCGCACGGCGTGGTCCTCGTGGGCCAAGGGGGCCCCGAAGAGCGCCATGATCCCGTCGCCCATGACCTGGTTCACCGTCCCCTCGTAGCGGTGGACGGCCTCCATCATCCGCTCGAGGACGGGGTCCAGGATCCCCCGCGCCTCCTCGGGGTCGCGGTCGGCCAGGAGCTCCATGGAGCCCTTGAGATCGGCGAACAGCACGGTGACCTGCTTCCGCTCGCCCTCGAGCGCGTTCCGGGAGACGAGGATCTTCTCGGCCAGGTGCTTGGGGGTGTAGGCTTGCGGCGGGGCGGGGCGCTCCACGGGCTGGCCCGCGTGGGGGGCCCCGCAGAAGCCGCAGAACTTCCGGTCCGGGGCGACCTCGGCGCCGCAGGAGAAGCAGGCGAGCGCCAGGCGCGCCCCGCACGCCTCGCAGAACCTGACTCCCGGTTGGTTCTCGCTCTGGCACCGAGGACACTTCACGCCTTGCCCTCCAGCAGGCCCAGCCTAGCCGCCCCGCGCCGAGCGGTCAAGGCCGCCCCGGCCGGCGATCCACTACTGCGCCCCGGAGGCGCCGAGGGAGGGGAACCAGCGGGGGAGGGCCGAGCCGGCCACGATGATGGTGTCGTCGCGGACGGGGCCGGTGGAGACCAGCGCGATGCCTACGCCGACGATCTCCGAGAGCCGCTCGAGGTACTCCCGCGCCTTGGTCGGCAGCTCGGCGTAGTCCCGCATCCCGTGGGTCGCGCTCTGCCATCCCGACCACTCCTCGTAGACAGGCTCCGCCTCGTGCCAGATGCGCTCCTCCTCGGGGAACTCGGTGAAGACCTCGCCGCGGTAGCGATACCCCACGCAGATCTTCACGGTCTCGCAGGCGTCCAGCACGTCGAGCTTGGTGATGGCGAAGGCGTCCAGCCCGTTGATGCGCGCGGCGTACCTGAGCCCGACGGCGTCCACCCAGCCGCAGCGCCGCGGCCGCCCCGTGACCGAGCCGAACTCGTTGCCCCGGGTGCGCAGGAGATCGGCGATCTCGCCCGAGATCTCCGACGGGAAGGGGCCGCCGCCCACCCGCGTGCAGTACGCCTTGGAGATGCCCAGCGCGCCGTGGATCTTCGTGGGGGGTACGCCTGTGCCCGTGCAGGCCCCGCCGGCCGTGGTGCTGGAGGAGGTGATGAAGGGGTACGTCCCGTGGTCCACGTCCAGCAGCGTCCCCTGGGCGCCCTCGAACATGACAGAGGCGCCGCCGTCGATCCAGCGCGACAGGAGGAGCGCGGTGTCGGTGATGTAGGGCGCGAGCCACCCGGCGTAGCGGAGGTACGGCCCGAGGATCCCCTCCACCGTGAACTCCTCGGCGTCGTAGATCTCCCGCAGGAGGCGGTTCTTCTGGCGGATGTTGAACTCGAGCTTCTCGCGGAAGAGCTGCTCGTCCAGGAGATCCGCCATGCGGATCCCGACACGCGCGGCCTTGTCCGCGTAGGCCGGCCCCACGCCCTTGCCCGTGGTCCCGATGCGGCGCTTGCCGGCCTGGGACTCCGCGGCCCGGTCCAGCGCCGGGTGGTAGGGCATGACGAGATGCGCGTTCTTGGAGATATAGAGGTTGCCGTCCAGCGAGACGCCCCGCTGGACGAGCGCCTCCATCTCGTCGATGAGCGAGGCCGGGTTGATCACGACGCCGCAGCCGATGACGCAGCGGCAGCCGCGGTGGAGGATCCCCGAGGGAATGGACTGGAGCACGAACTTCTCCTTCCCCACGACCACCGTGTGCCCCGCGTTGTTGCCGCCCTGATAGCGCACGACGACGTCCACGTGCGGGGTGAGCACGTCCACGACCTTCCCCTTGCCCTCGTCGCCCCACTGGGCGCCCACCACCACGATGTTAGGCATGGCTCCCGCTCCCGCTGCCGGGCGCGAAGACCGGGAAGTGCCGCGCCGGATCGGCGAGGAGATCCGCGACCGCGCGCGTGCGCTCGCCGCCTCCCGCCAGGTCCAGCACGCGCACCGCGTCGGGCGCGCTCCGGTCACCGCCGATGACCAGCACCCAGCGCGCGCGCTGCTGGCGCGCGTAGGCGACGGAGTCCTCGAGTCCCCGGCTGATGATGTCCCGGGCCACCGCGGCGCCGAGGTCGCGATACCGTCGCGCCAGCGCCAGCGCCCGCGTTTTGTCCGCGGTGAAGTCGATGATGAAGAAGTCCGGCCCCGGCGGCGCCGTCGCCGCGCCCTGGGACTCCATGGCCAGGAGCGCCCGCCCCACCTCGAAGGCGAAGCCCGTCGCCGGACAGTCGTAGCCGAAGCGCCCCAGCATCTGGTCGTAGCGCCCGCCGCCCGCCAGCGCCGCCCCGAGCCCGGTGACGTAGGCCTCGAAGTGCACCCCGGAGTAGTAGTCGAAGCCGCGCACCTCGCCCAGGTCGAGCAGCACCGCGTCCGCGAGACCGTAGAGGCGCAGCAGCCGGTACACCTCGGCGAGGTTCGCCAGCGCCGCCTCCGAGCGCGCGCTCTTCACCAGCCGCTCGGCGCGCTCGAGCACCTCGCCGCGGCCGTAGAGCGACGGCAGCGCCAGCAGCAGCTCGGTCACGGCGGCGGGGGCGCCCAGCTCCCCGACCCGGCGCTCGAGCGCGGAGACGTCCTTGCGCGACAGCGCCGAGCGCAGCCGGCGCGCGGTGGTCTCGTCCACCGCGAGATCCTCGAGGATGCCGCGGAAGAAATCCGTCTGCCCGACGTCGAGCTGGAAGCGGTCCAGGCCCAGCGCGCGCAGGCACTCGACGGTCATGGCGATCATCTCGGCGTCGCCCTCGGGGTTCGGCAGCCCCACCAGCTCGACGCCCGCCTGGTGGAACTCCCGGTAGCGGCCCACCTGGGGCTCGTCGTAGCGGAAGACGTTGGTGACGTAGGCCAGGCGGAGCGGCTTGGGCTCGTCTCGCATCCGCGTCGCGACGATCCGGGCGATCTGGGGCGTGATGTCCGCGCGGAGGGCGAGGAGCCGCCCCGACTCGCGGTCCACCATCTTGAACATGCCCTCCTGGAGGTCGTGGTCCGTCCCCTGGGAGAGCACGTCGAAGTACTCGTAGGTGGGGGTGACCACCTCACGGTATCCCCAGCGGCGGAAGACGCCGAGGAGCCGCTCCTCGACGGCACGCTTCTGCGCCGCCTCGTCGGGGAGGTAGATCTTGACGCCCTTGGGCAGCTGGGTTTGCTGCGGCCGGCGCTCCACGGCGTCGGCTCCTACCGGCCGGCCAGGACGGCGTCCAGATGGACGAGCGTGTTCATCCGGTGCAGCGCCGTCCAGTCGGGCCGGAACTCGAGCTCCGAGATGCCCGCCGACGAGACGTGGAGCGACCAGATGCGCGGAAGCGGCAGGCCGAGGGCCTCGAGGATGAGGATCCGCGCCGTGATGCCATGAGCGACGAGACAGATGCTCTCCTCGTCGTGCCCCTCCCGCAGCCTCTCGAGCCCCGCCAGCACCCGCCGCTTCACGTCTGGCAGGCGCTCGCCCCCGGGCGGCCCCGCCAGGTGCGGCGTCTCGAGCCAGGTCCGGTAGAGGGCAGGCTCCTGGGCGCGCGCCTCCTCCACCGTCAACCCCTCCCACCCCCCGAAGCCCATCTCCTTGAAGGCCTCCTCCACGCGCACGGAAAGCCCATGGGGCGCGGCGATGGCCGCGGCCGTCTCCTGCGCCCGGCGCAGCGGGCTCGCGTAGACGGCCTGGAGGGAGGCCCCGGCCAGCGCGCGGCCGGCGGCCTCGGCCTGGGTGCGTCCGGCATCGGACAGACCGGTGTCCGTCCACCCCTGGTAGCGGCGCTCCCGGTTCCAGGCGGTCTCGGCGTGACGGAGGAGGAAGAGTCTGAGCCCCATGGCCAGCGGCTGATTCTACCAGACGGCCTCGGGCTCAGCCCCGGTCCGCGAACACCGTCTGGGCGGCCCGCACCTCGGTGAAGAGCGCCGCGTGCTCGGGCGTCCGGTGCAGGTAGTACTTCTTCATCGGGGGCTCCTCCCGCGATCGAGATGGGTCACGCAACTCACCCTATCAGAAGCGGCGCGACCCTGGCAATGCCGCCCGCGCGGCCGAGGGATTCCGCGAGACTCATTGGCTCGGATCGCTCGGGAACGGCGATTGGGCGACCGGGCGGGTGGCGGCGGGGCCCAGCGCGGTGACGAAGATGGCGTCCTTGCCGGAGGCGTGGGGCGAGAAGAAGGCGACCACGGCGTCGTCGTAGAAGGTGAGCCCCGTGGCGCCGAAGCGCTGGGCGTAGGCGGCGAGGTAGAGGCGCCCGCCCGTGAGCCCGGCCTCCAGGTTCGCCAGCCGGTAGCCGCGGTTGCCGAAGCGCGCGAGGACGCCCTCCAGATCGGCGAGGAAGAACACGGTGGCGCTGGAGCGGCCGCCCAGCGGCTGCTCGAGGCAGAGGAAGGCCGAGTCACGCCGGAAGTCGCCCGCCCTGAGGGGCTCCAGCGCGTGCTCCTGTCGGCGGTAGACGTAGGCGCCGGGAGGGGCGCCGTCCACGGCGTGCACGTTGACGTAGAGATCCACGAGCCCCGATGGCGCATCCCCGGCCGAGGGCCGCGTCGCGTGGTGGAGGGCCGCGGAGAGCGCCTCGGCGCTGATCGCCGCGCCGGAGAACGCGCGCGCGGAGCCGCGCGCGAGGATCGTCTCGCCGAGCCCCCGCCCCGCCGTGCCGCGCGGCGCCGGCAGCGCGAGGCACGATGGCTGGGCCCCCATCGCGCGCGGCGGCGGCTCCGGGCTCTCCCGCCACTGCATCGCCTCGGCCTCGGAGGCCAGGCAGGAGTCGGCGTGGGCCGCCCGCACCGCCGGGTACTCCACCTCGCTCGAGGAGAGCGGAACCACCCGGTGCTGGAGCGGGACGACGACGGGAGGCGGGCCGGCGCCGGCGCCCTCCGGGCCGACGGGCAGGAGCACGAGGGCCCCTTCCTTCCCGGGATCGAGGCCCAGCAGCCCGTGGATCTCGCGGTCCACGAAGCCCGTCACCGTCCGCGCAGCCAGCCCGAGCCCCGCGGCGGCGGCCAGCGCATTGGCGAGCATGGTGCCCGAGTCCCAGAAGAGATGGCGATAGGCGCGCGCGCGATACTTCCATGCGTTGCGCCAGTAGAGCCCGCTCAGCACGAGCGTCGCGGGCACGCGCCCGGCGGCATCGTCCGCCGCCGCCACGGCCATGGCGCCGCGGAAATCGCCCTCGCGCAGCCGCCGCAGCGCGAAATCCCCGGGGCAGAAGTGGTAGACGCCCGGGGCCAGCCCCTCCACGTCCCCGGCCACCACGTAGACCTCGGTCTGGTAGAGGGCGCCCGTGGAGGGCGCCGCCCGGAAGTACATCTCCCCGCCCCCGGGGGAGGTCTTCCGCCTGGTCACTCCCGCCGAGAAGAAGAGGAGCGATGCGAGGCGGTCGAGGTCGAGCGGGCGGGGATCGCCGGCCCCTCCCGCCAGGGCGGCGAGGGTGTCGATCTCCAGCGCGGGGAGATCCCGGGGCAGCGGGACGGCCGGCAGGTCGGGGTAGATCTTGAAGGGCGCCGGCTTGATCTCCCAGTCGAGGCCGTGGCCGTCCGCGCGGACTGAGCGGGGGCTGTGGGCGGTCCCGGCGTGGTAGGCGCGCGCCGACTCGATCTGGCGGTTGAGCGACACGCGCTGCTCGCCTCGCGCGGTGTCTACGTGAAGTGGTACGGGGGGCGGTAGAGGCCGCGCTCGGTGATGATCACCGTGATGAGGTCGGCCGGCGTCACGTCGAAGGCCGGGTTGAAGACGGGCGACTCGGCAGGCGCCGTCTGGCGCCCGGCCACGCCACGCACCTCGGCCGGGTCCCGCTCCTCGATCACGATGGAGGCGCCAGTGGGGATGGACGGATCGATGGTCGAGACCGGGGCGGCGATGTAGAAGGGGATCCCGTGGTGGCGGGCCAGGACGGCGAGCCCGTAGGTGCCGATCTTGTTCGCCGTGTCCCCGTTGGCGGCGATGCGGTCGGCCCCCGTGACCACGAGATCCACCTCGCCGCGCTTCATGACGAAGGCCGCCGCCACATCCGAGATGAGCCGGTGGGGAATCCCCTCCTTGACCATCTCCCAGGCCGTGAGCCGGGAGCCCTGCATGACGGGGCGCGTCTCGTCCACCCAGACCAGGCTCAGGCGCCCCCGCTCGTGGGCCGCGCGGATCACCCCGCCCGCGGTCCCATAGCCCGCCGTGGCTAGTGCGGCGGCATTGCAGTGGGTGAGGATGCGGGCCCGCTCCGGCACGAGCGTCGCGCCGTGGGCCCCGAGCGCCCGGTTCGCCGCCACGTCCTCGTCGAGCATCGCCTGCGCCTCGGCCAAGAGCCGCTGCCCGAGCGCCGCCACCGGCAGATGGCGGTGGGCCAGCGCCACGCGGCGCATGCGCTCCAGCGCCCAGAAGAGGTTCACGGCGGTGGGGCGCGTGGCCCCGAGGCCCTTGATGGCCTCCTCCAGCTCCGCCATGAGGCCGTCCGCATCCCGCGCCGCGCTCGCCCGCGCCGCCAGCGCCACGCCGAAGGCCGCCGTCACGCCGATGGCCGGCGCCCCCCGGACCACGAGCGTGCGGATGGCCTCGGCTACATCATGCCAGGTCGTGTAGGGGCGCTCCACTTCCTGCGCCGGCAGGAGCGTCTGGTCCAGGAGCAGGAGGCGGTCCCCCTGCCAGCGGATCGGCGAGATCATCGCGACGGGTCCTTTCCAAGCCGGGCCCTGAGGCCGTCGGCATCGAGGCCGCGCACGAGGAAGAGCTTGTCGCGGGCGCTCCCGCCGCGCACCAGCTCCACCGACGAGGGCGGCACACCCAGGGCCGTCGCCAAGAGCGCCGTCACGGCCCGGTTGGCCCGCCCGCCCTCGGGCGGCGAGGTGACGCGGACGCGGAGCGCCTCGCCCTGCCAGCCCACCACCTCGTTCCGCGAGGCGCCGGGTCGGACGCGGACGTGGAGCAGTCTCCCTTCGCGCCGGGCGGGCGGAGCCGCCATCGTCCGGCTCAGTCGCCGGCCGGCGACCCGGAGGAGGCGCCGCCCGTCGCGGGCTCCTCGGACGGGCCCGAGCGGAGATCCTCCGCCACGAGGCGCTGGTACATCTCGAGGGTGGACCGGAGCCCTTCGGCAAGCTGGCGGCGGTGGCGCTTGAGCAGCATGACCTCGCTCCGGATCACCGCCTCCTGGGCGCGGGCCTGCTCGAGGAACTTCTCGCCCGCCGCCTCGGCCTCGCGCACCACGAGCGCCGCCTCGCGCCTGGCCGCCCCCTTCATCTCCTCGGTGAGCCGCTGGGTGGTCACGAGGGTCTCCTGCAGCACCTTCTCCCGATCCTCGAGGCCGCGCGTGCGCTCCTCCAGCACCTGGAGCTGCTCCTTCAGGAGCGTGTTCTCCCTGACCAGGGCCTCGTAGTCCTGGGCGACGTCCTCGAGGAAGGTGTCCACCTCCTGGACGTCGAAGCCCCGGAACATCTTCACCGTGAACTGCTGCTGCCGGATGTCCATGGGCGAGATGCGCACGGTGCCCTCCTCAGTACAGCAACGGCAGGATGACCCGCTCCACGAACTGGATGGCGATCAGGGCGATGAGCGGCGAGAGGTCGAGGCCGCCCGTCTTCCACGGGGGCAGGAGCTGGCGCAGGGGCCTCAGCACGGGCTCCGTGGCCATGTGGAGGAAGCGGACGATGGGGTTGCGGGGATCGGGGCGCACCCAGCTGATGAGCGCCGCGGCGATGATCACGTAGGTGTAGAGCTGCAGGAGCTGGCCGATGAAGCCGACGAGGGTGTAGCCGAGCACGCTAGCGTCCTTTCCCGAGCTCGCGGGAGCGCAGCGTCGCCCGCTCCACGGCGCTGATGAAGGTCCGGCGCACGCCCCCCTCCTCCAGCGCCGCGATGCCGGCGATGGTGGTCCCGCCCGGGGAGGCGACCATGTCCTTGAGCTGCCCGGGGTGGGTGCCGGTCTCGAGGATGAGCTTGGCCGAGCCGAGCACGGTCTGGGCGGCGAGCGTCATGGCCGTGGCCCGGTCGAGGCCCATCTTGACGCCCCCGTCGGCGAGCGACTCGATCACGATGGCCACGTAGGCCGGGCCGGAGCCCGAGAGTCCCGTCACCGCGTCCAGCGCCTCCTCGTCCAGGACCACCACGCGCCCCACCGCGCCAAAGAGCTCCTGGGCCGTCTCCAGGTCGCCCCCCTCGAGCCCGTCGGCGCGCGCGATGGCCGTCACCGCCTCCAGCACCAGCGCGGGCGTGTTGGGCATGACGCGGATGAGGCGCTCCACGTGGGGCAGCTGCTGCCGGAGCGTGGTGGTGGAGACACCGGCCGCCAGCGAGATGATCAGCTTGCTCCGGTCCACGGCCGGGGTGATCTCCGCGCACACCGCCGCCATGATCTGCGGCTTCACCGCCAGGACGATGACGTGGGACTCGCGGACCAGGGTCGGGTTGTCGGCGCAGGCGCGGATCCCGTACTGCCGCGCGATCTGGGCCAGGCGCTCCGGCCGGGCATCGCTGGCCGCGACGTCCTGGGCGGGGACGAGCCCCGCCTGGAGCAAGCCCCGGATCATGGCCTCGCCGATATTCCCCGCGCCCAGGAAACCGATCCGCTTGCCCTTGATGGTCACAAAGCTGCCCTCCCCGGGGCGGGGCGCTGCCGGGGGCCGAAGATGGCCGTGCCCACCCGCACCATGGTCGCGCCCTCCTCGATCGCGACCTCGAAGTCGCCGCTCATGCCCATGGACAGGTGCGGAAGCCCTGCCGCGTCCCGCAGCCCGCGCAGCCGGCGGAAGTGCGGGCGCGCCGCCTCGGCATCCGGCCCGAGCGGCGGGATGGTCATGAGCCCGCGAATGCGCAACCCCGGCAGCGCCGCCGCCGCGTCGAGGACGGCCTTCATCTCGGCGGGCGCCACGCCGCCCTTCTGGGGCTCCTCCCCCACGTTCACCTGGAGCAGCGCCTCCACGACCCGGCCGGCGGCCCGCGCGCGGCTGTCCAGCTCGCGCGCCAGCTCCAGTCGGTCCACCGACTGGATCCAGTCGAAGAGGCGCACCGCGTCCCTGGCCTTGTTGGTCTGCAGCGACCCGACCAGGTGCCACGGCACCGGGTGGCCGAGGAGGGCGACCTTGTCCTTCGCCTCCTGCACCCGGTTCTCGCCCAGCGCGGGCACGCCCGCGTCCACCGCGAGGCGGATGCGGTCGAGATCCACCGTCTTCGACACAGCGATGAGGAGCACCTCGCGCGGGTCGCGGCCCGATCGGAGGCACGCCCGCTCGATGGCAGCCCGAACCCGCTCGACGTTCTCCTGGATGTCCAGCATGAGCCCGTTGTTCCGGCTGCGCGATTCTAGCATGCCGGCCCGCCCGGGGGGTCGCGGCTTCAGGACGAGACGGGGACGGCCGCCACCGTCGCCAGGCTGCCTCCCCTGCCCTCGCGCCGGTAGGAGAAGAAGAGGTCGAGCCGGCAGGCCGTGCAGAGCCGCGGGTTGTCGATCCTGGAGGGATCGACGCCGGCGCTGCGCAGCTGCTCCTCGTTGACCTTCCACAGGTCGAGCATCCATTTCCCCGGCCCGGCGGGGGTGACCCAGGCCGGCCACGCGCCTGGGAAGGCGCTCCCCAGGCGCTGGATGACGGGGAGATCCACCTCGTAACAGCATGGGCCGATGGAGGGACCGATGGCAGCCAGGAGCCTCTCGCGCGGAGCCCCGGCGCGCGTGAGGGCCTCTGCCGCGACCCGCGCCACGGACTGCGCCGTCCCCCGCCAGCCTGCGTGCGCCACGGCGAGGCGGCGTCCGGTCGGGTCGAAGAGGACGATGGGAAGGCAGTCGGCGGTGAAGACGGCCAGCGGCAGGCCGGGGCGATCACTGATCAGCGCGTCGGCCCGGCCGACGGAGCCGCCCGCGCGGGCCTCGGCCACTTCCGCCCCGTGCACCTGGCGGGCGAAGGCCGGCGGGTCCTGCAGGAGCCCGCGCTCGCCGAGGAGCGCCCGGGCTGCGGGGCCGAACGGCCAGCCCCCGTTCGCGGCGCGCTCGAGGCGGGGGAAGTACCGCGTCGTGAAGAGATGAGGCACTCCCGCGGCCTCCAGCAGGGGCGAGGTGAGAAAGGGGGGGCGTCCCGTCATGCCGCTCCCATTCTCTCACGCCCGGCCCGGGCAGATCGGCTCAGTCTGCCTGGCGGCGGAGGAAGGCCGGGACGTCCAGGTCCTCCTCCAGCGGGTCCCCCATCTCGGCGCGCGGCCCCACCACCGCCGGCCGGCGCCAGGAGGGCGAGGACGGGCTCCGCGGAGCGCGGGGCATCTCGACCACCTTGCCGCCGGGCTCCGCCGCGACCGAGCGCTCGGCAAAGCCAGTGGCGATCACCGTGATCCGCACCTCGTCGTGCAGGCCCTCGTCGATGACGGCGCCGAAGATGATGTTGGCGTCCTCGTGGGCGGCCTCCTGGACGATCTTCGCGGCCTCCACCACCTCGTGGATGGACAGGTCCGGGCCGCCGGTGAAGTTGATGAGGATGCCGCGGGCCCCGTCGATGGAGGTCTCGTCGAGAAGGGGGCTCGCCACGGCCTTCTGCGCGGCGTCCAGCGCGCGGTGCTCCCCCTTGCCGGTGCCGGCGCCCATGAGCGCCATGCCCATGCCGGACATGATCGTCCGCACATCCGCGAAGTCCAGGTTGATGAGCCCCGGCACGAGGATGAGGTCCGAGATGCCCTGGACGGCCTGGAGCAGCACCGTGTCGGCGACCTTGAAGGCCTCGAGCAGCGGCGTGCCGCGGTCCACGACGGCCAGGAGCCGTTCGTTGGGAATGGTGATGAGCGTGTCCACCACGCTGCGCAGCTCGGCGAGCCCGGCGTCCGCCTGCTGCGCCC